>JAOXSF010000025.1 GCA_025800125.1 Marinobacterium sp.
TTATGTCCCTGAAGGCGCTAAACCAGGCGATAGCCTGGATGTTTTCATCTACCTTGATTCTGAAGACTACCTGATCGCGACAACGGAAAAACCATTTGCAACAGCAGGGTGCTTTGCAGCGCTGCGGGTACGCGATGTCAATCGTATTGGCGCCTTCCTGGACTGGGGATTACCAAAAGATCTGCTGCTCCCTTACGGCGAACAGCGAAAAAACCGTAAAGCCCGCAAGGGAGATCTGGTTGTCGTCTACATCTATCTTGATGAGAGTAGTGAACGCATCGTTGCGTCTACTCGCCTGAGCCGCTTTATTGATAAAGGCCCGGCACCTTTTCAACAGGGTGATGCCGTCAAGTTGCTGGTAACAGACCACACCGATATTGGCTACGTTGCCCTGATCAACAATCGCTATAGCGGTGTTATCTATGACAACGATGCCTATCGAGAACTGGTTCATGGTGAACAGCTGGACGGTTACATCAAACAGGTTCGCCCAGACGGCAAAATAAACCTGGTACTGCAGAAACCGGGGTACGGCAAAGTCGAAGGCATCGCTGCTGATATTTTAAAGCGCCTGGAAGAGGAAGGCGGCTATATGGCAGTGAATGACCGCAGCTCACCCAAACTGATCGCCAGCCTGTTTGGTGTCAGTAAGAAAAGCTTCAAGATGGGCGTAGGTTCACTATATAAACAGCGCCTGATTACCATTGAAGAACGCGGCATCCGACTAAACAGTAACGACACATAACTCTATCCCCCGTCAGTTGCTAAGTATTAACAACTGACGGGAGCTCCTTATCCCATAGGAAGCATGCCCAACGGTGGGAACCCTGGCATATCCTCGCCTTTCTCCCGACATTCACCAATAGACCCAGGCCCACACACTTTACCATCAGGCATGGTCGCACCACTCAGGTCAGCCTGCTCCAGCACAACACCAGCCATATCCGCATTGGTCAGATAACAATCTGTGAAATCACTCCCTGTGCAATCGGCGTTATCCAGGCGGGCATGGAACAGGTCTGCATGAAAAAAATCAGCGCCACGAATCCGAGCATCACGCATATCTGCGTTATAGAAACTGGTTTCGTAAAAATCTGCTTTATCAAAACACGCATTGCGGGCACTGGCGGCATTCAGATTTGCCTTAATCAGACAGGCACGAGTCAGATCTGCCTCATCCAACTGACAATGAAACAGGTCACACTCCCGTAACGTCGCATCCACCAGCCGCGCTCCACGCAGATCAGCATGATAAAGATTAGCACCAGACAGATCAGCCTTACTCAAATCAGCCTCTCGCAAATCAGCATGACTGAGGTCTGCTTCTTGCAAATCGGCTTCGCGAAGATCAGCACCTCTAAGATCGGCTTTGTAAAGATCTTTGCCATACCATTGAACGGCACGTAGCTGCTTCTGCTCACTCATAATGGATTTCCCTGACAACATAAGGGGAAACAGCATGCCACCCCCTTACCCTGTCAGCAACCGTTACAGGCATCAAGCATTGCCGCAATACGGCGGATATGAACCACCTCTCTAGCACCTGCATCTAGCACAGCACAGCACAGCACAGCACAGCACAGCAGATAGTCAATACAACCGATAGTCAGTACGACAAACAAAATAAAGCCCGGATATAAAAAACCGCCCTGCTGGCGGTTTTTTATATCCGGGCTAATCACACAGTATCATCAGCCAAACGTTGCACTCAGATCTTTCAGACCTAGCACTCGATCATTCAGGTTACGAGCGCTCTGGTATACATCACGTGTATTGCTGACACTGTTGTCAGCTACGCCATTAATCTTTTCAATACCACGACCAATCTCATTGGCAACCATGTGTTGTTCTTCGGCAGCTGCGGCAATCTGAGCTGAAAGATCAGCTATAGACTGTATTGAAGTTGTAATACGTTCAACCCCTTGCTCGCTATTCTGCGCTGATGTCAGACAACGCTGGGATTGCTCGTAGCTACTCTGACTCTGGCCCACCAGCTGCTGTAGAGCTTCTCGTACTTCGCCCATACGATTTTGGCTCAAATCGGTAATCTCTGCCGTACGGGCAGACAGGTTGCGCACTTCATCAGCGACCACTGCGAAACCACGCCCATATTCCCCCGCACGCGCAGCCTCAATCGCAGCATTCAACGCCAACAGGTTAGTCTGCTCTGCAATCGCCTGAATTTCTCCCATCACGACTTGCACATCATCTACTTTGCGGGACAACGCCTGTGCCTGATCGCTTGCCTGCGTTACCGTACCTGCCAGCGTTTCTATCTCGCGACAATTCGCCTGGCTTGCGCCGACAACCTGGGTACATTCATTCACCATATGCTGTGTCTGACTGCTGGTATTCTGAGTACTACTGGCAACCTCTTCAATCGTACAAGCCATCTGATGAATTGCTGCGGCAATCTGTTCTATTTCCTGACGCTGTAGATCTGCACCTTGCTCAAGCGACGCAACAGAACGTGTCAGTGACTGAGCAATTACCTGCAATTGTCCAGCAGTATCACGCGTCCGCCCCAGCACCGTAGCAATACGGGCATCTTTCATCTGCAGGTGATAATTCACAACACTGGCTTTGTTAGAACCGTTATAAACGGCTCGACACAACGCACTATCATAATCTCGCTGCAAGGAACGAATAAGACGCGGCAGGCTGAGTAACTCTTCTGAAAATAGCAACGCACTGAGCAACATAACTAGAACAAGTGGAATCAGTGCTTCCAGCGACAACATAGAAGCCGTCAATGCTGCTGCCACCAGGACAGTACTCACCCAGACAGGTACCCGCACAGCGCGTAGCAAACGACGCAGGCTGAAGCGCTGCTCCTGTGCGTACATCCGCTGCGCTCGCTGTTTAACTTCATCAGCCGGCCGACGACGGACAGACTGATAGCCAACGATCTGCCCTTGCTCATACAACGGGGTCACATAAGCGTCTACCCAGTAAAATCCACCTTCTTTAGCACGATTTTTAACAACCCCTCGCCAGGGCTGGCCAGCCCGCAGCTTACACCAGAGATCACCAAAAGCCGCGGCTGGCATATCCGGGTGGCGAATAAGATTATGCGGCTGCCCTAACAGCTCTTCACGGCTATAACCACTGACCCGACAAAAAGGGTCATTTGCATAGGTAATAATGCCTTTAAGGTCAGTCGTTGTGACGAGCTCTTCTCCCGCCTGCAACGTGATCTCCCGCGCATTGTTCAAAGCCATCAAGGCCATCTCCCCGAGCAGGCAGCTGGCAGCAACGACATAATCTGCACTGTAACCCACCAGTACTCAGATCAGCTGCACAGGTATCACTGCGTTAAGTAGTTGTGAAAACAGATGATAGAAAATTACGTATTTTCTATTAAAGCGGCGAATATACTGCCGCCGCTTCTGCCTGTAAAGCGCAAACTTACGCCTTAAGTATTAGGAGAAATTTTACCCTACATTGACTCGAATCAATTTACTGAAAAAACAACAAGTTAGTAGCAAGTTTGAAACAATCTACAGATTCATTCTATTTTTTATGACGCACTACCGACTTATGCTTTCTACCACCTTTACGCTGACGTTTTCGTTCAGGTGCCTGAATACCCCGTAACGCTTCAGGTACGACAGCCCGCGCCTGGTCTATCAGCTCATGCAGGTTCCCAGTCAATGGATTCATAAAGTGCTGATAGCTCAGAGTCTTCTGGCTGATGTCATTCAGCTGTGCTTCCCAACGCGCTGTCATATCCGGGCTGGTAGCCTGTTCTGGCAAGCTGTCAATTAAGGCACAACCAGCCGGCGTTGCATTAATCGTTTTACCATTACGCCGCAAAAACTGACGACGAAACAAAAGCTCAATAATTCCGGCACGGGTTGCCTCTGTACCCAGACCATCTGTTTCCCGTAACACACGACGCAATTCAGAGTCTGTCACAAAGCGTGCAATACCCGTCATTGCAGCCAGTAATGAAGCATCATTAAACGCTTTGGGTGGCTGCGTCATCTTCTCTTGCAGTTCACCTTTAATACACTGCAACACGTCACCTTTCTCAAGTTCTGGCAGGTAACGTTGCTGATCAGAATCTTTCTCTTCAGTGTTTTTATCAGCACCACCAAAAAGCGTTTTCCAGCCGGGGTCTTGTGTCTGTCGAGCTCGCGCAATAAAAAGCCCGCCTGCAATTTCAACATCCAGCTGGCGGTCTTTATAACACCAGGGTGAATAAAACTGTGCCAGATATTGCCGGGCTATCAACTCATAAACCTTCAGTTCATCCGACGACAACTGTTGGGGTGAAAGCTTACGACTGGTAGGAATAATGGCATGGTGAGCTTCAACCTTGCTGTCATTCCATGCACGGCTACGTTGAGAAAGATCTGCCCCTTTACTGGCATCAACCAATGCCATGCAGGTTGCAGAGATTGCTGCATTTACCTGCGGCGCTTCGTGATAATGAGCTTCCGGCAGATAACGACAATCAGAACGAGGGTAAGTAATCAGCTTGTGCTTTTCATAAAGCGACTGACAAGTATCCAGAACACGCTGTGCATTCAGGCTGAATCGTTTGGCGGCATCAATCTGTAGTGCCGACAGGTTATAGGGTAAAGGCGCTGCCTGCTGTTTTTTCTTGCAACTGGACGCGACTACCGTTGCCGGTTGACCACTGATACGCTGGATCACATTTTCTGCCAGCGACTTTGATAGCACACGACCGTCATCATCCTGCCAGGGGCGACAAGCCTCACTGGGTTGCCAGCGGGCACGAAACTGCTCTGCCTGAGTGGTCTGCAATAACGCCAGTACATCAAAAAAAGGTTTCGGCTGAAAGTTTTCAATTTCCCGGTCTCGGCGCACCACTAATCCAAGAACTGGAGTCTGCACACGACCTACAGATAACACACCGTTATAACCAGCCTGCCGCCCCTGTAGCGTATACACACGCGTCATATTGATGCCATAAAGCCAGTCTGCGCGGGAGCGTGCCAGTGCAGAAACAGATAACGGTATAAATTCCCGATTAGGCCGTAACCGCTGAAGTGCACGCTTGACCGCTGCCGGGTTCAGGTCACTGATCAGGCAACGTTGCACAGTCTCTTTCTTAGCACCCTTGACGCCCAGATAATCAATGACCTCATCGACCAGTAATTGCCCCTCGCGATCAGGATCACCTGCATGCACTAACTGGTCTGCTTCGCGCACCAGTTTACGCAACACAGTCAATTGCTTACGTGTTTTCGGCTTAGCTTCCAATTTCCATTGGTCAGGTATGATTGGCAGATGTGCCAGTTGCCAGGATTTATACCTGTCGTCATAGGCATCAGGTTCAGCTTGCTCCAGCAAATGACCGATGCACCAACTGACAACAGAACCATCGGCAGCCCGGATACACCCTTCCTCTTTCTTGTGCGGTTTGGGCAAGACAGCAGCGATTGCTCGCCCCAGACTGGGCTTTTCTGCAATGTAAAGAATCATTAGAGTCTGAGTATCCTGATACTGACTTTCCTATACGTGCATCTGAAAATGCCACGCCGTACGGCCATATGACTGTATATAAAAACAGTGTTATATCTTACAGGACGTGAGTAACAGAAAAAAGAAGCGTCAGAGTGTGTTAACGGGAGACGGGCACGGAGGGACGGCTCCAGATATACCAGAGTGCAACCAGTATGGTTATGACTACACCAGCTTTCAGCCACAGAGAAAAATCACGGAAAATCAGCGGATAACTGACCATCACCAACATCATGCTTGTAGAAAGACATTTAATTCGAAACGGGATAACACCATAGCGCTCCCAATCCCGAATCAACGCACCAAATAACCGATGTTGCAACAAGTAATGATGGAAGCGAGTAGACGAACGTGCAAAACACCAGGCAGCTACCAGCACAAAGGGCGTTGTTGGCAGCAACGGTAAAAGAACCCCTACAGCTGCAAGCAGTAACGATACCCCCCCCATAATAAGTAACAGTACACGCTTCACCTCTGTTACCTCCTGATCAGTACACGTTATGCGTTCGGTCTGCAAATAGCTATCTACACACCTTTACTGCACGACTCACAAAAGCAGATTACCAGAAAAAAGAAAAGCAGGTAAAAACCTGCCTCTCTATGCTCTCTATAGCATGTATCTATCAGATTGGTGTCACCTGATCAGCCTGAGGACCTTTCTGGCCTTCAACTTCAAAAAAGCTGACAGATTGTCCTTCATGCAGGGT
>JAOXSF010000045.1 GCA_025800125.1 Marinobacterium sp.
GGGGCAGCCGCACCACCAGCCCGGCCTGATCAACACTGTGGGCATAGCCTGCCCCCATGGTCTGAGACTGTGGGGCACTGGGGGCAGCAGAGGTACTGGGGCAGCCGTGCCACCAGCCCGGTCTGATCAACACTGTGGGCATGGCCTGCCCCCATGATCTGGAGCTGTGGGGCACTGGGGGCAGCAGAGGCACTGGGGGCAACCGCGCCACCAGCCCGGCCTGATCAGCGTGGGTGAAAAGTGACAAACGGTATTCAGATGGGTACAGGTCTGGTTAAAGGGGACGCCAATTAATCACTCCCCTCTGATAGGCAAACCGGAAATATCCGGTCTGATCATTTATGCAGGCATGCTATCTGTAGTTAGATAGATCAGAAGCAGAACCCAGATTCGGGTTCAGGGTGGTAGGGCATCCCTGCCCTTCAGTCTTCATCTAATGAGCCATAGATACTATCGGCCTCTTCTTCTCTGGCTTCTACCTGCAAAAGCATGTACTTCCGTTGTAGTAGAAAGAACTGTCAGCCTCGCTGCTTCCTCTCCACCAGCGATATGAGTAACGCTTTCAACCTTATATTCAGCGCCATCCAGCTCTATCCGTTCATCTTTGCAAGGCACACGGCTGAATTCTGTCTGACTCGCTTCCTGCTCAAGGCCCTTGTACTCGATTATGACAGTAACCATCTGTAGCCCCTCAGCCTTCTATGTCCCGTGGATCATGACCATAGCTATGTTTTGCTCTGATCTGCCCGTTATCGCCTCGGTGAATAGATACCTCACTCTGGCGATCTTTGGCCAGGTCACGGGCTTTCTGAAAAGCCTGATCCTGTGTATCAGTGACGATAGCAGCCCTGTCTGCTCCCTGGCGTTTTGCTCGCCATTTATCGTCCGGCCCTTTAAACACGTTGTAATCATTGTCAGCCATCCGGCCTCCTAATACTTTAGTCTAAAGTAGAAGTTTCGTTTTACCGAATTACAAACCAGACGTCAAAGCCGGACTGGTTGGTAAATACAGGTATGACTAGATCAGAGTTTTGTTCTTTGGGGTGGTGAATAAACGGGCATCCTTGCCCTTCAGTCTTCATCCAGAATAGAGCCTCGAATAACATACAGGCGGGGGCGGGAACCGTTCTGCAGGCTGACTTTCCTCTGATAGTGGCGACCATCCATAACGAGGTAATCACGCTCTGCCAGTAGTCGGGCCACCTGGGTATAGTCCAGCCCCAGACAGATTTCGTCCCGGAACACCTGGGGGAATACCAGAAAGGTACGTTCGCCCTGGTCCTGCTTGATAAAGCCTGCCCTGTCTCTGACGCTTTCCTCTGTGCTCTGGTCATCACCAAAGCGAGCCCGACCGTGCATCTGGAAGAAGCCGCGTACCTGCTCCAGTGCCTGTTTATCTTCCAGTGAACCCGATGTACCCCTGTTATCCAGCCAGCTCTGAAAGCAGGTTTCAGCCGCGTCAGTGGCAGCCCCCTGTGGCCAGCCGGTGATCTTCCAGCCGCTGGCCAGTTCGCCACCCGCTGCGATCAGGGCGAAGCGGTCAGCCACTCGCTTCACCTGTCCGTCTGCTGCAGCCGGTGCTACCAGCGTCAGGAAGTGCTGGCGGGTATCGTCCACCAGCCTGATCGCTTCCTCTTTATGGGCTGCCAGCTGGGCCAGAAAGGCCCGTGCCGGTTGGCCGTTAAACTGCTTGCTCTGCTCCACCAGCAGGCGGGACAAATGAGCCCCGTCTGTCTGGCCATGCAGTTCCTCAAACAGGCCATACCCCGCGCCAGCATCAGCCGGGAGGTCAATTATCCGCACCTCATGGCCAGCACGGGAACGGCCCCCACCTTCACGGATATGGTCAGCAAGGCTGATTTCACCCGTGGACAGAAACAGTAAGCGCCATCTTGCCACCTGCCGTTGCTCTCCGTTCTTGTCCGCCCGGCTTTTGCCTGAACCATTGGCCAGCATATAGGCAACGTGTCCGGCTTCACGGGCGGCCAGTTCGGCCAGTTCGTCCATACAGAGAAGGCTGTCATTGTGGGCACGGGCCACCCCTTCAAGGCCATTGCTGGTGGCTCGCCAGCGACGGATTCTGTCAGGGGAACCCCAGACACTGGACGCCACTACAAGGGCCGTGGTCTTACCGGTACTGGAACTACCCCGTAGATGCACACCACCACCCTCGATATGGATCAGGCTTAGCAACGGCGCAGCAAAGGCAGCAGATACAGCAAGAACCAGACGGCTGTTATCCAGGCAATAACGCGCCACCCCCGCCTGCCACCCCTCCAGTGTGCCGGTACAGTCATAACCAGAGTAATCGCCGCTGGTAGTCTGCAACAGCACCCGCTCTGTACTGTGGCCGATAACGTCATCAGGCAGCACATATACGCCGTCATACCAGCCCGTTTGACTGACACAACGCCCCCGGCCATGGGGCCGACAGGTCTGCACATACTGGGTCAGCAACTGCCGCGCTTTTGAACCAGGCGCAATGGCCAGCCCCTTGTTCAGCAGTACCCGGCGGTAGTCGCTACCGTCCCCCGCCAGCATCTCTGCAGGCATGGCCCACTGGTGGGGGTGGTGATCCATATCCTGAAATTCCAGCAGGTAGCCGTGGTTCTCGTTGCGCTGGTCGCGGGTGCGAGCCGTGACATTCAGCGGCGCACATACCCAATGCTCCCGCTGCTGATCGTCGTCCGGGTCACAGTACCAGAGGCCGCTTCCCCTGAGACTGAAGCCCCTGGGTAACTCCTCCATTGGCCGGGCTCGCTCCACCAGCTGGCGGGCCTGCTCTGCATTCGCGTCGGCAGCGTCCCACTTCTCTGGCAATGTGCGGGGCAGCGATACCAGACTGATCGCACTGGCTACGCCCTTCAACTGACTGGCAACCGCATTGGCTGCCTTGCGCCCTGAGTCGTCATTGTCCGGCCAGATGGTTACCCGGCGGCCTTCAAGTGGGCTCCAGTCTGCTTTGGCTTCATTGCCTGCACCGTTCATCCATGACACGGCAACAAACCTGGGTAACAGCAACTGACAGGCCTCAGCGGCCTTCTCCCCTTCACAGACCACAACCGGACTGTCAGGGTTACGGGCCAGACGATCCAGCCCATACAGGGGGCGCTTACGTTTGCCGCTGATCCCCTTCCAGCGCCATTGCCCTTCCATCTGTCGGTTTGTCCAGTAGCCATAGGGCAGTATCTGCTTACGCTCACCGGGCGGGTCAAAGCGGCAGATATAGAACAGCAAACGCCCCTCAGCATCCCGGTAAGACCAGAAACGGGAAGGCTTACCCAGTCGCTTGTGCTTCAGCTCTGACGGTTTCTTTATCTCCCTTGGGAGTGGCATCACCATTAGCCACTCGTCTCTCTCTGGCTGTACCGGTGCCGGTTGTGGTGCCGGTGCTGCATGGCTGCTGGTGGCCTGTGACTGGCTGAACCGTTTCCGGCTGGCCTGGCTGTCTGCACGGGCATCGATGTTGTACCGGCGGGCCAGATCATGGGCAGCGGCCTTCTGATCTTTACCGTGGTACATATAAGCCCAGAGGCTGAGCAGATCGCCACCCGCGTCACCGGTCGCAAAGTCTGACCACTTACCGCTGTTCAGGTTAACGCTGAATGACCCGGCCTGTTTATCCTGCCGGGTCGGGTTACGGGTGACCCATTCGTTCCCCTGCCGTTTGCCGTCAGGCAACCACTCCGGCACCAGCCGGGTAGCGTCCAGCTGCCTGATCAACAGGGCAAAGTCGATATAGGGGGCCTGTCGATTATGGTCATTCATTACGGGCCACCTGCTGCTGCATGATCTCGGCGGATTCATGCAGGTGGTTAATGTACTTGTCCAAGCGCATTTCCAGAGCAACAAGGGCTGTAACGCTGTCTATTATCAACTGACCATCTTGCGAACCTTCAGCCTTGTAACGCCGTATCCCTGCATCAGCAGCCACCAGCCCCCGTAGTAATACCGCTGCAACAGTGCAATTCTCTGATTTCAAGAAACGCTCACCATGACGTAACCGGGCCCGGTGCTGCTCCAGTGCCTGAATATAGGACTCCCGCTCGCTATGGGGAACTGACCCGGAATGATCAATGCAGGCTTTGTAGTCCAACAATAAAGCTGCCGGGTCTACCACACTGATCGGTATGACCTTAGCCCTGCCTGCTGGCTGTGATTGTGGGGTTGCGGGTTTGCGCTGATGGCAAAAAATGGGCGTAACTGTGCCGTAATTCTGGTTCATAACAGCCCCCAGTTACGCTACAGATGTGGAGTCAGAGATAGAATCAGCGTCCGCCGCCGGTTGTTCCGCCTCAGCAGACTGGCCTTCGCTATCTTCAAAGAACCAGTCATCATCTGGCTCTGTGCCATTCATCGCCCTGATCGTGCGGTTCAGCTCTATTTGTAGTGACTGGCCTTGCAACCTGTTCGCCAACTGCAACGGGTCGATCTGCTGGGCACCCGTATAAACAAGCCGTTCCAGATAACTGAGAAAACCAACCAGATAACCGTGGCTTTTGTCAGAGTCGTCAGGGTGCGCGGGTGTTGCCATATCTGCGGCGCAAGCACGAACGATATTGCCAAGCAGGTTGGCACCTACCCATTGAGGGTTGGCCAGAAGATACTGGGCGAAGTCGGCCCCAAACTGATAACCAAAGCGACAAGCCTGGCCGTAACTGGTGGTTGGTGGCACATGCCAGAAGTTGTAGCCCACGCCATCAATGGCAGGCTGGACAAAAGAAAGGGTTGCATAGGGATTATGCTGCTGATCTGCAGCGTTGCGAGTGATAGCCATCCTGTGGCCTCCCATTACTTTGTGAGTATAGAGAACCACCCTGAATGAAGGGTGGCGGGATTCACTCTCGGCGTAATAGGGGCCGCTACCAGTATTCCCCCGAAGGGTATTGTATTTCCAGTTATCATCCCGCCATAACAGACGCATGTACCCATCATACAGGCACAATAGCGCCATGATTTTTGGGCACAAAAAAACCGCTTGAGCGGCGCGGTAACCGCTATTACTTTGAGAGAGGCCTGCATTGTGCGATTCCTGCCCCTGCCGGTCAACCGCTTTCAGACAATTGATGCTATTTGCCAGGAGTACAGGAGTAAAAATGAAGCAGCAAAGGGCGGCAGGACTCACTCTCGGCGCATATGATGCCGCCGCCAGATATTCCCCGAAGGTGTTGTATTCTCCGGCTATCGTCCCGCCATTGCGGTAGTTGCTATATAGAGAGGGTTGGCAGGACTCACTCTCGGGCACAAAAGAGGCCGCCGCCGGATATTCCCCGAAGGTGTTGTATTTTCCAGCTGTCATCCCGCCATTGCGGTAGTTGCCATACAGAAGAGGTTGGCAGGATTCACTCTCGGCGTAATCGGTGCCGCCGCCAGATATTCCCTGAAGGTGTTGTATTCTCTGGCTGTCATCCCGCCACAGGTGGCAGGGCTCACTCTCGGCCCTTAGGAAGCCGTTGCCGGGTATTTCCCGAAGGTATTGCATTCCCCAGCTATCGCCCCGCCGCAACAACAGCACGGCCCCGCTACTGCCGAAAACCGGGGGTGCCTGTGTGGCCATGGCAGTGTGCCCGGTGCTACCTGGGTGGTCAATCCGGTTTCTGCAGGCAATATGATCCTGATCAGCCCTGACCGGTTGCCCGGTGGCTGGTGGGTGTTGGTGTGTCTGCATGGTTACGTCCGGGTAAGCTGGGCCAGCTGCTGTTGGTGTTGTTCTACAACGGGCTGCAAGGCCTGGCAAAGCTGCTGGGCTCTGGCCCTGTTCTCCACTGTGGTGATCAGGCTGTAAGCGCTGTTGTGGTGATCCAGTTGGATATGAAGGCCCACCAGCTGCTGCATACAGAACGATAGCGAGGGGTTGTTATGTAACCGCTGCTCTTTGTCTTCATGCAGGCCCTGCCCACTCAGCAACCGCTGCAGGTAGTGGTACAGGTAGCAGTTCAGCAGGGCCTGACAACAGGCCGCTTCCGCTGCTTGCGCTGTCTTATCAGCCAGATCAGCTGCCGTCAGGCGTCTGTGATCCTGTGGCCCTGTGTGCCTTCTTGCCATTCGTACATGCCTGTAACTGTACTTAGAGAAGGGGGAGGTTATAGTATTGCGCTGTTGTGGGCTGGTGGCCGCTGTGAGGGTGGCCGCTGGTTGTTTTGTCATGCTGAAGCTCCCTTCTCACGCCTGCAAACCAGCAGCGGCAACCTGTTGCTGAATCCATGCCTGTATATCCTGTTCCAGCCATCCAACGGCACGGCCACCCAAGGGGATAGAGCGAGGAAATTTACCAGCCTTCATACGGTCATAAATGGTGGTACGTGAAAGGCCTGTCAGTTCTTCAACCTGTTTGCGTCGTAAAATCCTGTTCATGCTTTGCCTGCTTCCTTCAGTCGTTAACGGAACTTATCGAACAACCGGCATGAAACAGCATAACGGGCAGTGGAAACAGGTAACCCCTGGCCATTTTCAGGCTACCCCTACATGTGGGGCCATGGGGTAACCCATGGCTGCAGGCCTTGTATTATCTGGCTTTTTTGGGGTTACCCCCTTTTCATTTGTCCCAATTGCAGACTTTAGGTATTCGGCCTTTCAATCCTGAAGCAGATTCAGACCCGCTGATCTGCGGATAAACATTTTCGGGGTAGTGCTTCCTTACCCAATTAGAAACCTCAAGATTGATGCTTCGCTTTAACTTACCTTCGGGCATGCTCTTTGCCTTACGCATCACCGCCAGCCAGGCCTCTATACAGATACGCAACTCCGGGGCCTGATATTCATGGTCGCCCTTCAGTAACAGTGCCAGCTCTGCCAGATCATCCTGTAGCTGCGGGTCTTCGTGTGCAGTTGTATCCGGCATGGCTTCGCCCTCTGGGGTGCTGGTGGCTTCTTCCGGGGAATTGGCGGGTAGAGGCTCAGAGTGTAAGAAGTGCTGACCGGCCAGTTCAAAGCCAGTAGTGGAACGGACTGGGGCATTACGAAGCGTGACTTCCATTTCGTTAAAGAGCAGATAGGGCACGATGCCCTGTCTGATCGCATAGGAACGTAAAGCCGCATAGCTGATGGAATACCCTGTGCCTTCCTGCTGAGCTTCCAGTTCACCGCTGAGAATCTTTACAACCAGTTCGTCATTCAGAACCTGAATTGCTTCAAAGTGGCCCGGGAAGAAGTCATAGAGGACATAGGCATAACCTTCCATTGCTGCCTTCAACTTATCCGGGTCTATGTCCAGTAAAGTACAAGCCGCCTGGAAAGAGGTAAATGTCTCCCGTGGTCTGGGTATGTCTTCAGATAACGGGACTACATTCTTCAAAGTAGGTGCTTTCTCTGCCCGTGGTAAGGTTTGCAGATACCCTGAATTGAGAAACATCTGCTCTACCTCAGCCACTGTTATCTGTGGGTCGTAGAACGCTTTTATCTCTTCAATGTTATAAAACTGCTGGGCTGCATGTTGCTGTAAAATCAGGAAGCTACGAATATAGCGGTACTCAATCAGGGGCTGATGAACAGAGTGTGGGCTCGTAACTAATAGACCACTGTTGATCGCATTCATAAATGTAGCTTTGTAGGCGGTATACCTCTTCGACCACGTTTCGTTACTGTGTATGTCATCCTCTGAAATCTCAGGACGCAAGCCCATACAAAGACATATGGCTATATGCACGGTATAGGCCTCCCTTGACCCGTCAAAGTGCATTCCTGTTCTATCTTCCGGCCCTTCAAACATCCTCTGTTACTCCCTCTGGTAACCCCTCAGTAGAAGACTGGCCAAGGCAGCGAGGGAGCCGCCCTTTCCTGGCGTCCCAGTAGGCCAGCCGGTGGGGACTGTGCAGGCCACTGTATACCCGTACAGACACACGTTAGCGGAATATATCGGACGTTGGCGGAAGCGGGCAAGGTAGCCACCAGCATCAGGCCCAACCTAAGCCAGAATTCTGGCTTAGCTCGTCAACCAGTTCCTTAGTCTGCTTTATCACCAGCCAGATAGACGGTCGCACTGTATACCCGTACAGAAGACACTGGGGGTAGCACTGGGACTGGGGGCAGCTGGGGCACCTGTCCGGGCTAATCGTCGCTGGTGCCCCATAGATCGGCAGCGTGGAGAACAGGACCATCAGCCTGGCTATGCCCCACCAACATATCCGGTTAGGCTGTGAGCTTCTGAGGTAATAGGGATAGGGGTAATACAGAGTGAATATGCCAGCAGAAACCAGAAAAGCTCTGAAGGGCAAGGATGCTGTAGCACTATGGCTGAAGGGTAATATTACCGCCGAATCTGAAAATGAAATGCGCCAGGACTATGCCTCAAAAGCATACGGCTTTGTTGGCTTCTGGTCTAAGTGGGTGCTGGTGCTGATTCTGATTGACGGTCTGTTTGCCTCTGGCCTGGTTAACTTTGTCGTTGAATATCTTGTACCGCCTGATCCTGCTGCTACAGAGCCCACAATAGGCAATGAGTTCCTGACTGATCAGGTAGTATTGGCGCTGGTGGGTGCAGCCACAGTGAATGTACTGGCGGCCTTCCTTGCTGTGATCCGTAGCCTGTTTCCTAAAGGGGGCAATGATCAGCAGGGCCAGTAACCCTGCTGGACACTGCATCAGCGCTTAAAGCCTTCTCCTGGCCTGCCTGAAGTGACAGTAAACCCATTGCTACCGGTTGCCGGGTTACCTTCACTGATCAGCCACCAGCTGATAGTGGTGGTTATAACAGACGCTATATTGTCAGAGCGGGTACACCCAATAAGCGAAGCTATAGCCTGCTCTATTCCAGTTCAGCCAATCCAATAAACAACAACGCTTATAACTGTGCTTATCTGGCAAGTGGTTACACCGTTAATAACCGGCCTTATAACAGACCTTAATACAGCCTTTTAATACTGTACCAACAGAACTCACTATAAGCCCCTCTCGCTACGGTATACCCTGCTTATAAATAACCGGCTTTATATGAGGCCCTATTTATTCGATCTATCCATATATTTAAGCAGTGCTATTAATCGCCTTTATATTTCACGACTCCACCAGCAGATAACCGTCCTTATAACTTCCCTTATATTCAGCCGTTCTGAAAGCTCAATAACCCGCGCTATATCGAAGACTATTCCTTTCCCCATACCTGCCCCAATGGTCAACAGTATGGGGGCAGTGGGGGCAACTGGGGCACCTGTCCGGGCTGATCGCCGCTGGTGGCCATGCCTGCCCCACAGATCAACAACGTAGGGGCAGTGGGGGCAGCACTGGAACTGGGGGCACCTGTCCGGGCTGATCGCCGCTGGTGGCCATGCCTGCCCCACAGATCAACAACGTAGGGGCAGTGGGGGCAGCACTGGAACTGGGGGCAGTGGGGGCAC
>JAOXSF010000049.1 GCA_025800125.1 Marinobacterium sp.
AATCTGTGGTAGTGTCAGGCCATGCTCGTCAAGAATACGCAGGCGTTGCTTCATCAGCACATCATAGTCAGGAATATCACGAGTTGTTGCCTTCAACTCTTCAATTCCAGTTTCTTCAGCAAAGGCAATCCAGATTTCCGGAATCAGAACCCCTTCAAGGTCAAGGCATGCGAGTTCCACAGGTCACTCCTTTAAGTGTGCAGGTATTAAATGTGCAGGCAGGGGTGATGACATCCTGCCACCTCCCCTGAAGCACGACAATGTACCTGTGAGTGACCTTCAGCGCAATCAACCATCCCTGAGATCAATACGTGGGCAGCTCCAGATCAGTAAACAGCTCATCTATTTCAGCGCGATTACCACAGGCCTGCACCTGTGCAACGCGATCACGATCCAGATGCGGTGCAAACAGTTCAATAAAGTCATACATATAACCGCGCAAGAATGTGCCTTTACGAAAACCAATCCGCGTCGTACTGGACTCAAACAGGTGGCTGCAATCAAGCGCAACCAGATCATCATCTTGCTGAGCGTCATAGGCCATCGTTGCCACAATGCCCACACCCAGTCCTAATCGGACATAGGTTTTAATGACATCTGAATCTACAGCAGTGAACACCACTTTAGGATCCAGCCCTTCACGGCGAAAAGCATCATCCAGTTTCGAACGTCCAGTAAAACCGAAGACATAGGTTACAATTGGAAATTCAGCTATGTCCTGCAGTGTCAGCTTTGAACGCTGAGTCAGCGGATGATCTCGAGGGACAACAACAGACCGATTCCAGCGATAACAAGGCATCATAATCAGATCACTGAAATGGGATAGCGCCTCTGTCGCAATGGCAAAATCCACTGTGCCGTCCGCAGCCATCTCAGAAATCTGCATCGGTGTTCCCTGATGCATATGCAAAGAAACATCAGGATACTGACCAATAAACCGGGTGATCGCTGGAGGCAATGCGTAACGTGCCTGAGTATGGGTTGTCGCTATATCAAGGCTGCCTTTCTTTTCATCTGAGAACTCCTGAGCCACCTGCTTAATACTTTCAACTTTCTGCAGAATCTGGCCACTGACTTCCAGAATAGCCTCACCAGCGGGCGTCACGCGGGTAAGGTGTTTACCACTACGCGCAAAAACTTCAACACCCAACTCATCCTCCAGCAGCCTGATCTGCTTGCTGATACCCGGCTGGGAGGTATAAAGACTCTGTGCTGTGGCAGAGACGTTAAGGTCATGGCGAGCAACTTCCCAGATATAGCGTAACTGCTGTAGTTTCATACGATATTCCCAGTCGGTGCAGCACCAGATACGACCTGCACCTGTCATCAGAAGTAATTAAAAACAATTTTACTATAACACTATAGAATATCTTAAACAGTCCAACAGCACTCAATTTGCAGTGATATAAACGAAAAAACCCCTGACAGCGCTAACTGTTCAGGGGTCTTTCCTGTCATACCTGGAATAAACCCAGAGACGTGATTGCCTCAAAACGCTATTTCTTCAGGGTACTCAAACGACGAATTTCTTCATCCTGCGCAATAATACGCCGCTCCAGACCATTGATTTTAGCCGTTACCTTTAACAGCTCTTCTTCTTTTTCTTTTAATTGCACTCGCAATGTATTGTCACGGCGGGAGCGCTCATTCACCAGATTTACCTGTTTCTGGCGCTGGCGCTTCAACTCATCTTCGACCTGGCGTACCTTATCTTCAAGGCGCTTGGCACGGTTGGTCTCAGCCAGTAACTGACTACTCAAACGTGACAGCTCGCGACTCTGGCCCGTATTATCCGTCTGCTGCTGCTTGAGGTCTGTCTCAATGGTTTTAACCTGGGTGCGAGCCGAGTCGATTTTAACATCCCGCTTAGCCAGCTCAGCTTGCAAGTCGTGAATAGTGCGCGTCATCGCAGACTCTTTCTTGCCGACTTCATCTCGCAGTTTCTCCAGTGCATTGCGGAAATAACGCACATCGTTTTCAGCCTTGACTGTATTTTCCATGGCATGGCGCTGTTCTTCCTTGATACGCTGATCAAAAAGACGCCGGGCATCATCATGGGCTTTACGCAGATGTGCAAGCTCCTGCTCAACGTTAGAGCGTCGCTGCTCTTCTTTCTTGCGCAGTGACGTTTCAGAGCCCAGGCTATTTTTCAGTACCTGAATCTCAGCTTCCAGACCACGTACCTGATTTTGCGCTTCGGCCACATGATCCTGCTCCAGACGGATCATCTCGTTCAGCTCAAACGCCTGCTGCTGTGCCTTACGAACATCTTCGTCTGCTGCTCGCCGAATTTCTTCAGCATTAAGATCAACCTGCCGACGTTCCAACGTAATGCGAGAATTTACCTCCTGCACTGCATGTTGCCAGATCCTTACCATTGCCTGATTCAGTACATCAGGCACATCGGTCAAAGCAGTATGCACGTCACGCGCCAGTAAACGACCTGGCAACTGTTCCCACCAACCTCCCCAGACAGCTTCTACATCTGCAAGATCACACTCAAGTTGATCAGCAACTGCTTGCGGCGTAGGCTGAACTCCCTCAAATAGCAGGTCTTCTGCTGCCTGAAAAATCTGATCTTCATTCATGGCATCACTATTCATCTAACTTACTCGCCCTGTTTACCGTCTGACAGCCCCAGTGTCACACCCAGCTGTTCCAGCCCAGCAGTCAACCCCGCATCCAGCGGTGCTTTGATAATCTGACGTCCGCCCCCCGGTAATGGAAAACGCAACTCTGCCGCATGAAGAAAGAGGCGTTTGAGCCCCAATGCTTTCATCTGCTGATTAACGTCATCAATCCCATACTTATCGTCGCCAATAATTGGGTGTCCTTCAAACTGAACATGCACACGAATCTGATGAGTACGTCCGGTAATTGGACGAGCCTCAACCAACGTTGCACGACGACCGTAGCGATTAAGTACACGAAACTCTGTTAATGCAGCCTTACCATCGGCTTGTACTTTAACTACACGCTCACCAGATTTGAGCTCATTCTTGCGTAGCGGCGCTTCAACACGACGACTGCTGGCATTCCAGTGCCCGGTTACCAGCGCATGGTAGATTTTGGTAATACGGCTACCTTGTAAAGCCTGATGTAGAAACTTCAATGCACTACGCTTCTTCGCCACCATGATACAGCCCGATGTATCACGGTCCAGTCGGTGTACCAGCTCCAGAAACTTTGCCTGCGGTCGCATCTGGCGTAACGCCTCAATTAACCCAAGCGACACACCACTACCGCCATGTACAGCCAGACCGGAAGGCTTGTTTATCACCATCAGGTCATTGTCTTCATACAGAATGGCCTCCTCCAGGTGGTTTTGCAGCCCTTCGCTCACAGCAGGCGCAGGTGCCCGTTCCGCGACACGAACCGGAGGGATACGAATCAGATCTCCAGCGACTATCTTGTACTCAGGTTTGATCCGCTTTTTATTTGCCCTCACCTCGCCCTTGCGCAGAATCCGATAAATCATGCTTTTTGGTACGCCTTTAAGCTGTACCCGCAAGAAATTATCAATGCGTTGACCGGCCTGGTCATCGGTAACGGTTACAAAACGGACAGAGGTGGCTTTATCGCCCTGATGTTCTGACATATATCTCCGGCTATAGACTGATCCAATTGATGCCCCTGGGCAGAGCTGCTATATTCTAGCGCTGCCATACGAGGAAGGCTGTATTTTATTTCATTTTGTGACTGCTTGCTCATAAGCAGCGATAACAGCTGTAAAATCAATCACCTGTATGGCTTATGTAAATAAAACCCGTGTAACGTTTTTTCATCTGACAGCCCTTTCATACGCTGTTGGAGGTGCAGACGCACAGTCACCAGGAACCTGCCAGATGGCAGCAACAGCGACCAAAAAAAACAACAGAGGTTACTGATTCCTGCACCGCGCTGAACCACCGAATACCTGCATTGATATACCGGCACTAAAGGTATTCAGGTATTCATAACAAACAGGTTCAACATGATAGTCTCACCTCGCTGTGAAGCGTTCGGGAGACACTGTAACTGCACGCCCTGCGCTGGCGGACAGCCTGCTGGAACGTCCAGCAGTCGCCCAAACTCTGGCAAGCCCCCAACATCACAGGGCTACCAGGGCAGGCAGACTGTGACTGTGCCGCACTGTCCTGCACATGCCAGCACCGAGCCCAACCAGAATATCCGGCCTCTGCAACAGCTGGACGTACACCACCTGCCTCAGGGGGAACGCCACATACATCATGCAGTCGAGCCAGAGTTGGGGAAAAGGCTCTGTATTCATGCTTCTGTACACAACACACCGTACAGACAAGAGATACAACCGATGCAGAATACTGACACCATCATGCTGACTGCAGCACAAGACCGCATCCGGCAATACCGGCAATGGAAAGGTCTGGATGAAGACACGTTTCACATCAGAGATTACCTGAATGAAACGAATGCTTATCAACGCAACTCAACCTGAAGAGTTGCGTGTCGCGCTGGTCGATGGCCAGCGTCTCTATGACCTGGACATCGAATCTGCCACACGAGAACAGAAAAAGGCCAACATCTATAAAGGCAAAATCACCCGCATTGAGCCAAGTCTGGAAGCTGCCTTTGTTGATTACGGTGCTGAGCGTCATGGTTTCCTGCCCCTGAAAGAAATCTCACGTGAGTATTTCTATCGCCAACCTGATCGTGGCAACCGCCCTAATATCAGGGATGTGCTCAAAGAAGGCACCGAGGTTATCGTCCAGGTCGATAAAGAAGAACGCGGCAACAAAGGCGCAGCGTTGACAACATTTATCAGTCTGGCTGGCCGCTACCTGGTGTTAATGCCGAACAACCCTCGCGCAGGCGGTATTTCTCGCCGCATTGAAGGTGACGAACGCAGCCAGCTGAAAGAAGCCTTGGCAGGTGTTAACGTGCCAGACAGGATGGGCATCATTATTCGCACCGCAGGTGTTGGCCGCTCAAGTGAAGAACTGCAGTGGGACCTTGATTACCTGGTCACACTGTGGGAGGCGATCACTTCTGCCGCAACCAAACAGGCTCCTTTCCTGATCTACCAGGAAAGCAACGTTGTGATTCGCGCCATCCGTGACTACCTGCGCGCAGACATCGGCGAAGTTCTGATTGACGACGAAGAGGTTTATCGCGAAGCGAAACACTTCGTACAGCAGGTAATGCCGACCTACGAACAGAAAATTCGCAACTACAACGAGCAGACGCCGCTGTTTAACCGTTTCCAGATTGAAACGCAGATTGAAACAGCCTTTGAGCGCGAAGTAAAACTCCCCTCTGGCGGCTCCATCGTCATTGACCCGACAGAAGCCCTGGTTTCTATAGACATCAACTCTGCACGCGCAACCCGCGGTAGTGATATAGAAGAAACGGCGCTGAATACCAATCTGGAAGCAGCCGACGAGATTGCTCGTCAGTTACGTCTGCGTGATATTGGCGGCCTGATTGTTATCGATTTCATCGATATGACACCGATCAAAAACCAGCGTGAAGTAGAAAATCGCCTGCGTGATGCACTGAAACTGGATCGTGCCCGCGTCCAGATGGGTCGCATCTCCCGCTTCGGCCTGCTGGAAATGTCACGTCAGCGCCTGCGCCCATCACTGGCAGAAACTCGCGGCATTGTCTGCCCACGTTGTTCCGGCCAGGGCACCATCCGTGACACAGAATCACTGGCACTATCCATCCTGCGCTTGATTGAAGAAGAGTCAGCAAAAGAGCGCACGGCTCAGATTCGCGCCATTCTGCCAGTCAGCGTTGCCACTTACCTGCTGAACGAGAAGCGCGCACCTGTTCACTCCATTGAACAACGCCATGGCGTTACTGTCGTGATCGTGCCAAATCCAAATATGGAAACGCCACACTACGAAGTCGTGCGCCTGCGTGATGATCACAGTGTTGCCACCACCAGCGATGCCAGTTACACCCTTCAACCAGAGCCTGAACTTGAAGAAGTAGAAGTTGCAACCACTGCACCGGTACAACGTGAAGCTGCGGCGGTTAAAAGTCTGGCGCCAAGTGCTCCCGCACCTGCAGAAACAGACGCCGACGAAAAACCAGGGCTGTTCGACCGTATTCTGCAAGCACTGTTCGGCATGCTGAACAAGCAGGATGAAGCACCCGACACCGACGACGATAAAGATAGCAAAAAGGAACGCCCGTCTCGCAATCGTAATAACGACAACCGCAGCAATGATCGTAAGCGTAAGCCACGCTCACGTCGCCGTGAGCGAGATAGTGAACGTGATCGTCGTCGTTCAAGCCGTGATTCCGATGAAGTTATCACCATTCAGCCAGAACCGGATCAGCCTCTGCCTGGTACGGACAAGCCAGAACGTGCTGAACGTGAAGATGCTCAGAGGTCACGCCGTCGCCGCCGTCGCCGTCGCGACACTGAAATGGAAGATGTAAACACTACGGACAGCAATCTGGAAGATACTCCTGTAGCTGAGTCTGAAGATGCCCAGGAAAGCCCGAAAGAAAACCGGGTCACTGAAGAAGAACGCCTGCCAACCCGCAACCCTCGTCGTCGTGGCCGCCGCCGCCGAGGTGGTGATCGTGTTGCACAGCGTACCGAAGTTAACACTCAGGCAACCGAAACCCAGATCGTTGCAGAACAGACTGCGTCCATTCAGCAAGAGCAGGCTGTAGATGCTAACACCATCATCACTGCAACAGCCGAGCAACACGCTGAAGACGGCAATGCTCTAACAGCGGCGGCACAACAGCCAATAACAACTGAAACAACCCGCAATGAAACTGCTGACACATCAGACGATGGAGCCCTAACCACAGCCCAGAAAGCAAACTCTGTTGCAGACGTGACGGAGACTACGAACACACCTGCAACCGAAAAAACAGCGACTGCCAACGCAGAACAGGCCGATGCGCAGGAAGACAGCGAGAAAGCTCATAAGGATGACAAGTCCGAAAAGGGTGGTCGCAAGCGCTCTCGCCGTCGTGGAGACCGCCGTCGCAAGACTGAGCGCAATAACGAGCAAGAAACTGCAACGGCAGAAAACACGGCGACTGAGGCAGAGATGGCAACAGCCACCACTGACACGCAGGCCGCAGCCGATACACCAGTGCGCATCAAAGCAGACACGACAGAAATACTGGCCGATGAAGGAAAAACAGATGCCGCACCAGAAGCCAACGCTGATACAGCCAGGACCAGGATTACAGACACACCGTCAGTAGAACCTGCTAAAGCAGCGGTAACTGAAATAGCAGAGGCTGCACCTGCATCGAAAAAAGCGGAAGACGCCAAAGCACACACAGCAATTGCAATAGCAGAAGAACCTGCTGAAGAAGCGCCTGCACGTCCGCGTCGTCGTCGCGGTAGCCGCGTCGCAAATGACCCTCGAGAAGTTCGGCGTCGACAAAAAGCTGAAGCCGAGGCAGCAGCACTGACAGCAGTAACCAGCGTTGCAGCAACAGTTGCAGCAACAACGGAAACCGTGGAGGCCGCAGAAATCGCACCGACTGAAGCGGAAAACCTTAAGACCGTTGAGGCAGCAGTGTCAGAAGCACCTTCCGCTCTGGAAGCAACACCTGAAAAAACCGAAACAGCAGTGGAAGCGGCAGAAGTAGAAGCTCCAACAGATATTGTCGCAACGGAGGCAACCCCTTCAGCCACAACCCCTTCAGCCACAACGCCTGAAGAAACAATCTTTGGAGACGCAGCGTCTGAAAAGAGCAGTTCACAGGAAGCCTCTGCTGGAGAAAACGTTTCTGACGAACCATCATCTTCGGAGCAGGAAGCAACTCAAGCGGAATCTACTGAAGAAACGGTATCTGAAGAAACGGTAGAGGTAACAGCTCCAGAAGCTGGCACAACTACAGAAGCTGGCACAACTACAGATGTAAAAGCCGAAGTAAGCGAGCCTGGCTCCAAAGAGCCTGATACTGTAGCAAGCCACTCTGAAGAAGCCTCCGCCGCTACAGAAGTGCTCTCTGAAGAAGGTAGCTCTGAAGAAGGTAGCTCTGAGGAAAATAGCTCTGAAGAAACTGATTCTGAAGAAAGCATCGAAAATCAAGTAGACGTAGTACCTGCCAAACCAGACGCAGAAGCTGCTGAAACACCTGAAGATGCAGTTCAGGCAGAGGACGCTGGCGAACAAGCTACTGAAACGGAGCAAATAGAAAACGCTTCATCTACAGTGACTGAAACAGATATTGCTGATTCCACAGCAACAGAAGCAAATACCACTGAAAGCACTAATCAGCAGGAAACGGCTGATAATAGTGCTGCCAAAGGTGTTGAGCATACAGGCACTGATAATGAACGCCCTGACACGAATGGCTGAAAACATACCTGAACACTAAGTCAGATAGAAAGCCCCGCAACATTGCGGGGCTTTTCTTTGGCTATCTGTTTTCAGTCAGTATGTTTAATAACAAGTCAGCCGGGAAAGCAGTCCCAACAGATTAATATCCATTTTCTGCCCCAATACTCGCGCTTTCTGCCTTAACTGTTTCGAACTCTGTGAATCCCTCTGCTTGCCAGCAAATAGCAACCAGTTACCACTCTGTGTAGTGCAGCCACGTATATCAGCAAAGCGCGCCTGCAAGCGCTCCAACGCATCACTTCCCTGATGCTCACGCCAACAGTTCAATACCAGCCAACCATTACTTTTCAAACGACGGTAGCAGTTCTCCAGATATTCATCGGATAGTTGTTGCTCATCAAGCCCCTCTGCACCATAAATATCACTGAAAATAACATCTACTTTACGGCCAGTCTCTGCCAGCAGGTATTCATTAGCATCCATAGTGTGCAGCACTAACCGCTTGCTACAAGGCAACTGAAACATTCGGTAAGCAGCCTCCACAACGGCCGGGCGCAGCTCTACTACCTGCTGCTTCAGTTGTGGAAAGTGAACATGAAGGCAGCTGTTTAATACTCCAGCACCCAGCCCCAGACACAAACTCTGCCGAGGTTCTGAAAACAGCAAGACCAATAACATGGCACGACTATATTCATGCTGTGGAACCAGAGGCTCTGTTTTCAGCCAGCAACTCTGTTCATCATTGCCGCCAAACGCAAGGTAGCGGCGTAAACCATCTTCAAATACATAAATCGCACCGAATTCGTCGTTAGCGCGGTAGATTTCTTTTCCCGGCAGGGCCATCACATATCTCTTTAAAATTGCCTGAATAGACTGGTTAGAAAACACCACCGTCACAGAGGTAAACAGGAAAGATTTGATTATCCGACTCAACCTCTGACGGCAGCACGACATGATGCCACATATGCGCTTATGCCACAGAGTAAGGTTATGCACCAGACATATGACCTGCTCCATTGAACAGACATTGGCATACTCCATTCTACTCAAGCCATTTGCTATAGTTACCGTCATCGGTTGCTATGGAAACCGAAGGCTCTTACCCAGTACTCTTTTCAAGTGCCTTTGCCGTACAGAAATATCCCCATTTTCCAGCAATATGCTAATCTGCTCTGACATCCATCAGAAACCAGTTCACCTATATGCAATAACATTCAGAGCAGACACTTGCCAAGGCAGGCACACTTCGAAACGGATAACCGGGACAATCAGGAAGTGTTATATCGCCATGAATTTGCCTTACCTTGACCATCTGACCGCCGAACACTTATGTGCTCCGGTATGGGTATATGACATTGTTGGCAAACGTATCACCTGGGCCAATAAAGTTGCCGTTGCGCTCTGGGAAGCAGATAGTTTACAGACGCTACAAGCACGCGACTTTTCTGGCGATCAATCCCAGGCCGTCGAACAGACCCTGCTAGGCTATCTGGAACGTTTCCAGCACGGCGAACAGCTTGATCTCTGGTGGGAGATCAGCCCTGACGGTATCTGCAAGCGGGTATTTACTCGCTTGTCCGGTATACATATTCAGACAGATCAGGGAGAACGCCTTGCTATGCTGGTTGAAGCAATGCACTCCCCTGAACTACTCAATAACAGTGATATTCCCTCCGCCGCGATGGCTGTACTGTTTGATGATAAAGGCCAGCTAATCAGCTGCAATCCACCCTTTACCCGTCAATTCGGCGATGCAATTCAGAACCTGAAAGAGGTTCTGACTGAACATGATGCAGCCACGTTTATTCAGGGCATGGGGTCACTGGGGCGTGATATCCGGCTGAATACTCTACGTGGAGCACGTTGGCATCATGCTGAAATTACCATCAAGGACGCTGTCCTCAAACAGGGTGCAACGCTACAGCAAGCCCCCCACCTGACAACACACTACGCTCTGACATTGATTGATATTCAGGAGCGCAAACAACAGGAACTGGAGATCGCCCGTGAAGCCCGTTCTGATTTTCTGACCGGGCTAATGAACCGCCGGGGTCTGCTGCAATATATGGAACGTTTTGAAAGTAGCCCCTGTACACTGTTCTATATTGACCTGGACGGTTTTAAACCCGTTAACGACACCTACGGCCACAGTACAGGCGACCAGCTGCTCTGCGAATTAGCCAACGTATTAATGGCCCAGCCGGGCCAGAAAATCTGCGCCCGAGTCGGGGGAGATGAATTCGTGATTGTATTCCTGGAGCCCAGCCCTCGCTACCAAACAGAAGCACAGGCACACCAGCTACTGAAAGCACTTGCCGCTCCCCGTCGGCTGAAAGCGGGCTGTGAAGTCAGGGTGTCAGCCAGCTTGGGAATCGCTTCTCTGCCAGCAGATGCTCCAGACTTTCCGACGTTGATGGTTCATGCTGACGCCGCCATGTATGAAGCCAAAAAGCAGGGGCGCAACCGAGCCGTCAGTTATCAGCCCGGGATGGAGTCCTGGCTGCGTCGGCGCGCTCAGATACTCCACCATCTGGATGAAGCCATCGCTGACAACTGTCTGGCATTGCACTATCAACCCATCGTCAATGGCGACAGCCAAGAGGCTGTACTGATTGAAGCCCTGCTACGCTGGCAACACCCAGTATTAGGCCCACTCTCACCACTTGAATTTATTACCGTTGCAGAGGAAAGCGGCAAAATTGCCAAACTGGAGGCCTGGGTGATTGCGCGCGCCTGCCAGGATTTGCCCAGATTGCGCCAGCGATATTCTGCTCGCATTCGTATCAGTATCAATATTTCCGGCGCTAATATGGTGCAACCCGGTTTTACTGACAACCTGCTACAAACCCTGACAAAACACCAATGTAACCCCAGCGACCTGCTGCTGGAGTTAACAGAAAGCATACTGGTGCCCGTACTTGAGGAACAGAACCCCTGCCTGCAACAACTTGTACATGCTGGTTTTCAATTGGCCATTGATGACTTTGGTACTGGCTATTCTTCTCTGGCTTATATCAGCCAGCTCCCAGCCAGATATGTGAAAATTGACCGCGCTTTTATCAAGCGGCTTGATCAGGACAAACACACCCTGCTATTTATTCGTGATCTGTGTAACAAATTCGGCATGTGCTGCATCGCGGAAGGCGTAGAGCGGGAAAGTCAGCGTCAAGCACTGAACAAAGCAGGTATCGGGCTGCAACAAGGTTATTATTTCGCCCGCCCTCAGCCATTGGAGGATTAGCCATTAATACTATTAGCCATTAACACTATTAGCCGTTAATACTGGGAGGGAGCAATGCCATACCCTTTGCGAAAACTGCGAATAAAGTGGCTCTGGTCGTAAAACCCGACCCTGAGCGCAATCTGTGTTAGCGAGAACTCTGGCTGACGCAACAATAAACATGCCTTTTCCAGCCTTAATTGAGTCAACCAGTTATGGGGAGTTAACCCCGTGCTGCGTTCAAAACGGCGTAAAAATTGGTAACGACTAAGCCCACAGAGTGTAGCCAACTGCTCCAGACTGATTTTATCAGCCAGATATTCATCACAGTAATCACGCACCCGCTGTAATTCCTGTAATGACAAACCACCGGATACAACTTGTGGTTTAACCACACTCAAACGCTGCCATAGCGGCTCAAACAGGCTCAACCAAGCCTGTTCAACAGCCATGGTATCCAGCTTATCGGGCTGTTGAATACTATCAAATAGCTTAACCAGCTGGCTGGCCAGCTGAGCATCCTCCACCATTTTCCCTGCGAAAAATGGCTGCAACAGTTTACCAGTCAGCTCAGATACATTATCAGCCAGCAACGCTGGTGAAATACGAAAGGTGCGCATACGGTAAGCATTACGATCGTAGCCGCTACCATCGTGAACCTCGCCCGGGGGCATCACCGAGATACATCCAGGCCCCAGCAAGACCGACTGGCCCTGAAACTGCTGACGTTGTACGCCGTCAAGCACCAGACCAATGTGATAATCCAGATGATAGTGAGGTTTGAATTCATACTCAGCATAAAAGCCCTCACTCAGAATCAGATCAGAACCACCATTAACGCGGTGATAATGTATGTAGTCTTTCATACCCACTATGCTCCGATTGCCAACTGGCATACATTAACCTCACAATCAGCCAAAGCCCTCTGTCAGTTATAAACCTGTGAACGCAGGCACTCAGTAACCTTGCCCTGTTGAAATCAGAGTTTTTGCCCTGTCAACAAACGCATCTACTTCCCGCTCTGAGGTGGAAAAACTGGTAACCAGCCGTGCAACTTCAGGCCCCCAGCGATTAGCGTAGAATTGAAAACCAGAAGCCTGTAATGCTTCAATCACCGCTTCTGGCATCTGACAGAAAATGATATTCGCCTCTGTTTCCCCAATCAGCTCAATACCCTCAATCGCATTCAGGCCACGACTCAAGCGCTGCGCCATGGCATTGGCATGGCGGGCATTATGCAGCCAGAGATCATCATTAAGGTAAGCATCAATCTGCGCTGACAGCACACGCATCTTGGAAAACAGATGCCCTCCCCGCTTACGACGAAACGCCATTTCAGTCGCCAGCCCCGTATCAAATAACACTATTGCTTCAGCTGCCAGCACACCGTTTTTAGTCGCACCGAATGACAACACATCTACCCCAGCCTGCCATGTCATCTGGGCGGGCGTACAATCCAGCGCTACCAGCGCATTGGCAAAACGCGCACCGTCCATATGCAGCCTCATACCTGTTTCCTGACAGATCTGACCAATCTCATTCAACTCCGCCAGACTGTAAACATGGCCAGTTTCTGTTGCCTGAGTCACACTGACAGTGCAAGGTTGCACACTATGTACATCACCCATCTTATTTTGTGCGGCCGCACGCAATAGCCCAGAGTCTAACTTGCCATGGCGGCCATCGACCTTCACCATGCGAGCCCCCCCGGTATAGAACTCTGGCGCGCTACACTCATCATTGTTGATATGGGCGTCCGGGTGACAAAGAATTGAACCCCATACCGGCGTCAAAGTCGCCAGACTGATAACATTCGCCGCCGTGCCTGTTGGTACCAGAAACAGTCGCAAATCGCATTCAAAGAGCGTTTTGAAACGCTGTTCCAGCTGTATTGTCAGCTCATCATTACCGTAAGGCGAGGCAGTACCCCCGCTGGCCTCAATCAGTGCCTGCAGTATCGGCAGCGATGCTCCGGCAATATTGTCACTGGTGAAACCACCTTTAACCCCACCCTGGTCCGAAGTTCTGTCGATTGTACTGATCATATCTACATCTCCCCCTGTTCCCGGACGCTTATCAGGCCGGGTCTAACTGAAACATTTATTATTCAACGGGGCCACACATCAGAATTGTAAAATATTGCAATTCAGGTTCAGCCAGGTCGCCGACCATTCAGCACGGTTAATACAAGTCCGGTCAAACATTTCAGATGTATCAGAGCTTGATCGAATAGACAAAAGCAGTAGTAAACTTAGCCATAAAACACCGCTAACCAGACAGTAATCTGCTTCGGGTCAGTCCAGCTGACCCGGTGACGGCAGTGGGCCGGTATATTCAGGCTGTCTCCAGCACACAATGTAACCGACTCACCCTGTTCAAACTCCAGTGTACCTGCGCCCTGTAACACCAGCACCCATTCATGTTCAGACTGGTCATACCAGCCTGTTTTCGGCGAACTCTGGCCGTTTGACAGAATCCGCTCGATACGCAAGCTGTCGGTTTTTAACAGATCCAGGAACTGTTCTTCCGCCAGCTCACAAGGCAGACTTTGCAACAAATTGATCAGGTCAGACATGGGTATTACTCCTTGCAACGGCTCCTGACATAGCTTTGAAACAGCTTTTGAAACAGGAGTTAAAAATACACCCGTGGCTTATAGCCACCTGAATTCAGATAATAAGTGCAACACTCATGATTGAACGGTGAGAGGTGGTCAACCACTGATTGGTGATACGCTTCAGCTCGCCAAAGTAGAAACGGAACATCATGAGTTATCAGCAGTTGACCGAAGGGAAACGATACCAGATATCGCTTCTGATTGCGCAGGGATGCACGCCTG
>JAOXSF010000051.1 GCA_025800125.1 Marinobacterium sp.
CGCGATATAAACGCGGCCAGGAATATACTCGCGGTCGGGCCAGGCCGTCCGGTAGAGGGAAAGGTAGCGGTGTAAGCCGCCCTGGTCTTTGAGCTGTAATGGCTCCTGGAATCCCCTTCGTTCACGGAGGGGAGAAGTCAAGTATCTGAGATACTGTAGAGTTGCTGGTGTTGTATAAGATTTCCTGATAGGTATGGGGCTCTCTGAGATAGATGCAGAGCGCTCTGGTACAGGTGCTTCAATAAAAGCTCTCTGACTGTTATGGGCTTGATGTCATGGGCTAGAATGCGCTGCAAGGCTCATATGGGCAACCCTTGTTGTACAGGCCTGTTGTTGTTTTGTATGTGTAGTTTTGTATGCACGATTTTATATATCGTCTTGTATATAGAGTTGTGTACCGTCTGTTTTGCGTTACTGGCTGGAGTCGTTTATGGAAACAGAGCAGCTTGAGGTTCAGTCATTTTTATCCCGTTACCCTCCGTTTGACAGCTTGCCAGAAGAAGACCTGGCTCGGCTGGCCTGTGCGGTAGAGATCAGTTACTACCGGGCGGACAGTGACATCTCCAGGTTTGGGGATGAAGCCCACGACCTTGGTGTTGTGCGCAGCGGCGTTGTGGAGGTGTATCGCCGTAGTGGTGAACTGCATGACCGTCAGGGTGCAGGCACAATTTTCGGCCAGATGGCATTGCTGATGGATAACCGGGTGCGTTTTCCCGCCCGTGCGGTGGAAGATACGCTGGTGTATTTTGTACCTGAATATCTGTTTGACGAGTTTTATGAGCAACACGAACGCTTTGCTGACTTTGTTGAACTGGAAGACCGCCAGCGCCTGCGTCAGACTGTGGCCCGCAAAGAGCGCAGCAATGATCAGCTGAACGCGCCAGTAGAAAGCCTGATCAGTCGTGATGCCGTCACCTTGCACCGCGGTGCAACCATCCAGCAGGCGGCCGTCACCATGACGGAAGAGGGGGTGTCTTCACTCCTGATTATGGACACCGTGCAGGACTTTGAAGATGACCCGCAAGCCTCGTTGCGCCAGCAGCTGGTGGGGGTGATTACTGACCGTGATCTGCGTACCCGTGTGCTGGCAACAGGGCTTTCACTGGATGAAACGGTCGACACCATTATGTCGACTGAGCTGGTGACACTGGATGATGGTGCTTATGTCTTTGAAGCACTGTTAGCAATGCTGCGTTATAACGTGCATCACCTGCCGGTGCTCAAACAGGGCTTACCTACCGGTGTACTGGCATTGTCTGACATTGTGCGCTACGAATCGCAGCACAGTCTGTTTCTGGTCAGTAATATCTTCCGTCAAAACAGCGTTGATGAACTGGCAGAGCTGGCATCTGAAGTACGTGCCAGCTTTGTCCGTATGGTTAATGAAGATGCAAACTCCCATATGATCGGGAGCGCCATGGCTGTGATCGGGCGCAGTTTCAAACAGCGTTTACTGGAGCTGGCAGAAGAACAGCTTGGCCCGCCGCCGGTCGCGTACTGCTTCCTCGCACTTGGTTCTATGGCACGGGATGAGCAGCTGATTGTGACAGACCAGGATAACGCACTGATTCTGGATAACTACTATGACCCAGAACGGCACGAACGGTATTTTGTTCAGTTGGCCGAGTTTGTCTGCCAGGGGCTGGATCGCTGTGGTTACAGTCTCTGCACCGGTGAGATCATGGCGACTAATCCACAGTGGCGAAAAACTCGCCAGCAATGGCGTGAGTGTTTCAGTGAATGGATTGAGAAACCAGACCCCCGAGCATTACTGAACTGTTCGATCTTTTTTGATCTGGACGGAGTCTGGGGGGCGACAGAGTGGGCTGATCAGTTGAATCGTTTCATTGTGCGTAAAGCGCAGCATAACCCACGTTTCCTGGCATGTCTGGCACGTAATGCAATCAGCCGGACGCCACCACTGGGCTTTTTCCAGGACTTTGTTATGGAAAAAGATGGCCAGCATAACAACTCCATCAATCTGAAACGCCGAGGTACAGCCCCACTGGCGGATCTGATCCGGGTGCATGCGCTGGCAGTAGGGTCCGATACCCGCAACTCGTTTGAGCGGCTGGACGACATCATTGAGGCCAACCTGTTACCCAGTGGGCGGGGGCCTGATCTACGTGATGCGATGGAGTTTATCGCTACGGTACGAATTCGACATCAGGCACGCGACATTGAAGAAGGGCGCGACCCGGATAACAACATCGAACCCGAGTATCTGTCAGATTTTGAGCGCCGTAACCTCAAAGATGCTTTTCAGATTCTCAGCAATGCACAGAAGTTTCTTAAATTCCGTTATAACGCCAGTCGTTGAGGGAGGCCGTCATGTTTATTCCTCGTACTGACACGCGGCGCTTCAGGCTGGGTAGTCGAGCCGTTGATTGGCCAACACGCTTCCAGCGGCTGGCAGGCCGGGCTAAGCACCCGGAGTTAATACGTTTCTATCAACAGGGGGTTGTGCCAGCGGATACCCTGCTCAGTGAAACGCCGCTGGTGGCGATGGATTTTGAAACTACCGGTCTTGATTCCCGTCGCCACAGTATTATCAGTATCGGGCTGGTGCCTTTTGATATGCAGCGTATTTATTGCCGCCAGGCCCGGCACTGGCTGCTGACACCTCGCACGCCTCTAGTAGACGACTCGGTGCAATTTCATGGCATTACCCACTCTGCGATTGATGACCAGCCAGACCTGCTGGATGTGCTACCGGAGCTGCTAGAGTGCCTGGCAGGACGGGTAGTGGTGGTACATCATCGGGCGATTGAGCAGCAGTTTCTGGATGCGGCTTTTCAGCGCAGGGTACAGGAAGGCATCTGTTTTCCAGCCATTGATACCATGGCATTAGAAGCACGCCTGCACAGGGAAGGGCGTGGCAGTAACCCCTATGGCTCTTTTCTGCGCAGGCTGTTTCGACGGCAGCGACTGTCAATCAGGCTGGCAGATAGTCGCCATCGCTATAACTTGCCACATTACAGCGCCCATCACGCATTGACTGACGCTATTGCCACCGCAGAGTTGTTGCAGGCGCAGTATCGTACTCACTTTACCGAACAAACGCGGGTGGATGCGTTATGGTGCCCATCATAGCGAGTGTGCTGGCTGATGGGCGATGGCCTATTGAATGGCAGGGTCAGGTGTCATTCCTGAAAGGTAGCCAGGTGGTGAGTTCACTGATCTGCTGCTGCATTGCTTGTTGTTCTTCGGCCAGAAACTGTTTTACTGCCGGGCGAAAGCCGGGTTCGGCTACCCAGTGACAGGACCAGGTTTCAACGGGTTTAAAACCACGCTGAATCTTATGCTCTCCCTGGGCACCCGGATCAAAACGTTGCAGACCCTGCGCAATACAGTATTCAATCCCCTGGTAGTAGCAAGTTTCGAAGTGCAGACTGTCAAACTCGTCCAGACACCCCCAGTAGCGGCCATAAAGCGTAGTATCAGAACGTAGCGATAATGCCCCGGCAACAGGCTGTTCACCCACATGAGCTAGCACCAGTACCAGTTGTTCTGGCATTGTCTGACGTAGCTGATGGAAAAATTCCGGTGTCAGATAACCCTGTCGCCCCCGTTTCAGATAGGTCATCTGGTAGAAACGGTAAAAGTGTACCAGTTGAGCATCGGTGATCTCATGGCCGTTCAGGGTGGTCAGGGTGACCCCCTGGTCGACAACTTTCTGGCGCTCCTTACGCAGGTTCTTGCGCTTGCGTGAGGTAAAGGTTGCCAGAAACGCATCGAAATCCGGGTAGTTGTTATTGAACCAGTGATACTGGCAACCTAGCCGGGAAAACTGTTGATGCGTGACTAGCTGCTGGCGTAGCTCCGGTTCAACAAACAGGCCATGCCAGCTGGAAGCTCCCAGCGATTGGCACAATTGCTGTAGCCCGGAAGTCAGCGCGGGTACTAACTCGTCCAGCGGGATGCTGTGGCCAAGGCGTGGCCCCTGGGCGGGTGTAAACGGGATCGCCGTCAGCAGTTTCGGGTAGTAATCCAGCCCGTGGCGTTGCCAGGCGTCGGCCCATGCCCAGTCAAATACATACTCCCCCCAGGAATGGTTTTTCAGATAAAGCGGCATGACGGCAACAGTTTCACCGGCTTTTTCGATGCTCAGGTGTAAAGGCTGCCAGCCCTGTTCTGGGCTGACACAGTGTGTGCTTTCAAGAGCGTGCAGGAATTCATGGCGCAGAAAGGGGTAATGGGTACCGCAAAGGCGGTTCCAGAGATCGGCTGGAATTTCGCTGATCTGATGATGAACGTTTAGTGACAGCATAGTGTTATGGTTATACTTGTTTGAACCTGATCACCTGATTCTACTCTTAATTATACGGCACAGCAGAATTACACAGCACAGCAGAATTACACGACACAGCAGAATTCACAGCATAGCTGGATTCTTTAGCACAGCAGGCTGTGACAGCTATGCCGGGATGTGTTTTCTGAAACCTGATTTCATCAAACAACGACAACAGTCAGAGGGCATATACAATGGATGAACTTGAACTCGAATATGAACTGCATCCGCAGCTGGCAGCTGACTGCATCGTGCTGGGAGACTTCCCGCTGTGTACGTTGTTGCTGGCAAATGATAGTAACTACCCTTGGTTTATTCTGGTACCACGTCGCGCAGAGGTGAGCGAGTTGTACCATCTGTCCGAAGAAGATCAGCGCCAGTTGATGCATGAGTCAGTGTTTCTGACTGAAAATCTGGCTGATATTTTTGGTGCTAAAAAGATGAATGTAGCGACGCTGGGTAATATGGTGCCGCAGCTGCATATGCACCATGTCGTGCGCTACGAAGATGACCCAGCCTGGCCTGCGCCAATCTGGGGTAAGGTGGCTGTAGTGCCTTACAGTGAACAACAGGTTCATGACCTTCACCATAAACTGGCTTTCCTGATGGACGCTGAAATTCAGTTTGCACCTGAGTCTGCCTGCGCCAGCACAGATTGCTCACCTGCGGCATAACGCCTGTCTGAGGGGCTCTGTTTAGATCAGTGCCCCTTTTTATATCAGGTGAATAGCTTGTATCAGGTGAACAGCCTGCATCAGGTGAATAGCTTATGCTTGAGGTGCTCTGTTTATATCAGGTGAACGGCTTATATCAGGTAACCCGTTGATGCCATTAAACCTTTGATACCATGGCCACCGCTTAAGGGGCACTTTTCCTGCGATTAATCAAAAAATGTGTACATTTGCTCGGGGCTGGTGGCAGACAGTTTTTCGCACACCCCAGCCAGGAAGGTTTGCGTCCCCTGGCTATGGTCAATGAAACGATGTAGCGAAAAAATCAGTTCGTTCAGCTTTTCATCGTCCAGTGTGCCGTGGTAACGAGCGTAGCCATGGCTCAGGCCAATAATCAGCAGCACATAAAGCATAATCAGTAGCAACGGTGACATCCGGTTCTGTTCTGCCGGGAACAGCAGATTGCCTTTGAGCAGATGATAGCCCACCAGGTTTTCCATGATATGCGGGTTGCGATCCAGATATGGTGTGACATAACGCTGGCCTGCATCCAGATAGTTCTGATAATGCTGACCATTCAGATGATTAGCGTCCTCAATGGCCAACCCCTGTAATGACTGTGTAATCAACTGACTGACCTTATGGTCTACCGGATAAATAATCGGCTGTGCCTGTATCGTTTTCAGTAGCAAGCGTGAAATACGGGTGACCAGATCAAACTGGTTATAGCGGTCTGTTGCAATGTCGTCTGGAATCGTTGTCAGTTGGCTTTTCAGTAGTGCGACAACTTCGTTATTGAATGCCTGACAGTGCTCTATGGACTCGTTCAGTTGATATTGTTGGGCTTGATCGGTCAGAAAAATCACGGTTGCCAGCCGTTTTTTCATCGGTACTGAGCGTAGCTGAATCAGCTTTACAAAGTTTTCAGTGATGGTGTGAAGCAAACCTTCATGGCGGTTATCTGAAGCATGATAACTGTCTGCCAGCAGGGGTATTTGCAATGCGCTATGTTGCTCTGAAAAATCCCTGACCAGACGAACAGGCTCCGGGTTAAATACCGTTAACCGGGAAGCTTCCTGACAGGAGATTGATAACATAATCCGTGAAGTGGCTGACTGGTTATAATCCAGTCGCATTCTTGGATAAACAGTACAGTGGTTGCCAAGATACGTTTCATCAAGCTGGCACACGACTGAGCACAGGCCATCTTCCTGAATCAATGGGCATTCGCCCCGTTCATTGAGCCGTATAGTGGCTCCGGCATCAGTGGCAATCAGATGCTCAGTCAGACGTGTGCCCTGCTGTTTATCTGACTGGATATATTTTTCATGGGTAGGCTTGTCAATATCAATTTGCCAGGAGCTGCAACAGGTAAAATCGCAATCGCTACCAATACATTTGAAGTTTTCATAACTGTTCAGTAATTCAAGTTTGTAACGTCTGGTCATACCGTCCAACTTTGACACCTCTGAATAATCTGTCGCACGTTAATCTACCGTGGAGGGAGGCATGATTCTGTGGTGTTTGGTCATTGTAGTGGTAGTCGAATTGTCCGATGTTCTGGCATATAAATCCGACAGATAAACGCAGCATGTAAGCAGCGGGTTGAATGAGGTGGGGATACTAATCGAAGTGTATAGCGATGGGCAGCAAAAAATTAACAGATCGGCATCTATATTTGTTGATCACAGGCTGCTGTCGACTCACTGTTTTTTTCCGCTGATTTTTGGTCGAGTCGTGCAGGGTATTTATACAGGTCGGCAGGACGGTCAATATCAAAGGCCGCTTCCGGGATTGGGCAGGCGATCACCGCTGATTCTGATGCTTTCAGCAGTGACTGCGCGCCTTTGTCCCCTTGCAACTGCATCAGCGCTGGAAAATAACGGGCAGGAAACAGCGCCGGGGCACCACGGCGATGCTGATAATAGCTGCAAATAATCGTTTCGCTGTCAAACTGATGTAGTAGCTGGGTGATATGTGCAGAGGTCAGCGCGGGCTGGTCAGATAACAGCACCAGCACCCCGTCATAGTGCTCAGCCAGCTGCGTGACCCCAAAAGCGATCGAACGCCCCATGCCTTGATGCCAGTCGGGGTTATAGTGCAAAGCCGCACCCTGTATCACACCCTGCTCAGTGGCCTGTTGTAGAGCGGTATGCCAGCGCCCGCTGATAATATGAATATCACCCGCCAAGGGGGCCGCTGCATCAATCAGGTATTGCAGCATCGGCTGGCCATTAATCTCTGCCAGCTGTTTACAGCGACCAAAACGACTTGCCTGGCCTGCTGCCAGAATCATCGCGGCAATTTTTGCGTTCAAAAAATTTTCTCGCTCATATCGTGTGTTTATACGGCATGATTTTATGGAATGTAGCCGGTTATAACATCGCTTATCAGCTAGCTGATGTGATGCTGCGTCAGATAGCGCTACGCACTGTTTCCAGCGGCTCGCTGGCAGGTAGCAATACGCCACTGAATGACCCGCCACTGCGCCCATATAATGCGGCATGACATTCGCTCAGTATTGATAACGCGATACTTTCCGGCAGCTCGCCGCCAATGCTGAGCCCCGCTGGGCCTGCCAGTGGGCAGTGTAGCTGGCTTTCGGTAATACCTGACTGTGCCAGTACCTGTTGTTTACGGTTAAGTGGCCCCAGTAGTGCAATATAGTCCAGAGGCTTGTCGCTCAGGCTGGCCAGGGCGGCGGCATCCAGCTTGATGTTGTGGCTCATCAAGATGGCAGCGTCTATATCCAGCTCGGCCAGTTGTGTGACCGGGCCGTTGAGCAGCTGGTCGGCATCCATAAAAAATTCGCGGCGACCATTGGCAGGGCGTGGGTCCCAGAGGCTGGTTTGCCAGCCCAGTTGGTGGGCCATGGCAACCACCGGCCGGGCATCAATACCACCACCGACAACCAGCAGATGCGCAGGTGGGGTGACCAGTGCGGTGAGCCAATGCTGACCTGCTGCATCTGTATCCAGTCGGGCGCGATGTTGCAGCCTGCTTACAGCAGTCGATATATCTGCGGTAAAGCTTGCCTGCGTGGTGTCAATATTCAGCTGATACTGGCCTGGGTGGCGGTGCTGCAAAGCCTGATAGACCTTGTGCAATTGCAGGTAGTCATTATCCCTGTTGATCGGGTGCAGACTGATATAAACCGTTCCGCCGCAACCGATGCCCAGCTGAAATGAAAGATCATCTTCGTCACTGCCGTCATAGCACAGGGTTATACACTGGCCTTGCTGCATCACTTTGCGGGCGTGGGTCTGAATATCAGACTCCAGACAGCCACCGCTGAGCATGCCCAGTTGCTGCCCCAGGCCACTAAACAGCATCATCGCCCCAGCTTTGCGGTAACAGGGGCCTTCGGTTTTATAAACAGTGCCCAGTACCCAGTCGGTGTTGTCCCGTTGTGGATACCACTGTGTCAGCAATGTTTTAAGATGGTTGGACATAATTCAGCCGGGTGTGAGTGGTTGCAGAAAGGCGTTTGCTGGCCGTAACCGGGCAGATAACAGCGGCGGAGCAACCACCGCTGTTTAAGGTCAAAGTATCTGACCACCAGTGCCCTATACCCTGATGCCTTTCAGTGGCAGGCGGGTTTGCCATTCCCCGGTTGCTGCTGCCAGCGCATTAGCAATAGCGGGTGCAATGGGCGGGGTGCCGGGTTCGCCCACGCCGGTAGGCGCTTCAGCCGATGGCACTATATGCACATCAATCTGCGGGCTGTGATTAATACGTATCACCTGGTAATCATGGAAGTTGGACTGTACCACTTGGCCATCTTCCAGCGTGACCTCACTCAGTAATGCCGGGGACAGGCCATAGCCGATACCACCTTCCATCTGAGCGCGAATCACGTCCGGGTTAACAGCCACGCCGCAGTCTACCGCACAGGTCACCTTTTCTACGCTGAATGTGCCGTCGTTGTGCCGGGCAACTTCAGCAACCTGAGCAACAAAGGTATTAAATGATTCATGCACCGCTACACCACGGAAACGGCCTTGTGGCAGCGGTTTACCCCAGCCTGCTTTTTCAGCAGCCAGTTGCAATACGCCACGGTGGCGCGGGTGCTGTTGCAGCAGTGCCAGCCGGTATTCAACCGGGTCTTTACCGGCAGCATGGGCCAGCTTGTCGATCATCACCTCGGTGGAGAAACCGGTATGGGTATGGCCTACCGAACGCCACCACTGTACCGGTATCGGCTGGTTGACGGTGTGCAGTTCTACTTGCAGATTGGGTATCTGGTAAGCGAGGTTTGAGGCACCTTCCACCGAGGTAGCGTCAATGCCATTTTTCACCAGGAAAGACTCAAAAGCTGTGCCCGCCAGAATCGATTGACCTACAATGCGCTGCTGCCAGACGGTGGGTAAACCATCCTCACCCAGTGCAGCACTGATTTTATGGACATAGGCGGGGCGGAAGTAACCGGCGCGGGTGTCATCTTCACGGCTCCAGACCAGTTTTACCGGCTTACCCTCAGCCCGGCGGGCAATCTCTACCGCTTCCAGTACGTAGTCAGATTTCGGGTTAGCGCGGCGGCCAAAACTACCACCGGCAAAAACAGTATTGATGGTGACCTGTTCAGGTTTGATTCCCAGGATGGCAGCAATCGCCCCTTGGTCCATTGTCTGTACCTGATCACCATTCCAGATCTCGCAGCCTGCTTCGCTGACCTGAGCGACACAGTTCATCGGTTCCATGGTGGCGTGGGCCAGGTAAGGAAATTCAAAGGTGGCCTCAATCCGCTGGTCGGTACGGGCCAATGCTGTCACAGCGTCGCCATCGTTACGGGCGCGGGTGCCCGGTTGGCTGACACGCTGATGGTAGTCCGCCAGAATCTCGCGGGAGCTACCCTGAAAGGCCTGGTGGTTATCCCAGGTTATTTTCAGTGCATCGCGGCCCTGTTTGGCGCTCCAGGTATCACGGGCCAGCACCGCTATACCGGTTGGAATCTGCACCACATTGATAACACCCTTGATAGTGCGGGTCGCGCTGTCGTCAAAGGACGCCACGCGGGCACCAAAACGCGGCGGGTGCGCCACCATGGCAACCTGCATTTCTGGCCGTTTTATATCCTGAGTGAAAATAGCGCTGCCATCTGTCTTACCCACATCTTTGCGTGGTACACCGGCTTTACCGATATAGATAAATTGCGCTGGGTCTTTCAGTTTCAGGCTGTCCTGGGCCGGGACGGGCTGTTGCGCAGCGGCGCCTGCCAGCTCACCAAACGTTGCACTGCGGCCGCTGGCAGCATGGCGAATAACGCCTTTACTGACCTCCAGGTGCTTAACCGGCACCTGCCATTGCTGTGCCGCAGCGCCGACCAGCATGGCGCGGGCACCGGCACCGGCGATACGCATCTGAGTAAAAGCGTTGGCGATTGCAGAGCTGCCGCCCGTACCCTGTGACCCCCAATGCAGATTCTTGTAACGGGCGCTGTCTGCCGGTGCATGTTCTGAGCGAATCTGCGCCCAGTCGGCATCCAGTTCTTCGGCGACCAGCGTAGCCAGGCCGGTAAATGTGCCCTGGCCCATCTCCAGATGTTTGATCACCACAGTAACGGTATTGTCCGGGCTTATGCGGACAAAAGCATTCGCGTCCAGCTCACCCTGACTGGAAAGAGCGGCGCTGCGTTGTGCCTGTGCAGGCAGATGCAGTGCCAGGCTGAGCCCGGCACTGGCTCCGGCGGCCAGTTTAAGGAAGCCACGGCGGCTGGTTTTAAGATTACTTGCCCGGCTCTGAATTCGATGCAGCATGGTGTCCTCCTGTGGTTAACTGGTTTTGCCAGCACTGAGCTGATCTGCTGCTGTTTTGATTGCGGTGCGAATACGCGGATAAGTAGCGCAGCGGCAGATATTGCCGGACATTGCGGCATCAATGGCGGCATCGTCCGGGCGGCTGTTTTGTGACAGTAACGCGGCGGCCGACATCATCTGGCCAGACTGACAGTAGCCACACTGGGCAACCTGCAACGCATCCCAGGCATCTTTGACGGCCCCGGCAACGCTGTTGTGGTCGGCGGCGGCATCGCTGGCCAACCCTTCAATGGTGGTGATTTTGCGGCCAGCGACAGCGGCAAGCGGGGTACTGCAACTGCGGATTGGCTGGCCATCCAGATGCACGGTACAGGCACCACACTGGGCGATTCCACAACCGAATTTGGTACCGGTCATCTCAAGATGGTCGCGGATCACCCATAACAGCGGGGTCTCTGCGCTGGCATCAACCCGGTGCGTAACACCGTTGATCTCCAGAGTAACGGACATGATTCTCACCTCTTTAATTATTGCGATTGCCGCAACCACAAAACGGGATGCTGTCTGACAGTATGGCTATTAAGGTGAATTCTGGCGGGGTGACAGGGGAAGCGTTAGCCGAATAATCCGATCTGCTTGCCTGAAAATCCGAAATGGTCAGGTAAAGGTACTCTACGGCTTTTCACTGTTGCCTGATCTGCCGGAGGCTGACAATACAACAGATATATTTCACCTGATCCTCCAGAATTTATGCCTAAAACGCCGGAAGCGGCCGCTGGCGGTCGAATCCTTATGCCCTGTATTGCACTATGCTGTAGCCCTGCCCTTTTAGCTGGCCCTTTAGCTTTGGGCCTCTGATTGACAGTTGAGGGTGGGGGTAAGTGAAGTGTGTGAGGATTCGCAGTTGAACAAAGCACTGACAGAGCTGATTGCCAGCTATGCCGCCGTTGATGGCATTAATGAAACCCGCGTAGATGGGTTGATTCTGTACCGTTCTGGTACACCAATACCACGCACTCCGGTGTGTTATCTGCCGACCATCTGTGTGGTGGCTAACCGGCATAAGCGTGTGCATATTGGTGATCGGGCTTATGACTATAACCCGGATAATTACCTGATTAACGCGGTGTCCCTGCCGGTGGAAGGGGAGATTCTGCACGCAACGCCAGAGCACCCTTATCTGGGTTTAAGCCTGCGGATTGACCCGGTGATGGTCAGCGAACTGATTATTGCCATGGAACGCCATGGCGAGCTGCCAACCTGTGACAGCCCGGCATTGATCAGTGCCTGCAAGATTTCTGAGCGACTGGAAAGTGCCTTTGTCCGCCTGCTGCACTGCTGTCAGGATTCGATGGATGCTGATCTGCTGTCGGCTGCCATCCGGCGTGAAATCTTCTATGAAGTGCTGCGGGGCGAAAAGGGGGCGATGCTGCGCAACAGTGTACAACAGCATACCGGCGCTAACCGTATTGCACCGGTAATCCGTTTTATTGAACAGAACTTCCACCGGGCACTGGATATTAGCGAGATTGCCAGCGTCGCTGGTATGAGTAGCTCGACCCTGCATGAACATTTCAAGCAGGCAACCACGCTTTCACCGCTGCAATTTGTCAAAAGCCTGCGACTGCACCGTGCCCGTAGCCTGTTGATGGAAGGTTGCCAGGCGGCAGAAGCCTGCTGGCAGGTGGGCTATAACAGCCCGTCCCAGTTCAGCCGCGAATTCCGGCGCTTCTTTGGCGAGTCTCCCCGTGATGTGATGCGGGTATTACGGTAGCAATATGGGTAGACTGGCCCGAGTTATCAGGGTGAAAGTGGCGATATGCAGCAACTGGCATAGACGCCACTGGGCGAGTGCGCCGATTTTGCTTAAACTGTTAAGCAGTTTCTCCAGGTACACTATTTCATGCGTAAATTTGAAGACTCTTTACCGTTACAGTTACTCAAGGCCCGTGAAGCCAGTATGAACTTCTTCCGCCCGCTATTGCAGGCGCACAATATTACCGAGCAACAGTGGCGCGTTATGCGTGCCCTGAAAGCCTATGGCGAGCTGGAGTCCAAACAGCTGGCGCGCCATTGCTGCATCCTCAGCCCCAGTATGACCGGCATCATCAAACGGCTGGAACAGCAGGGCTATATCCAGCGCCGCAAATCAGCAACCGACCAGCGCCGCACCCTGATCAGCCTGACCGACCAGGCCCGCACATTGTTCCAGCAACTCAGCCCGGAAGTCGACGCCCGCTACCAGGCGCTGATCGACCGCTTTGGCCAGCAGAGGCTGGATGAGCTAAGCGAACTGCTGAATGAGTTGGCGCAGCTGGAGGCGTAATGCTGCTGGTACCTTCAAGAAATGGAGTTCTTGTGGGTATCAGTAACCTTCTTTGTTGTGTGTTTTTACCGTTAGTCTGGCAGCGCCTTGGCTGTCAGAGTAAAACGAGACCAAAGAAGTAAGGGGGGAGTGGTTGTATTGATAATAATATGTTAAAAATCGAACGGTTACGAAGTGGTGACGCGTTTTGCTGTTGGCTTGAATTATCAGATTAGCGCGTTCTCGAATTACCCAGGGAGGTGGGGCCGAATGTCTTCTGAAGTTTATTTTAGATCAGTTAGTTATAGTTATTCTGTCTCGTTTTTACATATGTGAAAGCGTGAAAGCGTATGGTTATGCTGTTAGTTTCCTCATCAACATTTATCACCGAGGATGGAAATGGATACTTTCATTGAGTTTGTAAAATCAGACATTGGGGTCATGCTGGCTTGGAT
>JAOXSF010000071.1 GCA_025800125.1 Marinobacterium sp.
CAAAGTCTTTGTATGTTTCACGTTTCAAATTATAACGATAGCCATGGATCATGGCAGGCACTGTATTGCCCGTTCGGCAATTCATTAAGCAAAAAACTGTTCAATTAAAGGAGGCTTTCGCCTCCCGCGCTATCCTTCCCCCCACTGGAAGTACGGGGCTTGTCGCGCATTCTGGTCATAATGAGGTTAATGGGATTCGCTGATAGCGATTACACCCCTGGTCATGCAGGAAGTCGATCAGCTTTTCCATTGGCATTGGGCGGGCAAAGAAGAAGCCCTGAATCTCACAGCAGTTGATCTTCTGCAAGCCATCAATCTGACCGGCGCTTTCGACACCTTCAGCAATGACTTCCAGCTGCAGTGCTTCTGCCATATCAATAATGGCGCGGGCGATAGCGGCATCGGCGCTGTCGCTTTCTATGTGCTCAATAAATGAGCGGTCAATTTTGAGTTTATCAATCGGCAGTTGCTTCAGGTAACTGAGTGACGAGTAACCGGTGCCGAAATCATCCAGTGCCAGAGTGGTTCCGAGATCACGCAGTTGCTGCAATGTTTTCAGGGTATTATGCAGATCTTCGATGATAATACTTTCGGTAATTTCCAGTTGCAGCCGTGCAGGTTCCAGCCCGCTAAGTTCCAGTTGGTCAGATACGGTGTGTACCAGATCAGCAGAGAGGAACTGTGCGGCGGACAGGTTAACCGCCATATGTTCCAGCCGGAAACCACTGCCAATCAGATCAGCCATATCCTGACAGGCCTGACGCAATACCCAGGCACCAATTGGCACAATCAGCCCGGTTTCTTCTGCCAGTGGGATAAAATCTGCCGGGGAGACCATACCCAGTTCAGGGCTGTGCCAGCGAATAAGAGCTTCACAACCAATCACCTTGTTGTTCAGCGTGTCATACTGCGGCTGGTAATAAAGTTCGAACTCTTCTCGCTCCAGTGCGCCTGCCAGCTGATGCTCCAGCTTCAGGCGGCGCAACAGCTGAATGTTCATACTGGCGTCGTAGTAAGTAAACCGCTGATTATTGTATTTGGCATGGCTGACGGCAGTATCCGCTGCCCGTAGCAGGCGTTCTGGCTGGCTGCCGTTCTCCGGGAACTGAGCAATACCAACACTGGCACTGGTGTTGATACTGTGCGGGCCTATATGGAACGGTGCATAGAAGCGATCCATGATATGCCCCAGTGTGTCCTGCACCAGTGCTGCCAGTCCTTCGCCAAAGATTTCACTGGGCGTCAGGACGATCATGAATTCATCGCCGGTCAGGTGGGCGATATAGTTGGCATGACGCGCTGTGTTGGTGAGCATGGCGGAAACCTGTTTCAGCAGCAGGTCGCCAACATGATGGCCTAGTGAGTCGTTGACCAGTTTCAGGCGGTTAATATCCAGATGCAGTACCGCAAAAATCTGCTGTTGCTCAATCAGCTGTTCCAGGTGCAGCTGTAATGATGTGCGGTTAGGCAGGCCGGTGAGGGTATCGAAGTGACTGAGACGATAAAGGTAATCCTCTGTGCTTTTCTCTTCTGATGTGTCGTGGAACTGGCCAATAAAATGCTGGCTGTTGCCCTGACTGTCACGTACGGAACTGATACTCATCCAGACGGGAAATTCATTACCGTCACTGTGCCGCATCCATAATTCGCCCTGCCACTCGCCGCTGTGATTCAGCGCTGGCGTAATCTGGCTGATTGCATCACTGGACTGGCGACGACTGAGTAATGAGGTGGCCGCCCTGTTATGCAGCTGCGCTTCATCGGCCCCCAGAATGCGTTCAGCTGAGTTGTTGATACGCTCAATTCTGCCCATATTATCGGTGATCAGAATACCTTGAGAGCTGTTCTCAAAGACACTGGCTGACAGCCGCAATTCATTCTGGGTGTCCAGCTGTGTACTGACATCGTTCGCCAGTACCATCAGACGATGGCGACGACCCTGGGGGGTAAACAGTGGTTGTTTGAGTACTTCGAAGGTGTGCAGCCGACTGTCACTCTGATGGTATTCAGTAGAGACACTCAGACGATTGCTGCGCCAGGCGATTTCGTCGGAAAAGTGGCACTGTTGCAATAGTTCTGCGGTATGGGGGTAGCGCGCAGCCACCAGAGACTCAGGGGTATGGTTGAATTCCAGTTGTGGAATATCCCAGAGTTTGCTGGCTGCCTGGTTGATACGTATCCAGTTGTTTTCACCATCTTTGAGTACAAAAGCGCTGGGCAGACAGTCAAGTAACGCAGTAGCTTGTTGCTGCTGGTCGTCAATGCTGTGTTCCAGATGCTGGCGGTGCAGTTCGCAGGCCAGTCGGCTGGCAACTGTTGGCAGTATGTTTTCCAGCCGTTGTTGCAGTTGCGGAGTGATCGTTTCAGGGGTCAGCAGCAGTAACAGGCCCGGTTTACCTTCGGGAGTGATAACGAGCGGCGTCGCGATCAGCGTACTGATGGTGTTGAGTTGCAGTGGAGCGGGTAAACCCTGCGCGGGTGTGACCAGTATCTGTCCAGCAGGTAACTGGCAGGCTGTTTCCAGCTGTGGGTGTTGCAGATCCAGATTGAAGCGGGGTTGTGAATGGTTACCCCGTTTGCAATAGCGTACCCTCAGGCTGGTCGAGCTACTGCGATGGGGCTCTCCCGCCAGCATCAGGCCTGCCTGACATAACTCGGTCAGGAATTTATGCAGCTGTTGCATGAAGTCGCGGCCATTGCGCGGGGCTATCTCGCAGTTAAAGCGATGGATAAGGTCGAGGTCTGCTACCATGGAACCGGATGTCTGGTCTTATAAAATCAATCAAGAAAAGTCGGTCAAGAATACTAGCAATGTATAACAGGGGTAATTGGTAATCTGTATCAATTTCCCCTGTATTAATTGAAACCCTGTTCGTTATCTGAGCAACAGTTGCTGGCGTTGTTGGCCCAGCCAGTCGCTGAGGCCCTCTATTATCATCAGCAACGCTGGAATAACCAGCAAAATCAGCAGGGTGCCCCATGCCAGCCCGAATACAATGGCGACTGCCATTGGAATCAGGAATTGCGCCTGGAGCGAGGTTTCGAACAGGATTGGCGTTAATCCGGCGATGGTGGTGAGCGATGTCAGTAACACGGCACGCAGTCTGGCACAGGCGGCATTGATCATCGCCTGCTGAGGTTCTGTGCCCTGTTCCCGTTGCTTGCGATAGAAAGTGATCAGGACGATAGCATCGTTGATGACGATACCTGACAGACCGAACAGGCCGAACAGCGACAGGATGGTCAGATCAATACTCAGCAGGAAATGGCCGAAAATTGCACCGGTCAGCCCCAGCGGGATTGTCAACATCACGGCCAGTGGCCAGCTCCAGGCGGAAAATACCCAGGCCAGTATGATAAAAATCAGTGCTACTGCCAGCAGCAAGCCTGTCCGCATATCAGCCAGTGTTTCGCGCTGGCGGCGGTCTTTGCCCTCAAAACTGTATTGTACTCCATGCGCATCACTGATCTGTTGCAGCGGGCCAGATTTCAGCCAGTTGATAATATCGTTGGCATTGGCTCGCTGCTCGTCCAGTTCGGCATTGACGCTGACCGCCAGTTGGCCATCGGTACGGCTGAGAAGGTCAATACCCTGCCGACTTTCAAACCGCACGACGTTAACCAGTGGCGTGCTACTGCCATCGGGTAGCAAGATAGGCAGCTGCTCCAGACTGGTGAAGCGTTCGCGTTCCTGTGCTGCCAATTGCAGGCGTACCTCGATTTCATCCTGCCGTTCATAGAATGATTGCACCTCCAGACCATCAAAGGCAGCACGCAACTGTCGACCCACGCTCTGTAATGTCAAACCACTGGCCTGACCTTCTGCTGTCAGCTGGTAGATCAGCTGGGCTTTACCAAAGGGCAAGTCGTCATCGACATTGCTCAGGCCTGGGCGGCTTTTCAGCAGCTGCTGAACCGCCTGAGAGGCGGCTTTGAGCTGACGAATGTCCGGGCCAGTCAGTTTTATGTCAATTGGCTTGTCTGGCGGCCCGGCGGACGCCAGGCTGATCGCAAATTTCTCGACGCCTGCCGGTACCTGAATACGTTCACGCCACTGTTCTACCAGTGTGCCGTTCAGCGTGGTGCGGCTATCCACCGGCGTCAGTTCAATCTGTAGAGTACCCTGTTCATCGCCACTGTTGCTGGCACTATTGCGGGTAAATGTTGCACTGCGATGGTGCTGGTAAGCCAGTTTGATTAATGGCTCGCCCAGGGTGTTTTCTGTGTCATAGAGGGTCTGTTCCAGGTGATCAAGAAAGGCGCTGACCTGCTCGCTGGGTGTCCCCGCCGTGAATTGCACACTGGCTTTCATCGACTCACGTTCCACATTGGGGAAAAATGAGAATTTCAGCTGACCGCCTGCCAGTAACCCCAATGAAAGGGTAAACATCATGATTGCCGCCGCCAGAGTTGTCGTTCGATAGCTGATGGCCAGTGTGACCAGTGTTCTGAAGGGGCCATCCCGGAACCGATTAAAGGCGTTGTCCAGCTTTTGCCGGGTGGCAGAAGGGTTGAGGTCTGCTGCCCGATGCAGGCTGTGGTGCAGGTGGCCGGGCAAGATAAGAAAACACTCCACCAGTGAGGCGGCGATTACACAGATAACGACGGTCGGTATGTCCACCAGAATATTACCGATGGTACCGCTGATCAGTAGCAGGGGCAGAAAAGCGGCGATGGTGGTCAGTGATGAGGCGGTCACCGGCGGCAGCATACGCCGGGCGCCGCCAATCGCGGCCTGTAAGCCATCTTCCCCCATTTGCAGATGGGTCAGTGTGTCCTCGCCCACCACAATGGCATCGTCGACAATAATGCCCAGCGCCATAATCATGCCGAACAGGCTGATCATATTGATTGAACCACCAATGCCGTAAAGCACCACCATGGCTGCCAGGAAGGAGACCGGAATGCCCACGGTGACCCAGAAGGCAACCCGTGCATTAAGAAACAGAAACAGGATGCAGATCACCAGTACCAGGCCACCCAGGCCATTCTTCAGTAGCAGATTGATACGCTCCTGCACCGGTTGCCAGCGTTCGTCAAAGGCCAGTAGCTGTATCCCCGGTGGGAGAGTTGGACGGGTCTGTTGTAGCCATTCATTCAGCGTGGCAGCCGCGCTGAGGGTATCGTCATGCTCGGTACGGCGCAGTTTGATCATCAGCGCAGGCTGGCCTTTATAGCTCAGCCAGGGCTGCCCCTGTTTCTGTTGCCAGCTGATATTGGCGACATCACCCAGCCTTACCAGCCGTCCTTCATGTTCTGTCAGCAGTGGTAATTGCTGGAAACCCTCAACGGTGCGTTGCTGGCTCAGGCTACGTATCTGCAATGCCGCATCGTCACGGGCAGCAATCCCCACAGGCAGGTCCAGGCTGCGGGTGCTGATGACGCTACCGATCTGATCCAGCGTCATGCCCAGTTCATGCAGTTTTTCTGCGGGCAGTTCAATGGCAATCTGGCGGGCTGGCATGCCGTCAAAGGTGATACGGCTGATGCCCAGAGCCAGCAGCTCGCGTTCAAATTGCCGTGCCAGCGGGCGCAGTTCCTGTAACGTACCCTGGTCTGTCGTCAGTAACAGGCTGGCGATTGCTTCATAACGAATCACTTTCTGTACGACAGGTACCTCACTGTCACCAGGGAGCTCATTACGAACACCATCAATACGCTGTTTGACATCATCCAGCACGGTATCGACATCACTGGTTTCTCTCAGCTCCAGCCGGATGGAGGCACTGCCTTGGCGGGCGGTAGCGTAGAGAGTGTCAATGTCTGTCAGCCCCTTCAGCGCTTCTTCTACCGGCAGGATAATGGAGCGTTCAATATCTTCAGCAGCGGCACCAGACCAGCTGACCTGCACTGTAATGACATCCAGCTCAAATGTGGGGAAAAACTGTGTGTTCAGTTTCCTGGCACTCCAGAGTCCGGCCAGAATAATCAGCAGCATCAGCAGATTGGCAGCAACCCGGTGGCGGGCAAATGTGGCGATAATTCCGTTCATGCTTCACCGTCCTTTGTGGCCAGGCTGGCATCTCGGACTTTCAGGCCTGCAATTGCATTGGGCAGCTGGGTGGTAACGATGCGATCACCCGCTTGCAGTCGTGGGCTGCGTACCAGTATCTGTGGTTCGCCGTCTGCGTCGGGGCGGCTACCGAGACGTTCTACCTGTATGCCTTGCAGGCGGTTATCCACAACGCGATAGATGCGGTTCAGGCCATAGAGTGCGCGTGGTGGCAGTGCCAGCACCTGTGACTGTATGGGTAGTTGCAGTTCCAGTTGCAGTGTCCGGCCGGGCTCGGGCGGAGAGACTGTATTGATCTGAAACAGTGCATCAACCCCTGCCCGACCACCATCAACTTCGCTGGCTAACCGTTTCAGCTGTAGTGCGATGGTCTGGCCATCGCTGCGGGTAACTGCCTGCAATGGATGTTGTTGCAAGGCAGTACGAATACCTGCCAGATGTTGTGCTGGTAACTGGGCGCGTACCTCCAGTCGGGCTGGGTTGTAAAGTGTCAGCAAGCGGTCGCCATTGCGCACCCGGTCGCCCGGGGCGATATTGATACGGGCAATACGACCTGCAAAGGGAGCTTTAATGCGGGTGCGTTCCAGCTCCAGCGCGGCCTGGTCACGACGCGCCTGGCTGCGCTGGTATTCTGCTTGCAGTTGCGCCAGCCGGTTGGGATGGTCCGCCAGTGCCTGACGACGGCTGTTCAGTGTCAGAGCCTGTTGTTGCAGGGTACGACGTGCGTTATCGAGCTGTTCTTCTGTGCCGACTTTGCGACGTGCCAGGTTTTCAAAGCGTTTGACTGTCCGGCGTGACAGCGCTAGCAGTTCGGTTTCGATTTTCAGTGCCTGCTGGTCACTGCGGTGACGGACGGTTTCTGCCTGAATGCGCGCATCGACGGCATCAAGATCAGCCTGCTGTTGCTGTAGCTGTAGACGTGCATCGCGATCATCCATCTGTATCAGCAACTGTCCGGCGCTGACCTGTGCGCCTTCGTCGACTTCTAGCGCAGTAATAAAAGCAGTAACGGCTGCACTGAGGCGGGTCATGCGGGGGGATTCAACCCGGCCATAAAGCGTCAGTACGGGTTGTGCTGCCTGCAGTTCAGCAACCTGAGTACGAACTGCCCATATCTTTTCCTGTGGGGCGACCGGTGGCGTGACAGGGCGCGAGGCTTTCAGTGAGCGGTAACTGAGAATACCAATAGTCACCAGTAATACTGGCAGCAGTATGCGCAACAGGGTTCCGGGGTTTAGCATGGAACGATGATTCAAAGACTTGCGGGGGCGGGTTGGGCCGTCCATTGTGCTGGCAACTCCACAGCTATATCAGAATGTTCTTAAGTATCCGGGTTCTGGCGGCAACATGCACGGCCTGCTGCTTAGCTGGTACGTACAAAGCGGATAAAGTGATCTGTCTGAACCATATTTGAGCCATCCGGACAGGCACTCAGGCTGTGTTATAGAGGCTTGGGCCGGGCCGACCGCCGTGATAACTTAGACCCTTCACCCCCGGCGGGAGTTGCGCTGTTGATCAGATCGGGCCTGCAGCTACCTGAACGGGTCTGTTATCAAGCGCGATCTGCCTGCGGGCCTGTCGCTGATGGACCAGGAGAAAATGATGCAGAGCGACAGCGTACTCTGCCTCAACCCGCGAGGCGTTCACCGTATGGCGTACCGGGTCTGGGGTAATCCTGATAACCCTCGAGTACTGATCTGTGTGCATGGGCTGGCCCGTAATGGCCACGACTTTGATGAACTGGCACGGTCATTGTCAGATACTTACAGAGTGGTGTGCCCGGATATAGTCGGGCGTGGTGAAAGTGACTGGCTGCCAGAAGGTGCACCTTATGAAATTGGCCAGTATATTCAGGATATGATGGTGCTGATTGGTCGGTTGAAGGTTGAGAAAGTCAGCTGGCTGGGCACGTCTATGGGGGGAATTATTGGTCAGGCGCTGGCAGCGCTGCCGGGTTCACCGATTAACCGGCTGATACTGAATGATATTGGTGCCAGAGTGCCGAAAGAGTCGCTCAAGCGTATCAGTCTGTATATGGGTGAACGGCGTTTCAGCTCGCTGGATGATGTTGAAACATATCTGCGCGACACTTACCCGGCACTGGCTGGCATCAGTGACAAGCAGTGGCAGGAGCTGGCGCGTCATGCGGTGCGTGTATTACCCAGCGGCCAGCTGGCGCTGCACTATGACCCGGCCATTGCTGAGGCTACCCGTAAAGCTGCGGCGATGGATCAGGACATTGATCTGTGGCCGTTCTGGTACTCCATTACTTGCCCTCGGGCGCTGATCTGGGGGGAGCAATCGGATGTACTGGATATGCCTACGGTAACTCAGATGCAGGCGCATACACCGGATCTGGAAATTCTGGCGTTGCCGGAGATTGGCCATGCGCCTTCATTGATGGAAGATGATCAGATCCGCTGGATCAAGGACTGGCTGAATCGTCACCCCGATCCAGACCTTATCAAAGCTGAACGCCCACTCATCCGAAACCCCTACGCATCGCTATAGCTCAGTGTTTTCTCTCTCTGGGTCTTACCGCTCTGGGAATTGCAGCGCTGTAAATTACTATCCAGTGCTTGCAGTTCAGTGCGTTGGGGTTGTGAAAGTATTACCACATATTGAGTTCAAGTATGAATCTGTTAACGCAATGGCCCCGTGAGCAGCTTTGTTGCAGTCATCGGCAGCGCCAGGAGGTTGTGCGAGCCGTAGAGCGGGCGTTTGCGTCTGCACTTGAGTCGCTGAAAATTGATCTTGGTCTGGTGGATCTGCTGGAGCAGATCTATGTGCCACTGGGGGCCTGGCTGGTGTGCCGAATGCAGCAGCAGGAAGGGCCGCTGGTGGTGGGGGTTAACGGTGCTCAGGGAGCGGGTAAGTCGACACTGTTCAATCTGCTGGAGTCTATTCTCTGCGATGGCTTTGGTCTGAAAGTGGTTGGCTTTTCCATTGATGATCTATACAAAACCCGAGCCGAGCGGGCGCAGCTGGGCGAAGAAGTACACCCGTTGCTGGCGACCCGGGGGGTGCCGGGTACTCACGATATAGAGCTGGGAATCCACATTCTGAATTCGTTACGTAATAGTGATGACAGCACGGTTACCGGCATTCCAGTGTTTGATAAAGCCACTGATGATCGTTGCCCGGAAGCAGTCTGGCAGGAGTGGGCGGGCCCGGCAGACATCATTATTTTCGAGGGCTGGTGTGTCGGTTCTCTGCCGCAGCATGAGCACGAGCTGGCCGAGCCGGTCAATACGCTGGAGCGTGAAGAAGACCCGGACGGGCACTGGCGTCGGTATGTAAACACCCGGCTCAGGCAGGAGTATCAGCAGCTGAATGCGATGCTGGATGTGTTACTGATGCTGAAAGTGCCCAGTATGGATGCGGTATTTGAGTGGCGTTCACTACAGGAGCAGAAACTGGCAGAACGGGTGCGCTATTTTTCTGATACTCAACAACCGACCGACCACCTGCGTATTATGGACGAGCAGCAGATTCAGCGCTTTATTCAGCACTATGAACGCCTGACCTGCCATACCTTGCAAGAGATGCCGACACGAGCAGATGTCGTTATGATGCTGAACGAAAATCACAAAATATCCGAGATCCAGATCAATCACCCATTGTCGCAGTGCAAGGGGGTTGATGCTGTGCTTCCCGGGTCAGAAACCGCAGATAGAGAGAAGAAACAGAAGCTATGATCAGAAAGCTGATGCTGGCAACGGCACTGGTAGCGCTCAGTGGTTGTCAGAGCGCCTATTACGCAGGCATGGAACAGGTAGGTGTTCATAAACGGGAGATTCTGGTTGATCGCGTTGATGCAGCCCGCGACGCCCAGCAGGAAACACAGGAGCAGTTCCGTGATGCCTTGCAGCAGTTCCGCTCTGTGGTCAATTTTGACGGTGGTGAGCTGGAGTCCCTGTATGAGCGTTTACAGGCCGAATATGATGACAGTGAGGCGGCTGCAGCTGATCTGAGCGGCCGGATTGACAAGGTAGAGCACGTTGCACTGGCGCTGTTTGATGAATGGGAAGAGGAGCTGGAGCAGTATCGAAACCAGAGCCTGAAAGCGAAAAGCGCCAGTCAGTTGCGTGACACCCGCCGTCGTTATAAGAAACTGATTCAGGCCATGCGGCGGGCAGAAAAACGCATCCAGCCGGTATTGATGACATTGAATGACAATGTGCTTTACCTCAAACACAATCTGAATGCCCGCGCAGTCGGGGCATTGAAAGGCGAACTGAAAGCGGTTCAGCAGCAGGTTGACTTGCTGATTCGTGATATGGAACGTTCCATCAGCGAATCTGATCAGTTTATTAAGAACTTCCAGCCATAACGCACTTCTGCTGTTATAACATGCAGCTGTTATGGGCTTGAGCAGCCATGGCATGGGGTTGTCATGGCATGGCTGCTGAACTTCAGATTGGCAACAGTGTCATGGAGGCAGCACCTTGAATGACCCGGTTCAGGGTACGGCTGGTACCATCGGCAATAATCTGGGCCAGCATGTCCTGATGCGCAATCATTTTGCCGAACATTCGCTCGTAACTCAGATTTACCACCCCTGTTTTATCCACACCAGTACTCAGTATCAGTGGCTGGCCGCTGAGGTCTTTTCGGTTACGTAATTGCCAGGCGATCACTTCCAGATTACGGGCGCTGTTATACAGTTTCTGCTGGTTGAGTCTGTCCACCATGAAAAATTCATGGCGGTGTTCATAACTCGCATTAATCATGCCTGTAATGCCGATCATCAGTGCGAACACTCGATCCCCTTTGAAGTCTGGTGCAAAAGCCAGTTCTACAGCAGAGATACTGTCTTTCTGATAAAGCTCGGCGTAGTGTACCCGTGGTAATGGTAGCTTGTCGGCATTCAGATGTACTGGTGGGTATAGCTGAGCCAGTCGCGACTCTACCGTTGCTTGCGGGTTCTTCTTCAGTTCGCGAGGGTTGCGCTTATACAGCTTGATTGTGAGCTGATGGGTTAGCTGGCGCAGTTGCTGGCGATACAGATCGGTAACCAGATCAACATCGGACTTGGCCAGTTTACGGATCTGGACAGCAGCAGGCTCATTACTGCTACAGCCACTGATCAGTGCCGTGAGTAACAGAGCAATAAAAATAGACAGCTTTCCTGAGCGCATATTTTCCCCCACAGTGGTGTTCAGGATGATGGCGTTTAATACAGAACGAGCGTACAGCGCCGGGCTTTAACAGGCGCAAAGTCTGCCCTGGTCTGTGGTGAGTTAAAAGGGGGAAGGCAGGGGAGTGTGATATGAGACAGAAAAACCGGCAACCGTACATACGGTTACCGGTAAAAAGGAAAGCGTTATTACGTAGAGCTCGATGGCTGTAAATCAGGCCAGCCAGGCTGCCAGATCATCGGCGCTACCAATGTGGCGGCCACCAACAAATACCTGTGGCCATGTGCCCTGGCCGGTTACTGCGCGCAGGCTGCGTGAGGTGACCTCGTCGTTCATCTCGATCACCTCAAAGGCCAGGCCTTTCTCGTTAAGCAGCGCTTTGGCACGGGCACAGTGTGGGCAGCCCGGCTTGCTGAACAGGCTGATAAACTCTGGCGCCTTCGCCTGTGGGTTCAGATAGTTCAGCATGGTGTCTGCATCAGACACTTCAAACGGGTCGCCTGGCAGGTCTGGCTCAATAAACATCTTTTCAACCACACCGTCACGTACCAGCATCGAGTAGCGCCAGCTGCGTTTGCCAAAGCCCAGATCGCTTTTATCAACCAGCATCCCCATCTGGGCGCTGAACTCGCCATTGCCGTCCGGGATAAAGCGGATATTTTCCGCTTTCTGATCTTTCTGCCAGCTCTCCATCACAAAGCCGTCGTTAACAGACAGGCAGACAATGTCATCGACACCGTTGTCTTTCAGTACACCCGCCAGCTCGTTATAGCGTGGCACATGGGTAGAAGAACAGGTGGGTGTGAAAGCGCCTGGCAGGGCAAACAGCACCACAGTCTTACCGCTGAACAGCTCATCGCTGCTGATATCCAGCCAGTCGTTGTTAGCACGGGCGCGGAAGGTTACCTGTGGCACGGTTTTACCAGTCATATCCTGAGTCATGGTGTCTCTCCTGAAATCTGTTAAGCGTCTGGGTGTTGCGTTTCGATGGATACAAGAATAGGTGAAACCGGTTGGATTTTATAATTAATAGATTGTCTAAGCATGATAGTTATTAGCTATTAATTGCTGGGTTCTGATTCGATCTGGTGCCCACCTTTACCTCCACAGAGCCGCTATTTCCGTTTCTGACCACTGCCATCCGCTGCGATTTGCAAACTCGCGCGTTGCGCTCAGACACGCAAACCGCTGATCGCGCCTGTCAGCGGCCAGAACCGGGCGTCTCAGAGTCGGTGGGGGAGTGGTGCCGGGTTTAAATATACGACTTCGGTCTAAACGTTGGACAGATGGCTTTACTATCTGGCAATGATTATGTGAGTATGCTTTAAAATCAGTGGGTTAGAATAATGCTAAGTTTGGATATACAGCGGCTCGACTATCCAGATATATGAGCGGCTGTATATCCCGGATGTTCGAGCCGCTGTATATTAAACTGTTAGCCATCAACTCACTTACGGTGATTGCTCTTTCGTCTTCTAGGTTTTTGAGTCTTTGCCTTTTTAGGGTTACTCCCTGTATCCCACCAAGTGGGTTTAACATCAGGCTCTTTTTCCAAAACACCTTTTATAATTGAAACAAGATCGAAAGATATCAAGCCATCAATATGCTCATGTAGGGTTGGGTCAATATTATTTCTTAGTGCATCTAACACAAAATCTAAGCCCGAAGTTCTTGCTAGTTTGGCAGCTGGTACGAAGTCACTATCGCCAGCTATTAGCACAATTTTATCTACTCTATTGTTATGTGATAGCGTGGTTACATCTACACCCAACTTAATATCGACGCCTTTTTGCCTAAGGCTGTAATAAAAGTCGTCATTAGTCAGGTCAGAAAATTCACGCTCTCCCTTGAGTAGCTGATTAAGAGCTCTGTCGGTTAGCTTCCATTGTTTGTCGTGTTTTATCGTGCCTAAGCGAAGCGCAAACTTTCTTTGCTTCTTCAGCTCATCTAATACCTTATTTCTATAGATTGAAGTCTCTTCTTTAGAAAAATCAATGACTCGAGGGTTGCGTTCCCCATCACGAACAAGTGGGTAGTGTGCTTTTATATCAATTGGAGGTGAGTCGTAGTAAAAGACTCGATACAGGTGCTGATAGGTATCTTGCCCGCCACTGTTGATATGGCGTCTCACGCACTCGCTCAAAATTTGAACAGTTTGTTCTGGGGTTAGCTCTGGTTGGCTACCGTAGTACTTTCGCTTGAAGAACTGGAGACGTTTGAGGAAGAAGGAACCATCTACTAATACGGCAACTCTAAGGTCCATTTGTTCGCTAACTCCTTGAATTTTAAGCAAAAAAAACCCGCGGGTTAGGCAAAGCTATTAACGAATGAGCTAAGCGTGGCCGCGGGTGTTATGTGGACAGGATAGCCTTTTTTTATGTATTGTCAACATAAAATGGCTAACAAACCAATGCAGTCGACAGCCTACACTTCGCTTCCTTTGTGTTGCTCGCTGTCGCTCACAGATTAACACAAAGAAAGCTCCTTTTCGGCTGCAACTGATTGGGGCGTTAGCATTTCTAAGGAGTAGCAATGCCATCCAGAGCTTACAGACAATTTCGCCACAATATGATGGACGTGAAGCGCCTAATAGATGCTCATGCCGAACTAAGCCCGAATCATAAAGGTAAAAGAGCACTCGGTCATATCACTCGTAGCGGAGTAGTAATGCTTTGTGCTGCTTGGGAGCTTTATGCTGAAAATGTCTTGATAGAGTCAGCAAAATACCTGGCAGAAAGCTACTACAAGCCACTAGATTTACCTAAACAAGCGCAGAAGCACCTGAGTAAAAGGGTTAAAGAAGCAAAAAACGAGTTGAAACCTCTGGAGTTAGGGGGGATCGGCTGGAAACAGTTATACGTTGCATACTGTCAAGAAGAAGCAAAGGCAGTAAACACGCCTAAAACAACTGTGCTATTTCCTTTGTATGAGAGGTTTATAGGGTTGGTTGATGTATCTGATTCCTGGCCTGTTGATGCTGAATATGTTGACTCTTTTGTCAGGGTGCGCGGTGATATTGCCCATAATGGTAGATCCGCCAAGTATATTACGATATCTGAGTTGCGAGATTATTATGGTTCGATTCAATCTTTAGTGTTTGATCAGGATAACTATCTTTGCGGGTATCTGTTTAATATGGTTGATAATACTGTGCAGCCTTGGAGAAGGCCTAGGAAAAAATGCTAACAAAAAAAGGCAGTCGGACGGATTCGCCGCTCGCTGCTTTGGGCGTTGAAAATTAAGCCTATATTTTTATAAGTACAATCCATGAATAGTTATTTACAATAATAACCACCAGATAACTCATATAAATTTCAAATAACAACCAGACCCTAAAAGCCAGACTATCCATAGAAGGAGCACTACTCTACACCCCTACACCTCACTCTTTTCATAAACCTATATCCATAAAAACCCACCAAAAGTCCCCCTTGCCATTCACAAAATTCTATGGCCATATACACATATCCCAGCCGGGCTTTTTCCGGCTTTGGATGTACCGCAAGGTTCGTGTTAATCGAAGTGTTTTACTGAGAGAGTGACTGAAAGCTGATTCACTGAAAAATCATCTGAATAACTAGAAGCGCTACGGAAAGGTGCTACCAACACCTCACCGCAGCTAACCAAACCGGACTTATGGAGAGTCTAGTAATGGCTAACGTGGAGTTTACAGCAGGGGTTCCCCTGCGCCAATGTTTTTACCCTTCATTTCATAGAGTTAAACCTGCAAGGGTGTTCTGTGTCCGACGATCGCTGCGTTATTATCTGTGGCGTTGTTTTTCTTCCTTTCCATTGAAGTTTCAGCACTACAGCAACGCTGGCCTGGCAGTCTTCTGCCCATCTCACGTTACGTCAGGTACAGGCCATTAATTCGGCTGGCGTCGTGAAGCCAGGCTGTAAATAACGCTGTAGTAGGCCCTTGGCGAGTTGGTGCTGTTAATGTATACGGCTCGCCTTTTTTGGTGCTTTAAGCGTTCTGTTTTCTGCTATTCGCAGAAAATAGCAGAGAATAAAAAGCGAAATAGACAATGGAATTCAGATAATAAGTACAACAGCGAAGCCCGCTTTAGCGGGCAAGAAAGAGAAAGGTAAGCAGAGAGTCAGCAGCGGTACAGATACAGGGCCTGTGCATGATAAATCTACGCGCAGGCTAAAGGTGTGGATGTGGAAATGGAGTGAACGAGATGTCGACACTGGGGCGTATCGTGCTTCGGTGTTAACATTTCGTTATCTGAAAACATGATTTGAGAATTGACCATGAGTAACCGTCAGGACTACACAGCATTACGTCGGGAATATCTGGCCAGCCCGTTGCAGCGTGAGATGCTGAGTGATGATCCGGTACAACAGTTTGCTGCCTGGATGGCAAAAGCCACTGAAGTATCGCCCGATGATGCAACGTCTATGACGTTGGCAACAGCCAGCGCAACAGGAATGCCTTCGGCACGCATTGTGCTGCTTAAGCACTTTGATGAGCAGGGTTTTGCCTGGTATACCGATTATGAGAGTCAGAAGGGTCAGGAGTTGGCAGAAAACCCGCAGGCCGAGCTGATGTTCTACTGGTATGGTCTGGAGCGTCAGGTGCGTATTCAGGGCCAGGTCGAGCGGCTGTCGCCAGCTCAGGGCGATACCTACTTTAATGAACGCCCATTTGGTAGCCGCCTGAGCGCTGCTGCTTCTCATCAGAGCCAGATAGTTGATAGCCGTGAAACGCTTGAACAGCGTGTTGCTGAGCTTGAAACTGCTCATCCGCAGGAAGATCTGCAACGTCCTGAGCGTTGGGGTGGCTACCGTCTTATTCCATCAGCATTTGAGTTCTGGCAGGGGCGTGAAAACCGTCTGCATGATCGTTTCCGTTACCGCCTGAGTGATCATGGCTGGGTGGTTGAGCGATTGCAGCCATGATGCCGGTACCTGCGGGCTTCCGGCTGATAGAAACTGAGCAGCAACTGGTGCTGGAACCTGAGCGGCCTGCCCAGGCGGTGGTGATCTGGCTGCATGGGCTTGGAGCCGATGGCCATGATTTTGTGCCAGTCGTGCCTTATCTGAAGCTGAGCGATGCGTTGTCTGTTCGCTTCATTTTCCCCCGTGCCCCGGTACAGCCGGTGACGGTCAACAATGGTTGGGAGATGCGAGCCTGGTACGACATTCTGTCGATGGGCGCCAGTCGTGAGATTAACGAGCAGACGCTGTTTGTGTCTGCGGCACGAATCAGCACACTGATTGATCAGCAGTGTGCTGAGGGTATTGCTGCTCAAAAGATTATCCTGATCGGCTTTTCCCAGGGTGGTGCGGTTGCCTATGAAGCGGGTCTTGGTTATCCACAACAGCTGGGTGGTATTGCTGCGCTTTCTACTTATCTGGCGACAGACCCGGCATCACGCTTGCGGTGTGCAGCGGACTTTCCGCTCTGGATTGCTCATGGTACTGCGGATGATGTGGTACCTCTGAACCTGGGAGAGCAGGCACGTGACCGTTTGCAGCTACTGGGGTTAAAGCCACAGTGGCACACCTGGCCAATGGCTCACGAGGTAGTGCCGGAGCAGATTCAGGCGCTTGGGCAATGGCTGGATAACCGGTTGCAATAATACAGCTGACCTGCCACCAGACAGGTGTGAATATAGTGGCCTGCATGCTTGCAGGTTTGCAGTAACGGATGAGAATGCGATGAAAATCAGTGCAGACAAAGTAGTGACTTTTCACTACACCCTGACCAATGGGGAACAACAACAGCTAGACAGCAGTTATGGGGCTGAACCACTGCCTTACCTGCATGGCCATCATAATATAGTGCCAGGGCTGGAAAAAGCTCTGGAAGGGCTTGAGGCAGGTGAAAAGCTTCAGGTTACGGTGCACCCGGATGAAGGCTATGGTCGCCGTGATAATGGCCTGGTGCAGACAATCAGAAAGGCGGATTTCGGTGATGCTGAACTGGAAGTAGGGATGCACTTTGAAGTGGAAGATGATGAGGGTCAGCAGCAGCTGGTGCAGATTACCGCGATTGAAGGTGATGAAGTCAGCGTTGATGGAAATCACCCGTTGGCTGGGTATATGCTGACATTTGATGTGGAGATTATGTCAGTGCGTAATGGTCGTGACGAAGAATTGGCTGAAGGACGTCCGGCATAAGCCTGAATCTCTTTGAGTGGCTCCTGGGCCATGGCCTGGTGTCGGTAGATTTGCCCGTTGTGACCAGAATGCGCGACAAACCCCGTACTTCCAGTGCGGGGAAGGATAGCGCGGGAGGCGAAAGCCTCCTTTAGGCAATACAGTGTCTGCCATGATCCATGGCTATCGTTATAATTTGAAACGTGAAACATACAAAGACTTTGAAAGTTCGAGTACGTGATAAACACCGAAACCTGCTGAATAGCATGGCGCGGAGTGTTAATTTCGTCTGGAACTACATCAATGAACTGAGTC
>JAOXSF010000074.1 GCA_025800125.1 Marinobacterium sp.
ACAGCGTAAAGAAATCCGTCAGGGCATCGCCTGTGTACGTCACCAGAACATGGCCGGTTCTGACATGGGTGACGACCACAAAGAATACTTCTCCGGCGACGCTGCACTGAAAGCGGCGGGTGAAGACAACACGATGAACCAGTTTGGCTGATATGCTACTCAGTTAATATGGCCGTCTGGTTAATAATAACCATGACTGCCAAGTGATAAAAAACAGGACGCACAAGCGTCCTGTTTTAGCTAATAACCGCCCCACCCGGGCACTGATACAAGCAAACGCTACGGAGCCGTACCAGGGAGACCAACCTCTGCCCTGCTTGTTACTGTCTTTCTTCTCTTCAGTACAATGTCTCTTTGTCTCTTCAGCACAATATCTCGCCCCTACAGTACTATCGGTACATCGTCTTGTTGGTGCGTGGAGTATGTGCATAAAGCTTATACATATGGATGCGACCTGATCTTGAATACTGCCAGTGCTTATCTACTGGGTACACTTGATACTGCGTGCTAACATCTGCGCCATTATTTCGGAGTATGGACCAACCTCAGAAGTAACAAGCGATAAGCCGACAATTTATAGAATGGAATAAGGACAGATAATGGAAGCAATGACTGGACTGGATGTCCATCAACGGAGTGATGCAGGGTGGAACTTGCTGAAAAACATGCAGTTTCCCTCTACGTTTTTTCAACAGACCTTCGGTCTTGAACTGGAAATGAACCGGGTCAGCAAGGCACTTCAACTGTCAGATACCCCCCACCCCGACACCCTTGGGGATCCATTAACCCATCCTACGTTTCAGAAAGATCTACTTGAGTGCACACTTGAGATTGTCACAGATCCTTTTGACGATATAGATACACTGTTACAAACACTGACTACATTTAAGGCTGCAGCACAACAAAACACTCTTGACGAACATCTATGGCCAATCAGCTCTCCACCTCCCTTTTCACCGCTGGATGAAAACCGGGTTTCTCATCTGGGCAATAGTGCAACGGGCATAAAAAAGCGCGATTACTATTTGCAATTGGCCCGCAAACACCCGCTCTGGCGTGCAGCTTTTACTGGTATACATGTCAACGTATCCCTTTCAGAAACCTTTTGGGAGGAACTCAGACTACTACGTAACCCAACAGCAGTGCCCGACATATTCAGAACTGAAGGCTATATGGCGCTGGTTCGTAACCTGTACCGGATAAAGCCGCTGATGATCTATCTATTTGGCTGTGCCCCCATGCTGCCGCATCTACAGTCAGAATATGCAGGCCAGACTGACCATCTGGATACAGATCAGATAGTCTCTCTTCGTACTTCTACGTATGGCTTCTGGCAATGTGACGCTTATTGGCAACTGAACCTGAATGACGCGCAATCGTTCACCACACAACTAGGCCAGACTATTGCCGAAGGTAAACGCCAATCCGACGGAATTCAGGCCTTTGGGGAGGTATACAGTTTTATTCGTAAACGCGCAGTACGCCCCGGTCTGGATCCACTTACCGCACAAAAACTGCATGGTATCGACTATATTGAACTACGCGCTATTGATCTCAACCCCTTTGCTCCGGCAGGTCTCAGCCGAGAACAACTACGATTGATTGAAATCATGATGCTGTACAGCGCCCTGCAACCCTCACCTGATGCCAACCAGAAAGAAAAACAACAATGGCGCAACAACATCGAACGGGTTTCTCTGGCTGGTCGCCATGGCAATATAGATATACATGCAGGCGAACATATCCAGCCTTTCAGGGAGTGGGCTGGCACATTGTTTGAGGAGCTAACGGAATATGCTCAGTGGATGACAGACTGTACGGGAAACAGCGATTATACTGAGGTCGTTCAATACTTTTCTGAACAGGTTGCAAATAGTCAGCTGACCTTAGTAAATAAACTCTGTACCAATATAAAAAAAGATAACTGCTGGAAAAAAAGCATTACAGACTTAATGTAGTCAAACAAATAACCGATATGTAACAAAGAGGCCTGTAATTATTTTCAACAATTACAGGCCTCAACGCTAGCTTACAACAGTACAGCTTCCAGTTCTTCAGATTGTACTTCCTGTGGTGTAACCACTGCATCTTTCAAACCCGTTTTACGGTTCAGCAATTGATCCAGGTTTATATCAAAAGACATACGCTCTGGATGCAGCAAGGTCGGTAGATAAACATTAACATTTCGCTTCTGGCCTATGCGATAAACCCTGTCTGTTGCCTGTGCCTCTTTGGCCGGATTCCAATGCCGCTCCAGATGGATCACATTATTGGCTCCTACCACTGTCAGCCCCACCCCGGCAGCCACAGGTGACATAATCAAAATGCCGAAGCCTGCCCTGGCTTCAAAGTCGGTAATAATACCTTTACGGGTCTGAGCACCAGCTTTTTGCGCTACCGCTTTGGTTTCACCGTTAATGATATTGATATCAATCTGATACAAAGCCTGTAACCAGAGGCGCAGCAGTGCCTGCAACCTTTTACTGGTAGCGAATATCAGCACCTTCTCCTCACGAGCCTGAACCTGCTCCAATAACGCCTGTAAAATTTGCAACTTACCTGATAGTGCCAGCATGGCGCGCGCATCACCGATTTCAGATAGTATCGTATCGTCGCCCAACCTGGGGTGAAGCGAGATACTTCGCAATTGCTGTAATGCACCTAGTGCCTGGCCTTTTCTTGCACCCGGTGCTATCTGTTGATAATTGTCAACAACAGCATTATAACTTTGCAGCTGCTCACCACTCATCATATGATTCAGCGTCTCGTCATACACCCATCCATTGTCATTCTCTGGTATGGAGCCGGTAAAGATTCGTTTTTCTGGTAGTCCTTCAAGCTGTTCTTCTTTGAGCCGTCTCAGCATCAGTACACCAGTATCTGCACGTAGCTGCTGGCCCGACGCCAGCCTTGCCCTATTCTGCTCATCGATTGCAGCCTGAGTGATTGGCTGCACGTAACGTTCACGGAACTCGGTCCAGTCACCAAGCAGGCCCGGCTGTGCTGTATCCATCAGGCACCAGTAATCCAGCAGGCTATTTTCTACAGGCGTCCCTGTTGCCAGCAGCTTGAAATCAGCCTTTAGTCCTTTGGCAGCCCGAGTCTGCAGGGTATTCGGATTCTTGATATTCTGGGCTTCGTCAAAAATCACCAGGCTCCAGTCAATACGGCAGAGTGAAAACTGGTAATCGCGCAGTGTCTGATAGGTTGTCAGCACCAGTCGGCGGTCCATATCCAGCCGATCAACACTAGAGTCTTTGCCAGTTTTCAGGGCATAGCGAATTGCATCTTCTGTCAGTGTCTCTTCATCACCTAATCGTTGGCGGGTTTCATTTCCAGCCCCTTTGATACGGAAACGAGGTAGATCCTGATTGGCCTGCAGTACAACAATATCCCTGAAGGTGTTGTCCGGGCAGGTTAGTGCAACTTCATCCGCCCAGTTTTCCAGCAGACTGAGCGGTGCCACAATCAGTACCGGTTTGCAGGTTTCACCCCGTGCGGCTAACTGACGGTAAAGTTCACCGATGCCCACCAGCGACATATAGGTTTTACCAAGTCCCATATCATCTGCCAGTAGTGCGCCTTGGGTCAGTGGTGTACTTGCACTTTCCGTTGCGCCAGCCAGGCTGGTAAACCAGTGAATACCCTCTTTCTGGTGGGGGTACGGCTGACGTTTATAAACGCTGAAATCAATAGTGCAGGGTTGAGCCAGTTGCTGTTCAAGTTTTTGCTGCAAGTTGAGTGTCTGATTTTCAATCTCGTCCAGATCAACCGTTACCCGTTCTTCCGGTTCAGCTTGTTGATCATCACAGGCTGCTGCAGGCTGTTGTGGCCAGTCTCCGCTTTCCAGTTCTGATTTCAGTTTGTCTAATATGGCTGTTACTTCGTCAGGCTGACTGATATCAATCGACTGTCCTTTTACAGCCATTTCATCGGCACACAGTTGCTGTGCCCTGATAAATGTTTGCTGGCACTGGCGCAGGTCATCTGCATCTTTTAATAGCGTTGGCAGTATAGAGGGCGGTGCTGCTGGTTCAGAAGGGCTATCAAACCAGTTAATACCTGACTCATCGGTCTCACCGAACTCCAGTGCAGTGAAGCGTGTTGCACCTTTAACACGCAGTGAAAACCCCAGATCAAGGTCAACCAGACTTGCATCCAGAAAGGCGCTGGGCGTTGCCAGAAAGTCTTTCAGTTGTTCTTTGGGAATGCGTTTGTTACTGATTACTTCATGGGTAGCGCGTAACCGTGTTTCATCAAGTACAACAATGCGGTCACGAATACGCATAACGGCTTTACCATCGGCGCTATTCAACTGCCCTTCGCGGTTGGCGATATCGACAGGGTTATCATCACCACCAAAGTTCGGTATCAGAATCAGATCACCGCCAGGCTCAACCACAGCATTGATGCCTACCCGTTGTGGGTGAGCAACTTCCAGCTTCTCAAAATGGCTCAGATTCAGTGCCATCCCCTGATCACGCGCCTTCTGCAGCAGGCCAACCAGCCATAAATTAGCCGTTTCTATCTCATTGCTGGAAGGATGATTCTGTACGGCAGTAAAGGCCAATAATTCAGCAGGCGTCAGACGATAGTGTTCGCTGTTGCCGAATATCAACAGTCCGCTCTGGCATTGGTATTGAGGACGGGGCTGGTTGTGACTATCCAGCGGCAGAATACGGACTGCAAATGTACTTTGCCCTGTTGTACCACTGATGCGGGTATCGAACTCTCCGGGGTAGCGTGGCGGTAGTTGCAGGACGGATTCGCTCTCGTCATCCAGTGCAGCCAGCGCTTCGCTTGCAATGGAGAAGCCATTGGCGAGTGTCTCGGCTGCGCCCTGCTCGACCAGACTTTGCAGATAGATATATTGAAACTGCAGATATGCAGGCGCTGTCCCATGCTGACAAAGTGAGAAATGCTTTGGATCAAGAGTCAGATTAAAGCCATCACTATCCATTATGTGCTGAAAATAGATGGTTTGTTCTGAGGGTTTGAAGAGTCGCCGTATTAATCCCTTAATAGACATTTATCGGTTTCCTTTTGTGTAGCGCTTATTGTGTAGCGCTTACATTCCTGATGTATGTAGTGTCTGGGGCTGTTCTCGAGATTGACCCGCGCGCTACTAGAAATAGCGCCTGTTGGCTGCAGGTGTGGTAACAGGCAGCCCATGTACCTGTTTATATATGCGGTAATCATCAGGGCTGAGAACGCCTTCAATATCAATATTGACACCATGCTGATGCAGTTTGGTAATCGCTTTATGTTGCCAGTTGCAGTTTTGACGACTGTGCCGAATACCAGCAGGAGGGC
>JAOXSF010000082.1 GCA_025800125.1 Marinobacterium sp.
AGCGGTCAGCGGTTTGCTTGTCTGAGCGCAACGCGCGAGTTTGCAAACCGCAGCGGATGGCCGTGCGCAGAAACGGAAAAAGCGGCTTTGTGGAGGCAAATGTGGGACTTGTGCCCGTGGGTATTGTTAAGGGGATGCGCCATCTCCTTGACGCACTGGCAAGCCAGCATAAAAGCCGACAGGCGATAACTGGCATCTGAATATCGGTAAAAGGTTAACCGCGATAGCACAGTATATTCATACAGTGAGGTATGTCGCTCACAGAGTGAGCTGCTACGGTGCCGCTATCTGCTCAAACTCCATCATGATGGTGATGCCACCAATGACGGGCACGCTTCGCTTTGCCCATCCTACGCCTGAATAGCATGGTTAAAAACCAGGAGCACTGAAATGAAAAATCAGCCTGATATTATTGATAGAGTACTTATTATGTGCGCACTAGAAGTTTACTCGCTTATTGAATGTTCGATAGATTGAGTCTTTTTCTCTTTTGCCTACAGCCAGAACATATACAACAAGCTCGTTATCAATTACTTGATAAGCTAAGCGATAACCAGCTGTCCTTAATTTGATCTTGTAGATATTTTCATAACCCCTCAGTTTTGCTGAAGGAACATGAGGGTTCTGCAACCGCTCTTCAAGTTTTTTCTTAAACTGAGACTGAACGGGATGACCTAACTTTTTCCACTCTTTGAGAGCAGCAGGCAGAAATTTTAGTTTATAGGTCATCAAGGCTCACTTCCACGGCCTGGTCTTTGTCCTTTAGCCTCTGCTCAACAAGTTTTGCAAGCTGGAGGTCATCAATTAGCTCTACCATCCATTCATAAGTTTCAGCAGGAATTAAGTAAGCGGCTGGCTTGTTATGGTTCAATATGGCAATAGGTGAACCCTCGGCATCATTCAATAGAGCTGTAGGGTTTTTCTTTAGCTCTGAGATACTTGCAGAGCAATCGGCTAATACTTTTTTCATTATTAGATCTCATTTATGACCTTATATAAGATCAAATATTAGACCATATTTTAGCATCTGTACATCATCTGGATGAGAGCACATAACGGCTTAATATGATATCCGCTTCAGGAGCGGTCAGCAAACAATTTGTCTGAGCGCAGCGAGTTTATTTTTTGCAGCAGGTGGTAGTGGTCAGAAACGGAAAAAGTGGCTCTGTGGAGGTAATACGCGGGACATGTGGCCGTGGGTATAGCCAGCAGACAAAACCTGGAGCCTGAATCGCGGTACAGCCAACCACAATCGCGTATGAAAGGCACCATAAAAAAACCGGGACAACGCCCGGCTCTGGTCATTCAAAAGAAAAGGTTACACCCTGAACTGCTGAATCAGGCCATTCAGGCGTTGTTCCAGCGCCGTCATCTCTCCGGTCGTGCTGGACAGCTGATCCGCCTGGCCCGCTGAACGCTCTGCTATATCGGCAATATTATGAATACTGCTGCTGATATTCTCCGCCACAGCAGTCTGCTGCTCTGCGGCGCTGGCGATCTGGGTGTTCATCGTGGTGATATTCTCCACTGAAACAGCGATCTCACGCAGAGCATTGCCCGCCGCTTCCGCCTGTTCTACGGTGCCACTGGCCTTTTCTTTACTGCGTTCAATCACTTCCACCGCATGGGCGACACCACCCAGCAGGCGGTCGATCATCTGCTGGATTTCATCGGTACTGCTCTGGGTACGGGTGGCCAGGGTACGTACCTCATCCGCGACCACCGAGAAGCCGCGTCCCTGTTCACCAGCACGGGCCGCTTCAATGGCAGCGTTCAGGGCCAGCAGGTTGGTCTGTTCCGCGATCTCCTTGATTACATTGACTACGCCGGTGATCTGATCGGTGTAGGTATCCAGTTGCTCAATCGCTTCACCTACCGTATTCACATCACCGGCCAGGTCAGAGACGATACCAACCGTGTTATCCACCAGCCCCTGGCCATCACGGGCGCGCTTATCTGCGCTGGCCGCAGCCTGTGCAGCTTCAGCCGCATTACCTGCTACCTGCTGTACAGCAGCAACCATCTCCTCAATGGCGGCGGCGACCTGCTGGGTTTCATCACGTTGCTGGCCTACATCATCGCGGGTCTGATGCACAACGGTATTCATCAGGCCGGTGGCAGAGGTCAGTTCACTTACTCCACCTTTCACCTCTGATACCAGCCCCTGCACCTTATCAGCAAAGGTATTGAAACCGGCGGTAACTTCACCAATCTCATCTTCGCTACGGTTTTGCAGACGGCGGGTCAGATCACCATCACCTTCGGCAATATCCCGCATGGCATCGGCAGTAGAGGCCAGTGGCGCAACCAGACGGGCACTCAGCCAGCTGGCCACCAGCGCAATCAGTACCACAATGCCAAGACCGGTCAGCAGAATACCCCACAGGGTATCGCTAACTTTCTCAGCGATTTCGACGCGCATACCGTTCACGACCTGGTCAATATCGTCGATCATAAAGCCGGTTCCAATCATCCATTGCCAATCCTGCAACCCGGTGGCGTAACTCAGCTTGGGGCCGTTGCCCGTACCATCAGGACGTGTCCACAGATATTCATAATGGCCACCGCCACGGCGTGCAATATCCAGCAGATCACGAATCAGATACTGGCCTGCCTTATCTTGCAGTCCAATCATGTTTTTACCCACAAGCGATGGCTTGGGCCGCATCACCAGGTTGGTACCACTGTAGTCGTATACAAAAATATAGTTGTTGCCGTCATAGGTCAGGCTGGAAAGAATCTCTTTCGCCCGTGCCTGCGCATCTTCCCGGCTGAGGCTGCTATTACGGTATACCGGCGCGATACTGGTCACCGCCAGATCAATATAATCCTTCAACGCCTGTTTGCGCTCTTCCAGCATCTGCTGGCGCACACTCTCAACTTCCCGTTCACCCAGTTCCTGCAACTGCTGATTCACAATCAGCATAATAACCACCGTAATCAGCATCAGCGGCGTAATTGCCAGCATCAGAACTCTGGCTCTTACTGATAACCCATTCATCTGTAATCCTCTTGATACTCAATCAGGTAGTAACACTTCATCAGACGCTTGCACCTCCACCTTCTACCATAAAACAGGGTATCGGCAGACCGATTCAGGAATAAACAATCAGGTTGCAGATAATGTCTGACAGACCAGGAAAATAAACCCAGTACTTTAGTAGCACAAAAATGAATAACTTGCTGATTTTATGGTGATGATTATTTGTTAATAAGAAAAAATCGCCAGAAATCAAACGGTCGTTACAAACGCATTGTCATCAGATATCCACATCAGCAACGTGGAAAGATAGCGTTAACTATAGACAAAAAAGGTCAGCCTGCTGTTCAAGCAAGGCCACACCTGATCATGGCAACAGCTTAGCTGGTAAGAACCATGGCTTAGCTGATAAGAACATGGCGCCAGGCTGATCAGAGCAGAAGTACCAGGCCTAGCAGCCAGGCGGTTTCCTGCAACTCCAGTGCTGCGCCCAGGGTATCCCCTGTTGCACCACCCAGCCGCACCAGCATCAGCCTGCGTAACAGCCGGTGCAGCAACAGCAACCCGATCAGCGTCAGCGCCACGGCCCAGGGAGAAAAGGCGAGCAAGAACAGTGCCCAGCCTGCCAGAATCCAGCCCAGTTGCAGGCGCGGCAGTTGATCTACCAGCATCTGTCCCAGCCCTTGCGGGCGTACATAGGGCGTGGTCAGCAGTAACAGTGGTGGCACCATACGCCCAACCACTGGAGCCAGTAGCAGCGGCCAGTACAGTGCCTGTTGCAGCAGCGCAGCAATCAGCACTGCCTTGAGCAGCAACACCAGCACCAGAACCACCACCGCAAGGGGGCCTGCGGTCGGGTCTTTCATAATTGCCAGTGTACGCTGCCGATCACCCCGGCCGCCCAGCCAGGCATCCGCACTATCTGCCAACCCGTCCAGATGCAGCGCGCCACTGAACCAGACCCAGACCAGTAACAACAACACCGCTGTGACCATGACCGGTGCACCCGAGAGCAGGTACGCACCACTCCAGAGCAGGCCGCCACAGCACAGGCCAACTAACGGATAGAAACAGACTGACCAGCCCACTTCACGTTCTGAAGGCCAGTGGCGAAAGTTTACTGGAATCTGACTAAGAAACTGCAACGCAACCAGCGCCGCCCGCAGATAGAAGATCATGATCAAGACTCCAGTTACCGGCACTGAAAACAGATAAAAAACATGAGGGTACGCGACCGCAACTCAGCACCACATCGGTAGCGAAAGCGGATACAGCTCACCATGGGGCGCACTGTATTGCAGCAGTTGCGAGACGGGCTGACCCTGTTCCAGACAGCGCAGCGCACGAATCACGCCGCCGTGGCAAACCAGCAATACTGGCCCCTGGCTGAAATCAATCTGTTGCAGACCGCTGCGTAAACGGGTTTCAAAAGCTGCCAGGGGTTCGGCTCCCGGCGGGGGTGACCCAGCCGGGTCCTGCCAGAAGGCGTCCAGCACACCGGGGTGCTGATCCAGCACCTGTTGCGCGGTCAGCCCTTCCATCACACCAAAATCATATTCTGCAAAAGCATCCTGCACCTGCAACGGCAGAGACAGGCGCTTTGCCAGCTCTCGGGCAAAAGTGCGGCAACGCTGCCGGGGTGAACTCAGCACCTGCTGCCAGTCAGGGGCAGATTGCAGTGCATACTCCATCTGTTGCCAGCCCTGTGGCGTCAGTGGCGGGTCACTACGGCCAATATAGGCACGCCCAGCGGTGGTTTCACCATGGCGTAATAACCACAGTGTACGTTCAGGTACGTACTCAGGGTTCACGGTTGCTCACCCCCGCTTCGGTAAACGTAGCCATCTCTGCCTGCAAGGCACACACCATCCGCAACAGCGGTATAGCCAGCGCCGCGCCACTGCCTTCACCCAGTCGCAACCCCAATTGCAGCAGGGTGCGTGCCTGCAACGCATCAAGCAGCAATTTATGGCCGGGCTCTGCGCCACTGTGAGCAAACAGCAGCCAGTCACGTACCGAGGGGTTCAGCGCACAGGCGATCAGCGCAGCAGCAGTACAGATAAAGCCATCCACCAGCACAGTAATCCCCTGCTGAGCAGCGGCAATGTAAGCCCCGCACAACGCGGCAATCTCAAAGCCACCGAAATACTGTAATAACTGCAGCGGCTGCCCGGCTGATAGCTGATGCCTGGCCAGTGCCTGCTCAATCACGGCCACTTTGTGTGCCAGTCCGGTCTGATCCAGCCCGGTGCCCGGGCCTGCCAGCTGTTGTGGCGGAATATTCAGACGAGCACACGCCAGCGCGGTGGCCGCAGTAGTGTTACCAATCCCCATTTCCCCACCGACAAACAGCTGACAATGATCGTTGGCAGCGCGCAGGGCAGCTTCACGCCCCTGCTGCAAAGCCTGCTGTAATTGCGGTACGGTCATCGCGGGCTGCTCGGCAAAGCTGGCGGTGGTCGGCGCAATCACCGCATGGCGTACACCCGGCAGCTTATCTGGCAGTACTGCAACCGTGCCCAGGTTCACCACTTCCAGCTGTGCGCCCAACTGACGGGCAGCCACACTGATGGCAGCACCACCACGGGCAAAGTTTTCCACCATCTGCGCCGTTACCGCCTGTGGATAAGCGGAGACTCCCTGCGCGGCAATGCCATGATCAGCCGCAAACAGACTGATCTGTATACGCTCCAGCTGAGGGCAGATTTCTCCCTGCATCGCCGCCAGTTGCAGTACCAGATCTTCCGTATCGCCCAGCGAGCCCGGCGGGCGGGTCAGTTGCAGCTGACGGGCCTGAGCCTCAGCCCAGACCTGGTGATTCAGCGCCTGTGCTGAGGCGTAAAACCAGCGGTTATCTGCCTGTTCTGTCATCAGGGGTCTCCATTTAAATCCACTTATTTTTTATCTCAATACACCAGTACCGGTTTTTAAATACCGCGCCCCTTCAGAACATGGGACAAGCCTGCAACACAGAACAGTACATTATCGCACTGCTGTGCCAGCTGCTGATGCAGCAGCCCGGCTTCATCAACATAACGGCGAGTCAACTCACCCATTGGTACCACCCCCAGTCCGGTTTCATTACTGACCATCAGCACAGGCCCGGGCAGAGTGAGTAATACCTCATTCAGGGCAGCCAGTTCCCGCCGTAAGCGCTGTTCATCTTCCAGTATCAACAGGTTAGTCAGCCACAGGGTCAGGCAATCCACCAGCAGACAATGGTGATCTGTACTGTGCCGTCGCAATGCCTGCGACAGCGCCAGCGGTTCTTCTACCAGTTGCCAGTGATCAGGCCTGCGCGCACGGTGCAATGCCACCCGTTCATCCAGTGCCGCGTCAACGGGTTCACTGGTAGCGATATAAACCACCTGACGACCGGCCTCAGTCTGCTGCCATTGGCTGGCCCACTGTTCCGCCAGGCGACTTTTGCCTGAACGGGCCCCCCCCAGAATCAGTGATTTTTCGGTGCTTTTCTGTGTCATCACAGCATTTCTCCATCAGCTGTCACTGCCCGACAGGGGCCCCCCGCCGCATCCAGTGGCCAGCCCGCTATCTGCGCCAGTCGAGCAAAATCAAGGTGCTGCTCTGCGGCATCAGCCACGCGGTCAATGCCTGCTTCACGTAGCTGGGCATAATCCGGTGTTGTCACCTGCTTTAACCCCGCCCAGCGCAGCAAGGCGTCACAGGCTGGTGTCGATTCAAACAAGCCATGCAGATAGGTCCCTGCTACCTGGCCATCCAGGCCTATTGCACCGTCGTTATAGCTGTCCAGTGTTACCAGCGGTGTTGCCAGTGCCGGGCCGCTGCTCACCCCGGCATGGATCTCATACCCGGTAACAGCAGCATCTTCCAGACGCAGCGTGCCTGCCACATTGCGCAGCTGTTTCTCTGCTGCCAAGGTCGTTTCCAGCTCCAGCCAACCAAAGCCCTCACAGCTACCCGGATCACCCTCAAGCCCCAGTGGATCATGCAGCCACTGGCCCAGCATCTGATAACCACCGCAGATGCCCAGCAACTTACCGCCAAAACGCAGATGACGTTGCAGATAGTTCTGCCAGCCATTACGCTGCAACCAGGCAAGATCACGCTGAACTGATTTGGAGCCAGGCAGAATCACCAGATCCGCCGGTGGTGGCGTCTGCCCCTGGCCGACAAAAGTCAGCTCAACCTGAGGGTGCAGGCGCAACGGGTCAAAGTCTGTGTGGTTGCTGATGCGTGGCATCGCAGGCACCACCACTTTCAGGACATCACACCCATTCGCCTCGGCCAGGCTGGAAGCTGCCACCGCATCTTCCGCTTCCAGATGCAAACCATGCAGGTAAGGCAGCACTCCCAGTACCGGTTTTCCGGTGCGCTGCTCCAACCAGTCAAGGCCCGACTGCAACAGCCCAATATCACCCCGGAAGCGGTTAATCACAAAACCGGCGACACGGGCCTGTTCGGACGGTGACAGCAATTCCAGTGTGCCCACCAGATGAGCAAAGACGCCCCCCTTATCAATATCAGCAATCAGAATAACCGGGCAATCAACCTGCTCGGCAAAACCCATATTGGCAATATCACGTGCCCGCAAATTGATTTCGGCAGGAGAGCCGGCCCCCTCGACGATAACCGCCCTGTACTGCTGACACAGCCGTTGATGGGACTGGCACACCGCTTCCATCACCACCGGTTTGTAATCGTGGTATACACGGGCCGCCATATTGCCAACCGCTTTTCCCTGCACAATCACCTGAGCACCAATATCACTGTTGGGCTTAAGCAGCACCGGGTTCATATCTACATGAGGTTGTAGTCCGCAGGCCTGTGCCTGCACCGCCTGCGCCCGGCCAATTTCGCCACCCGTGGCGGTAACCGCACTGTTCAATGCCATATTCTGTGGTTTAAACGGTGCAACCGGTACGCGCCTGCGTTGCAGCAAGCGGCAGAGCGCCGTTACCAGCATGCTTTTTCCAGCGTCGGAGGTACAACCTTGCACCATCAATGTCTGATTATGATTATTCACAGGGAAGATCTCTGATCTGTTGAAGGACACGTTGAAGTTTCAACCACTGTTTTTCCTCACCAGGAAGGCCAAAACGCAACGCAGCAGGCTGATACTGATCCGCTTCAAACAACCGCACCAGCACCCCATTCTGGCGCAAACGCTGGTAAATCACCTCGGCATCAGGCTGACAGCAGTACTGAAACAATGCCGTTGAACCGTGCACAACCAGATCATGTTCAAACAGCAATTGCTGCAACCGTTTTGCTGCCCGTGATAACTGATGGCGTTGCTGCTGTTGCCAATGGTTGTCTTGCAACGCCTGAGTTACCCACCAGCGAGATGGCCCGGCCAACGTCCAGGGGCCCAGCTGCAGCGCCAATTGCTGTAACAGTTGCGGCCATGCCAGGACAAAGCCAACCCGCGCCCCGGCAAGGCCGAAGAATTTACCAACCGAGCGCAACACGATCAGTCCGGGCTGACCACAGAACGATGACAGGCTGTACTGTGGCGTCATATCCATGAACGCTTCATCAACAATCAACCAGCCACCCCGTGCTGCCAGCTGACGATGCCAGTCCAGCAATTGCTCCGGCCGGTAAGTACGGCCAGTGGGGTTGGTCGGATTAATCAGTAGCAGCACATCCAGCGCATCGGGCAATGCTTCTCCAGCCTGCAATTTATCCAGGCCGATTTCGTCCAGTCGCAGTAGTGAGTGCCCCGCACGCTGCCAGTGGTGTGCATGTTCGGCATAGGCAATACCTGCCAGTGCAACAATGCCAGCAGGACGTAGTAGCGGGAGCAATTGAATGGCCGCCTGCGAGCCAGCAACAGGTAGCAGCACTGAACAATCACCTGTAGCAGATACGGTATAATAATCACCAGCGGCCTGCTCCAGGCCATCATTGTCTTCCGGTAACCGTTGCCAGCAGCAAAGTGGCGGAGGTGTTACCGGCTGCCAGCTGAATGGGCTGATACCCGTTGACAGGTCAAGCCAGTGTTCCTGCGCAATACCGGTTTCAGCGACCGCCTGACGCAGTGCGCCACCATGCACAGGAGAAGAACGTGATGGCGCAGACAATACAGCTGTTGCTGCCAGAGTATCAGCCATACAACAGCACCATCGCAGCACTGGCACAGAGCATGATCAACCATAACAGCAATGTCTGACTGACCAGCGCCATTGCCCGGCGAATATCATCCGGCAAAGGCGCACGCCCTTCACCCAGTTGAGGTTTATCCTGCCATTGGCCATGGTAACAGGCCGCTCCGCCCAGGCTGATCTGAAGCGCACCGGCCCCTGCGGCCATCACCGGGCCACCATTCGGGCTGCTGCAAGCTGGAGCCTGCTCCCGCCAGCAGCGTAAAGCAGCATCCGTATGGCCCAGAACAGCATAACTCAGTGCCGTCAATCGTGCGGGTAACCAGTTCAGCAGATCATCCAGCTTTGCTGCTGCATAGCCAAAATGCAGGAAGCGTTCATTGCGGTAACCCCACATTGCATCCAGAGTGTTAATCAGGCGATAGGCCACCACCCCTGGCGCACCGGCCAGCAGAAACCAGAACAGAGCAGCAAAAATACCGTCACTGCCATTTTCAAGCGCCGACTCAGCGCAGGCACGGGGGACATCCATCTGTTGTGGATCACGACTGACGATCATCGCTGCCCGCTGCCGGGCCAGCGCATCATCACCATCAGTAAGCGCATCAGCAACTGGCAGCACATGCTCGCGCAGGCTCTTATGGCCAATGGCGCTGTAGAGCACTACCACAGAAAAAACGCTTCCTGCCAGACTGTCAGCATCCAGTAAAGCAAGCAACCAGACGGCTGGGGCAGTCAGTAACGCTACTCCCAGCCAACCACTGAGTTGCTGGTGCAAAGGCAAGCTTTCCTGTCGATTAAGCCGTCGCTCCAGTTTGCTGGCCAGAGCACCAAAACCAACCAGTGGGTGATAACGACGTGGTTCACCCAGCCAGTAATCCAGTAGCACTGCCAGCAGGCAGATCAACACTGTCAGTGGCCAACCATCAATCAGCATCGCTTTGCCCTCTTTCTGGGTACTCAGCCCAGCTATCCTGCCATAGCAGTTCTTCCAGCGACTGTGGTTGCTTCCAGCCCTGTTCGGCTAGCATGGGCTGATCATAGAATTGATCAACATGGCCCAGACAAAGAATCGCTACCGGTTCCGCATCATCAGGCATATTCAACAGCCGGGCCAGTTCACGGGGTTCAAATAATGACACCCAGCCCATGCCCAGACCTTCCGCCCGTGCAGCCAGCCAGAGATTCTGAATAGCACAACTGGCGGAGGCCAGATCCATCTGCGGCAGGGTACGACGGCCAAAGACATGCGGCTCCCGACAATCCATCAGCGCGACCACCAGCACCTCTGAACAGCGGTCCAGCCCTTCAACCTTCAGTTTCATAAATTCACTACCACGCTCACCCAGCGCAATTGCGGTTGCTTGACGTTCCTGCTCAACCAGGCCCTTGATGCTTTTGCGTAAAGCAGGCTGAGTGATACGGATAAAGCGCCAGGGCTGCATCAAGCCGACCGAGGGAGCCTGGTGCGCCGCCAGTAACAGACGCTGTAATACTTCAGGGTCCACCGGATCAGGACGAAAGTGGCGCATATCCCGACGCTCAGCAATAGCACGATAAACTGCAGCACGCTCCTGTTCAGAAAACGCATGATGACTCACAGGTTGCCCTCCAGGATAGGCCTGACGGGAAAGTAAAAGATGCTCACAGGGCTCCCATAACGCTATAGCGTCTGGCTGGAGAAAGGAATAAAGGCATGGGAAGAGACAGAATTCTGTTTATCAACCATCTTAATGTCAGCAAATTCCCGCATGGATGTAATGCAGATTGCTAGATAACAAGATGCTGCGCTTCCCGTTCAAATCTGTAACAGGGCTACAGATACCAGCGGATAGAAGAGAATTCTAGTCAGCGTAACCAACGTGGGCAAGCGGGGTAGTCTCACCCCGCTATGAATGAAATTCATCAGAAATCAGTGTATTGATGTATGCAGGTGAGGCAAAAGGAACGTTAGCCAAAGTCACCCATCGCCTGACTGAGCGTATAACCATGTAGCAGCACCCGTGTTGAGTCATTCACATCAATAAATTCAACGCCCAGTACTGACCCCTGACGACCTACCGAGATATTACGTACAATGCCGTCTACTCTCACTTTGCAGACCACATCACAGATGGTTACCCGGCTATAAATCCTGATCTGATCACCGGCAGCAAGCACAGACTCATCTGATAAACCTTCAATACGTGCGCCCACAACACTGATATCAGTAATACTGGCACCCAGTTTATGCTGTTCAAACTCCAGAATCGCTTCTAGTTCCACACGTGCCCGCAGTGCCTTGCGGACTTCACCCAATACAACCGCTTCAGGCATGCTCAGGTGCATATGCGGGTATGGATAACTGGAAGACGCAATAACACGGGTTCGAAATGCCCCTGCACCATTAAGCTGATGTGAAAAAAAACGCACTGTAACCGGCGTATTAGTGGCAACCTGTATTGGCGCTCCATTTTGCAGGGGTGCAGAAACAATCACTGATTGTCCAGGGCTGTAGCCCAGCAATACACTTTCATCCCGCCCGGTGCTGTAATCTTCTATATCCAGCTGCAATTTCAAGCCTGACTGAAGTTTGAGGTCTTCAAAACGTGGCTGTCGTTCCGTTGTCATCTCATCGGTATCCTGCTGTTATATTTATTATTCCCACCTTACCCTTGATGCGGAGTAGCTGTAGACACAGTTTACGCACTATAGCTTCTCTCCCTGACCTGGATGGTTGGACAACAAGTATAGAACCTGAGCAACCATTACAAGTCGGCATCCAGACCCCCTTCTCCTGCATCACGGGTAACTCCGTGCGCAATTACACTCAACAACCGGTGCCTGATATGCCCTGCTTGTCACTCGACATGGCATACTTTGACATATCTGATAATACCTGGTCGGTAAGCACATCAGCGCCCAGAGTATCATTGAACCATGGCTTCAACTGTCCTGCTCGAACAGGCTCAGTAAACAGAAAGCCCTGCATGCAGTTAATACCCATCTGGTGAAGCATCTGAGCTTGATGAGGTAATTCAATACCTTCTGCAATAATCGACATATCAAGCTGATGGGCTAGCTGAATCATCGCTTCCAGTAATGGCTGTAAAGCAGCTTCAGCCCCCAGCCCAGCAACGAACGTCCGATCAATTTTAAGCACATCAAATGAATAACGGCGCAGGAAATCCAGGCCCGCATAGCCGGTTCCAAAATCGTCAACCGCTAATCGAAGACCACATTCGTGCAGACGTTCAAACTGGTTAATGGCTTGCAACATCTCTGCTTCACTGAAGGCGTACTCTTCGGTCAACTCCAGTAACAGGCGATGGTTCAAACCGGGATGGTCATAACAGCGCTGCCGCATCATTGCTGCAAGATCATGCTGGAGAATATGATGACGACTGATATTGATTGAAATATAACGCGTACCAAATGATGTTCTGTAACGATGTAGCAAACGGATAACATCATCCAGCACAATTTCCGTCAACGGAACCATCAGATTCAACTGTTCAGCCAGAGGGATAAAAATCGTCGGGCTTATGTCACCCTGTTCCGGGTGCTGCCAACGTAGCAATGCTTCAAACCCTTCAGCCTGTCCGGTTCTCACATTGATAATCGGCTGATAACAAACATACAGCTCACCATTGCTGATGGCCTGAAGTAAAGATTGCGCCAGACTGTTGCATCTGAGTAACTGATGGCGACGATAAACATAAAGTAACGAAAGAAAACTACCCAGCAGTAAGCCCACCCACAGGTAATTCACTATAAAGCTGAACTGGCATCCCAACGTCTGATAAAGCGTTAACACTAACGGATAGCGCTGAGATTCAAACCGGTACTGACTAACCAGAGCAGCCCCTTCTGGCAAACCATGTGTACGTACCGGACGACCAATGACTTCGAGCTGAAAGCCTGCTCCAACATCATCCAGCGCCTCCCCAACCAGCTGGTTAAGGCTTTCTGGTTGTAACAGTACATTCGCTCCACGCCCACTGAGCGGATCATACACATAGAAAAAAAGTGCACGCGTATCACTGATTTTAGCTCGAGTCAGTGATAGCGTCTGATGATTATCGGCTGTGAGTAATCGAGTACGTAGCATTGGCGATAGACGAATAGACACAGGGCCATCATTGCTGGCGCAATAAACCCTGAATTGTTCATTGTAGAGACCAATCTCTTTAACATAAGGGAAACTGAAAACTGCCCGACGAAGGCTTGTTACTACTGGCCCGCTACAGTCTGTCTGCTTGCCCTGGATGAATGGTTTAAGCTGCTGCGCGTTACGCTCAATAAATGCTTCCAGAGATAGTAAGGCTTCCCTTCCAGAATGCTGCATCGAGTTTTGCCACCAAGGCCATAACGCTAGTGACGTAGCCAGTATAGACACTGTAAATATCAGCAGGATTCGCATAATTAAGGGCCTGTCAGCCTTTAAACCATGCAACAGTGTTCTTCTGGTTGATGTTGACTTAATCCGCGTCACGCAATAATCCCTTGTTTCGAATAGACTTCGATACCGCAGGCCACAGGGGTTTTCTCACGAAACCGACCAGCCTGTCAGATTGAGTATTCAATCATAAAAGAACCCAGAAACCATCCGGTTTTGCCCTGTAATCCAGTATTTTCAAGGCAACTAACTTCAAGCTTCAAAGGCAATTATCACAACTCAGGGTTTACAACGCACACACGAAAAAACCCCCGGCACAGTGTGCTGGGGGTCTCTCGGTATTAGATGCCTGGCGATGCCCTACTCTCACATGGGGAAACCCCACACTACCATCGGCGAGGCTGCGTTTCACTACTGA
>JAOXSF010000091.1 GCA_025800125.1 Marinobacterium sp.
CTGCCAGCTCTACGGCTGGGGGTTGGGGCACATCACGGCCAGCATCATCAGGCACCCAGTGCTTCACCTTGGACACATGCACAACAGGATGTAGTCGACGGTAGGCACCCGTCAGCTCAAGACGCACAGCAGCAGGGTTGACAATCTGAGTCACCGTAAAAGGTCCTGCCCATTGCTTTCGTAGCTTGGGCAAATCAGACTTGTCGTAGTCGGCAAGCCTCAGCATCACTTGATCACCAACAGTGTATTCCACAGGCTGTCGCTTGGCATCAGCATTCTTCACCATGCGCTTCTGGGCAGCAGTCACCTTCTGAACCACCTGCCGATGCAGCTTCTTCCACCCTTCCAGCTGATCTTGCACAGCGTAGTTGGTGGGGCCCTGGTTCAATGCTTCAGCCAGCCGTGTCATAGGAGAGGGCCTCTCCCGACCAAACACAAGGTAGAAAGGCGTATAGCCCGTCGACGCCTGCACGGTAGAGTTGTAAGCATGCTCCACCAAGGCCAAGTGCTCATCCCACTTTGTGTCATCCTCCAGCACAGTTCGCAGCATCTGCACCACAGTTCTGTTAGCACGCTCAGTCTGTCCGTCTGTCTGTGGGTGGTACGCAGTCGAGGGTTGCAGCTTGGTGCCCAGAAGCTCAAACAGCTGGCTCCAAAACTTCCCTGTAAACCGGGGGTCCCTGTCAGATACAATGCTTCTCAGCAGTCCGTGCATCCGATACACATGATCAAGGTATAGTCGCGCAGCATCCTCGCCTGTGCACCCCTTTGAAGTAGGCGCCAGGTGGATCATCTTGGAGTATCGATCAACAAACACCAAGATCGAATCATGTTTCGCCCTCGTTCTGGGCAGATTGGTCAGCAGATCCACGGTAATATCCTGCCATGGACCATCAGGAACAGGCAACGGCTGCAACAACCCATGTGGCCGACCTGGGGGGTTCTTCACTGCTTGACATTGGGGGCAACTCGCCAGCCATGCTTCCACGTCTGCCTTCATACCAGGCCACCAAAAGAAACGCTTCAAGCTTGCATAGCAGCGGTCACGTCCTAAATGTCCAGCAACCCCAGAGTCATGCGCCTCATGAAGTATTAGCCGCTTCAAGTTCTCATTGTTCGGCACGTACAACAGCATGTATCCATCCACATTACGATACAACAGATCTCCCACACGCTTGTACATACGGCCAGGCTCAGCCATCA
>JAOXSF010000127.1 GCA_025800125.1 Marinobacterium sp.
TGCCTTTCTTGCTTTACAGCGTTAACGTTTTAAAACAATAAGGCCCGGATGGCTGTTGTCGTTGTACCGGCTGGTATAAATTGTAACAGGGATGGAACACCTATGTCCGTTACCGCCTATCTGTTTGAAGCGCGTTCTGTACAGCGTTTCCTGTTTGAAGGTGGCAAGCTGGCCGATATGGTTGCTGCCAGCGATATGCTGAATGCGCTGTGTGATGGCCCGCTTGATGCTGTTATTCGGGCGGCAGGCCTGAGTGAAGCATCTTCACCTGCTAAAAATCATATCTGTTTTTCGCGTCGTGCCGGTGGTGCCGTGTTTGCACTGTTTGCCTGTGAAGAAGAGGCGCGTCGTTTTCAGGCACTCTGGTCATTGTATGTGCAACAGCAGTTTCCGGGGCTGGAGACTGTACAGTGCTGTAAAACTGATGAAACAGAGGCCCAGGCTTTACAGCTGGCAATAGAAGGGTTGCGGGCAGCGCGTAACTGCCAGACACCACGTTTGCCGCTGGCCAGCCCGTTAACCCGGCGCAGCCCGCGCACAGGCCAGATTGCGGTGCGGTGGGATCGCAATGGCAGAGAATGGGTTGATGAAATGATCAGCCCCCGGCGTCTCGAAAAGAAGACCAGGCAAGATATCTTATGTCAGCGCTTCTGTGACAGCGATGACTATACCTGGCCAAAAGAGCTGAACGAGTTGTACAAACACCGTGATGAAGTGCCACGGGTAGCATTGATTCACGCAGACGGTAATGGCATTGGCGAATTACTGCATACCATTGCCGGGCTGGCCCGTGACTGTGCAGCGTCCTCTCGTCTTGCACCCAGCGAACTGTACCGCACTTTTTCTGAAGCACTTAAAGAGGCCAC
>JAOXSF010000099.1 GCA_025800125.1 Marinobacterium sp.
GATCTTGCAGCAGAGAAATTGCAAATGAATTTTTTGGAAGTGTTGCCTATAAAGAATTTCGGGCGCTATATTTTTATATAAATGAGATAGAGAGAAAGAGAGATAAATTTTTTGCGAGAGGGTTTGAAGACTTTTATAGTCAAATAAGACTCCCCGTCGATGGATGATTTTTTACATTAATATTGCATACTTACCACTCATCGCCCAAGCCAGCTGTTTATTGCCAGCTTGGGTTACCAGTATTATTTATTGAATGGGTTGTTGATAGTGCTCACCAGTAAGTTTTTTCAGTGGCGTAAAATATCCAGTCGTCGGCGCTTAATCTCACCGGGTAACTGACTACGCTCAACCACTTTCATTCGTGCAGTCAAGGCGCTCAGCTGACGCTGACGTTTAGCCAGTAACCTGCGCAAGCGTAGCTTCTCGCCATGTTCCCGGATAATCTCTCGGGCATCTTCGGTCTGTCCTAGCTCTTGCAGCTTGCGGACATCAGCGTAGAGCCTGTTTACCTCCTTCAGATCCTCATAGAATTCAGTCTGATACCGAGTGTACTGAGGCTTGCTCAGGTCACGGTAGAACCGGCGTATTGGCTGGTATTCGTACCAGGCTTTATGGGGTTCGTCAAAGCCCTGTGCTTTCTTGCTGACGGTATCAATGATAGCGGCGCTACGTTCACCCACCCAGCCAAGGTAATTGCGAATCAGATAATCTACCTGCACTGGGCTGAGTACTCCCATGGCATTTTTGCCAAAGGCGGCCCCCAGCGTATTCTCCAACCCGGTAGATACCCATTTGGCAGGATCACTGGTATTGGCCCGGCTGCGCAGTGATGGGGATAAGCGCTCCATGCTCTAGACTCAATGGGACGACCCGTAAACTGATCTCTGTTGGCCCCCCCATTGAGATCATGATGTCGTGACCACTCTCAACATTTTTAACGATGCTCCCTGCAAAGTGTTGCTTGGCGTATGCCCTGGCATTTGCTGTCATCTCTTTCAGGGATTCGGCGCTTCCTATTCCATCGCCATCCGTTTCCAGGATCGGGGCATCGTCAGGAACCCGCGATAATGCTGAGCGCTCCATGACCGGGGCTGGCTCCTGCTCCAGCTGGTCGGCTAGATCAGAAAAGAACAAATCCATCTGATCCTCTTCTGTCACCTGCATGAAGTCTGGTTTCGTCGCTTTTCTCCCTGTTGCCGCTTTTCCTGCCTGCCGCACCAGGTATGCCAGGTCTGCATCAGATAGATTCGGCAGTTCTGCAAAGCCCGCTTTTCTCAGAGCTTGACGCAGGGCTCCGATGAACTCCTGAATCAGCCGCTTTACTTTGGTCGGAATGGATTCATAGGCCTGGTTACCAGCAACGTGTGCAACAAACTCATCAACAAGGTATTCGTTACGGCGGGAACGGGTGATTTCAGCAGACTGCAACAGATCCGATGCTGTCTGGAAGTACGGCGCCATGCTGTCTGCGATTCCGGCTTCCTGTGCCAGTGCCTTCAATCCCTTCAACCCACCCATGCGAGTCCAGAGTTTGTTGTATGCGGCTGTAAATTCAGCACCGAACAGCTTGCGGCCACCGTAGCGACGACCCTCATGAAGAATGGCTTCTTCAACAGCAGCCGTTGATGACATGCGGTCGGCAACAATGAATATCTCGTCGCCATGGAGTACTGCCTTTATCTGGCCGGTCGCGCCCTCTTCTTCAGCCTGCTCCAGCACTTCGGCAGGCAGATCTTTTTCTGTTGCAACAACTCGCACACGAGCGCCGCGCAGACGCAAGCGCCTGATCAGTTTATCTGCCGCAGCCCGAACCTTCTCGGCAGATAACCCTTTGTGCTTCTGGCTGCTGCGTGAAAAGGCGGTATCAGACAGCTTGGTAATCACATCAGGAAGGTGTGCTTCACGAATGAAGTAGCCGTCATCTTTTTTGAAGGTGTAGGCATCAACATCCTTTGCCTCATCCTTAGATACCGGCGCAATCACGCCGCGAATAACTTTGCCGCGCCGTGTTGTGTGCTCAATGATTGGTCCTTTAGCCCAGTGATCAGCAGGTGCACGCTGTTGAGCGCTGGCGATAGCTGCTACATCAGGCTTGCTTGTGCGCGACAGGGTTTCTGCGCCTGTACCAGTAACAATCTCAGCAATACTTCGGGGCTTTATTTCAAGCGATTCCATCCGGTCAAACAGATCATTTATATCTGTAACGCTGCTGTAATCACGGTTTTGCTGCTGGAGTTTTTTGGCTTGATCTGCATCTGTCTGTTTTTCCAGCACCAGTATACGTGTCGCAATAGATGTGCCTGCTCGCTCAAATGTTACGTCTGGTAGTTGTATATCGCTGACCAGATGAACATCTTTCGCGGCTTCGTTCTGATACAACAGTCGTTCGAATTGCTTGTCAGCTGCAGGCCCGGTAGGAACCAGGGCCACAATACGGCCCTGGTTGCGCAGGTGCTTCATCGCTTTTTCTACATGCTCAGCAGCCAGCTTACCGCCTCGACCAAAGGGAGGGTTCATAACGATGGCATCGTATTTATTGACAATGTTATGGTCTTCAAAGCTGCCGGTTACAACATCGCCATCAAAATGCAGCGCCAGCTTACTGGACAGCTCAGATGTTAGCTCAATAGCTCGGTTCGTTGTATGTTCAGGGAGCCACCGAGCAATAGCACCATGGCCGGCACTTGGTTCAAGCGCAGACTCACCACCACGAATATCCGCCAGCTGTACCATTTTCATGCCCACAGGTTCAGGTGTGGCAAAGTAATCACTCTGCTCTCGGCCTCGCGCCCGACGGCCGCTGCCTTGTTTTTTGGTGCCGAAGTAAAAGGACTTCGCCATATCCCATGGCGTCAAGTTATTCGCCAGCATCCTGTCAGCAGCCTTTCCACCAATACCTTCGCCCTCAAAACCTGCCGGGTAGGTATCGGCCTCTTCGTATGCCTGGATGAATGCTTGCTTCAGCCCTCGGGCCTCCTCGCCCATGGCAAGGTTTTCCGCAGCCGGTGCACGGCCTGCAATCTTGCTGGCGAAGGCATGGCGCTCCCAGTTGGTACCGATGGTTACATACCGAAAGATGGCATTACTGGCTTGGCCCATGCGGTAGATGCGCCCTTCCTGCTGAATTGCTGCCGTTGGCTTAACTGGCATCCCCAGATGAATCAGCACACGAGGGTGTTTACCCGTGGTGTCGTGAATTGATACGCCTTCACGCATCGCATCACCCTGAGCAATCATCATTCGCGGTGTACCAGGCTGATCACTGTTGAACTGATCCTGCATCTGCACGCGCTTTTTGGCAGAAACGCTACCGTTGTAGACCAGAGCGTCAGGAAAGTAAGCCGTCAGCAGGTCAACCGAGGAAGGGATCGCACTAAACGACTCAATCAGATCGGAGAATTCATCCTGAAATTGTGAGTAAGCATCTCTGGTCTCTGCTGTAGGTGTAATCAGGAAAGGGTTGGTCGCCCCCCCTTTCTTGAAGTCATGCATAACCAGGACGTTGCGCCCCATATCCAGATGAGACTGAATTTGCTCAATGGACTCCGATGCCTTCAGTGCCTCCAGCAGGTACATCCGGGCATGGTAATCGAAGTTTTTACCAATCAGGCGCTGCTGCAGTTTGTCCATGCCAGCAATGGCAGCATCACCTGACGAGCGCTCCCGGAGCCATTCAATGGCCTGATCTACCCGCTGACCAATAGCATTCTCGGTCAGCACAAACCGGCGATCATAATCAAAGTCACTGTCCAGCGCCCTTGATGAGAGAGCTCCCTCTGACGTTCCAGCAGTGTCGCATTCTCGCCAAGGTTGGCAAACGATGTCACCGCAATGCCGCGCTTACCGTTATCGCGTTTTGACTTCAGCCGGTGAATATCAAGGTTAAAGAACGATTTTCCTGCCTTGATCCACGCATCAACAACGGGCTGCTTGGGGGCGACAATCAGGATGTTTTTCTTACCGCTGTGGAAGGCTTGGTATATTGCCCCCAGACCCGTGAAGGTTTTTCCTGTCCCTGTGCCGTTGGTGAACAGCACGCCAAAGCCATCAGGCTTGTTAAAGCGCTTTTCGGCAAAGACAACATCTTCGGCCTGGCCATCAGTCAGGAAAGGAAGTTGAGATTTAATCTGGGAGAGGTTGGCCGCAGTAATACGGCCTGGTGCAGGTAGTGTTGCCTTCGCTGTTACAGGGGCTTGTTCAATGACTCGCTCAGCCGCTCGACCTGGTCCTTTGTCAGCAAGTAGTCCGCCTGTGCTATTTTCAGAGCTTCCGCTATGGTCAGCACTTCCGGTAGCGCCATCGCCCACTCGGGATTGCTTGCGCGGAACTGACTGATCGCCACGTTCTCTATCAGCATCGGTGCGACTGTCACCCAGGGACGTTGCAGGCTCATGTCCGCCATCGTCTGCTGGTCGGCTATTTCCATCAGCCTGGTGTCCGCCTGATCCTCGTCCGCCATCTCGAAGACCTGTTGCAGCGCCTGATTTCTCATCAAGCCGGTTGCCGCGATTTGATTCCGTATCGGTTGCGGTATATTGAGCATCCTGTACCTCGTTGTCAGATAGTGTTTTGAGCGCTGTACGAACCTGATCTGGGTTATACATATCAGACACATCCAGACCACTGTCCTCCATCATATCGCGGGCACCGTTGTACCAGCTACGCAGATAGGGGCGAATTTTATCTATGCTGGTATCCAGATCACGCGCCATGGCATGAGCCAAAGCGGAAAACCTCCGGGCACCGGCTTCGATGTGAAATACAGCCAGTTCGGTACCAATCGCCATCATTTCAGGATCAATACCGCTATTCAGCTGTTTCAGTTTCTGCTTCAGACGGTTTCGCAGCTCAGCGGCTCGATCAGCAGATACCCGTGTATTCTGTGCGCCATAGGGCGCTGGGCCAGGCGGCTGAGTAGCAAAAATATCGCCTTGCCCTTGAGCGGCTGTTATGTCTGCAGAGCGATCAGAACCTGTCAGGGTGAAATTGCTGAGCTCCGCATCTGCGCTGTGCTTTTGCTCTGCTGCTTCCGCTTGCTTCAGCTGCCGTTCGTGTGCAGTCTGCAGAGATTGCTCACGCGCCGAAAGGTCAGTTTCTGAGTAGGCATTTAACGCGAAGCTTTCGCCTGGATCTCTGCTTTCAATCGTCGTCTCAGTTCGGCCAGGTCTTGCTCCCGACGCTCGGGTGTTTTCTTCGTTCCATGTTTGCGTAGCCACGCGGCTCGCTTCATGATCGCTTGTGTGTCTCGCACTGGTTTGCCCATCAATGAGTTCCTGTAGTTGTGCAATGACGGCGGATTCTGGGTGTACCCAATCCACTATATCTGAGATCTGTGTATCTGAAGCACCGGCATTCTGAGCTTTTACCACCCATTCAGATATAAGTTTGTCTTCAGCTGCCAGACTGGCTGTATCTGTGAATTCAGCAGTAAGCTCTGCATTAAATTCAGCGGCAAGCTCTGCATTAATTGTGTCCCATGAGTCCAGCGCTTCTGCAGCCTGATCTTCTTCGCTCATTCTATCCAGCTGAGCCATCTGGGCTTCAGGCGTCAAGATCTGCTCACCTGAAAGAGCGCGGAACAGCTTGTCGTGAAGTTCACCCGTTGTCTGCACATAGCCAAACTGGCGCAAATATTCTGTCATTTCATCGAAAGATTTGCCTGGTCTGGCTGGAAATGGATACCGGATACCGCGACGCTCTTTGAAATGTGCAGGGTCTACGCCTTCGGCAGAGGCGTGGCGGCGATCAATCCCTCCAAACCTGATGGCGCACAGCCAGCACATCTGCGGCGGCTGTCGCAGGTGCCTGTACAGCTGCATGCACCGGGCGCACAGCTTCAAGGCCCGCTGATGCAGTCGCTGTTGCAGTAACATCAGCAGCGGTATCAACGACAACATCAGCAGCACACGTACTGTTTGCTACACAATGAACAGCGACACCAAGATGGCGTGTTCTCTGCAGGTCTGCGGTAACATCGGCGCTGACAGCCAGCTCTGCACCCAGCTCGGCAAGACGCTGCACATCTGCATACGATGCAGCGGCTGCATCCGCAACAACCGACATCTGGCCAATTCTGCGCAGATCAGCCGATGCTGTGGCCACGGCTTTACCGCTGGCTGCTGGAGGCCCTTCCAGGTCGGCGACAACACTGGCTGCTGCCTGTGCCATTGCAGCAACATCACGTATACGATCAGCTGTCAGGGCAACACTGGCAGAGCCTGTACCTGCTGCAGCCAGATCACGCAACCGGTCAATGCCTGCCGCTGTGGTTGCCTCAGTATCTACCCGTGCAGTTATTGGATAGATCGCGGCCAGCCCAGTGTTCTGCAACGCTTCAGCCTGGACTGCAACAGATACCGGGGCAATGCGTTGAGCATCAGCGTTAATGGCCGCTTCTGCTACAACATCACCAGACAATGCTTTGACCTGTAGCTGATCGAGCCTGGCCAGGGTATTCCAGTGCTGCCTGTCGTTCGGGTTGTTGAGCAATATCGCCTCCTAATGCCTGGCGAATGTTGGCAAGAATCTGTGCAATTTCGGCTTTGGTTTTCTGAGTTGTGACCGGCTCACCGGCAGCTTCTGCGCTAGTTTTCTGTGCTTTGGCCTGCAGCTCCTGGACACGGGCCTGCTTTTCAGCCTGTTCAAGCTGTGCCAGTGCCTGTTCAAGCTGTGCCAGTGTCTGCTGAAGCTGGGTATTCTGGGCTTCAGACTGCTGGATCTGCTCAGCAATCGCTTTAGGATCATCCAGCAGGCTTGGAATATCTAATTGCTGGGCAATGGTAGAAAGCAGTTTTGCTCGGTTTTCAATACCGATGATCTGCATATCGGTCGGGTTGGCAGTTTGAGCAAGGAACTGCTGGCGCAGCATCTGCGTTCGTTCGCGCATTAGCATGGCCGACGAACCACGGGCAACTGCCTTGCAATCGCCTTTGATAGATCGGTCAGGGTTGTAGAGCATGTTGTGCAGCCAGAAGCCTTCAATACTGCGACGAATCACGCCTTTGTCGATATGACCGATAGCCGCCTTGATCCCCTTGTTTGCTGATTCCATAAGCATGGATAGACCTGACGCTGTATCACCGGCACCGCCAACATTCTGAGAGCCGTACATGTAGCGCGGGATATTCGTTACTTCGTCGGCCTTGGTCTCGAATTTCTCATAGACACCCATCAGCTCAGCGGCATTTGAGTCCGGCTGGAAGAAGCGGACGGCAGGGTCATTACCGCTGGCCATGCTGCTTTTGGTTTGCCAAATCTTCCATGGATACATGGCAGTGGCGTTCTCACCCGGTGCAAGCCGGTCGAAATTCACCTCAGTCTGCGGGCCTGATGCAATAGCAAGGTTGTTGATCAATGCCCGTGCAGTGGCGTTACAGGTATCCTGGATATCTGCCATCAGCTCAGGAATACCCTGCCCCC
>JAOXSF010000107.1 GCA_025800125.1 Marinobacterium sp.
TATTCAACAATAGCCGTGCCCTGCTGACAGCAGAATAACCACACAAGGAAATAAAAACAGACTACCTGCTCGGCAGATCACACGTGTATGACGGCAGTCTGCACACACCTTTCTTTCTAAGCTGCCTACTCGGCAGATCACGCTCGTGGTACTCGTCGACAATCGCCCCAGACTTTCTAAGCTGCCTACTCGGCAGATCACGCCGGGTTCGCCTTCACCTGCTCGATTACCCATTTCTAAGCTGCCTACTCGGCAGATCACCGCAGCAGATTACGCTTAACCTGATGATAATAAAAAAACTTCGGTCAAAACTATGGTTTAGACCCTTTTTTGCAGGTGCCTGCTAAGTTATTGATTTCTGGTGGTTAACATCGGGCGCTGAAAAAAGGGTTTTTTGCAGCGCCCATGCTGAAGTATCAGAACAGTGGCACTGTGGCCTGGTTACTCAGGCCATAGCAGTTAAAACGGCCGGCTTGATGTTGCTTGGCGGGTTGCTGATCAATAAACAGCTGGAAACGCTGACTACTGCTGGCGCTACGCAGGGTAGCCCAGGGCAGGCTGGGGGTGCGTTCTACCGTTGCCGGAATGGCCGCTGTGGCCTGTTCATAGCTTTCGTTATGGCGTTTCATCCGGCGTCGGCGCAGTCGTTCTGCACTGGTTTTAAAATGGCGGCGGCGCACGATACCCGGTGTGGCGCTGTCGGGTACCGGGCTGATTGCGCTGCGTTCCAGGTGGTCATTCATACCACGCAGCCAGTTGTCTGCCATCAGCTGTTGCAGCGCCGCGTTGCTACCATGCAGACGCAGCTGGGTGCCCAGGCTGCGTGGGTTCTGGTGCCAGCCGGGAAAGCTGATACCGATATTGTCAGATTGCTGGCTTACCAGCGCCCGGTGTAGCTTGTTCAGCAGGGCATCCATCAGCAGATGCACACTGAATTCAGGGTCGGGTAGCAGAGTCAGTTGCAGATAGTGGCTGCTCATCACCCGGCCTCCCCGAATACACCACCGCGAATCAGAATGGCCATTACAAAGTGCTGGTTTTCAACGCTGGGTACTTTGTCTTTCAGCAGCCAGTTATCCAGCAGCGAGTAGAAGTCTTCCTTCTGCTTTGGCTGACGGCAGGCCATACCACGGGTGGTGACCGAGCCATAAGGTTCAGCCGCAATCGGCCCCAGCCCGGTGCTGGCTTCGGTTTTTGGATACCAGTCATCAATGGTGCGAATGGCATTGCCCAGTTTCTGGGAATGGATACCGGCGGTGCCATTTACTTCATAGAGTGTGCGGCTCTTATCGCCACGGTCACGGTTCAGAATCAGCTTCTGAGAGGGGAAGACTTCCTGACCGTCGCCCAGCCGAACAAAGGCGGTCACTTCCAGCAGGGTGTAGCGCTCACCGGCCAGGCCATTTTCAATGGTGTCAGCCAGTGCCTTGAGGCTGTTCTGGTCATCACCGTTTACATCAAAATGACGCAATGACAGGCTCTGTGCATCAAATGTCCAGCAATTTGCGGCCTCGCCCTGTTGCAGCTGACTGATTTGCACCTCAACATTTTCTGCACCCACCCGGTTACGCCACAGAAAGCGGCCATTGGCCAGGTTGCAGGCGTAGCGCCAGGCCAGACTGCCAAACCCCTGCTCGCTGATATAGCCCTTTACCACCGCCTGTAGCCGGGCTTCATAGTTAATATTGTTACAGGCCGAAGGTGTGCCCATACCGCCGAGAATACGCAGGGTAAAACGCACTTTCAGGGTGTCGGCATCGGCAGGCAGGGCAGCGGTATCAACGGTTTGCAGATTAGGGTTGGAGATTTCTGCATCCAGTTTGGCCGGGTCCTGCTTATTGGCTTTCAGCCGGTTGGAGATGGTGCCGCGTACCGATTTTTCCTGCAGAGCAATGGCGGGCCAGTCTGCGCTGTTGCTGCGGTTGTCCCAGCTACCTGCGTACATCAGCGCATCGGACGGGTCCAGTTTGCGTTCAAAGGCCAGTACGGATGCGGTTTTCAGAGTAGTTTTAGTCATGATCAAATCCTTTTAGTCGTCGATTGGCAGGTGACGGGCAAAGTCGTTATTCAGGCGATAGAGCGGCTGTGTATCTGCGTCGGGTTGTTCCGGGCTCAGATCGTTATCCACATACCAGAGCAGCTGGCGGGCTGACTGTAACCGGTGCGGGCTGAGCCACTGGCCGATGGAGTAGAGGCATTCGACAAAGGTGAATGCTGTGGTACTGTCACGGGCGCTGGCTACGGTGCCTGCCGCATGAGGGCCAGACAGAGCGCCATAACCCACCGGAATTGGCACCAGCCAGCCCGGCGCACGCAGGCTGTACCAGCCTGTCTGTTCGCTGACCTTGCCGTTGGCATCGGTAACTTCATGGGGGCCGTAGTGCTGGTGCAGGCGGTTAAGGTCAAGCCAGGCATCCAGCAGATCAGTGTCCGGCTGTTGTGCCTGCAATGCTTGATGGTGGCTGTGCAGCAGATCATCCCGCAGTACCAGTGTAAAGCCTGGCAGGCAGCGACGGCGCAGACGGCGAAAGGCTTTGTCGCCTGCTTCGCCGCTGATATTGATCAGCTCTGGTTGATAACGTTTTTCACCTGGCAGCACAGAAGCACCCGCAATCCGCATTCCGGCAGCAATTTCAGCTATTTCGGTAGCCGTACGGTTGCGGCTGTGCTGATCCGGCTCATCACAGGCGGCCCCTTCTACCTCCAGAATCAGAGTGATCTCCAGATGAATACGGCCCTCTTCGACAATGGCAGCGGTTTTGCCATCTTTGCCCACCGGGTTGCGGCTCTGATGGAACTGATGCACAAAGCCTTTGCTGGTCTGAGCATCATGCTGATGGCAGACCACGCCGATACTGTGAAACATTAGCTGTTCCGGGTCAGTTTTGCGGGCCAGTGCGTGCATAAAGCCGATAAAGGCGCTCATGGCCGGGAAGCCCCAGGTCAGCGGGCTGGAGATCGCATTGGCATTCTGAATACGCAACCGGGGCAGTATCAGCAGATGTTGTGGTTCAGTCATACTGCAACTCCTCCTCCAGTTCATGCAGGCGCTTGTTCATCCGCCGCGCCCACTCGTTATGTTCCGGGTCGGCAACGGGCAGCTCGGCTTTTTTCAGCTGCTGGTTAAGCCAGAGTGCAAAGCTCTGGCACACTTTAGCGGGCCATTGGGCGGGGGCGGTATCGTCTGCGTCGGTCTGTTCAGACTCTGCCCCGTGATCAAGCCAGTGGCACTGCCAGTCAGGCAGGCGGCAGTGGTGGTGGTTACTCCAGCCGGGTGTCAGGCTTCGTAACTCAGCGCTGAACAGCATCAGCTCATCCAGCAGGTTGTCGATCTGCTGATCAACCCGGTTACGGGTGTGCATATTTTTATCCGGGTCGGTTTTCAGAAAACGCAGCAACAGCCCCAGCGTCTTACGTACATTCTGGCGGCGGTGATAATGGCTGAAAGCGGAGTCGGTATGGTGGACAGGGCGCACCCGCTCAGTACGCCAGACTGGCGGCAGGGAAGCCAGTTGATAGTTCACCCCGCCGCGTTCACTGTTCAGTTGCGAGATATTCTGCGGTTTGGTGCCACCCAGTTTTCGTACCGCCAGGTTGGGGTAGTCGTAATAGCTGTCACCGGCCTTACCTTCGCGTCGTGCCTGACGGGCAGCTTTGAAGTCATCACCAAAACGGCATTCGTTCAGTTCACCAAATACCCGATGCATCAGTGAAGTGGCATGAAGCGGGGCCAGCAGATGGTACTCATCGTTATCGGTCGGGTCGTTACCGGTCAGCCAGTACAGCTGTTTGGCGCGGCTATGGGAGGTAAGCGCTGTACCGCCGTCGGTAATTCCGGCAAAGGCGTTACACCACTGCTCGGCCAGTTCCGGGTTATCGCTGAGTGCGGCTTTAAATGCACTGTCCCCGGTCTGCGCACGGTTGAGCAGGTTTATACCGTCCTGCTCCAGCTTGAGAAATTTATAGACATCCAGTGCGGCGGCATTGCCCACCACATCGCGGGCAAAGTCGTTATCCAGCAGATGGCTACCCACCAGAGGGTGGTCAGGCAGTTCGCCGGGCTCAATATAGAGATTACTGCCCCGTGCATCGGGATGAACGGCTTTCAGTGAATGGGTTACCACCTGCAGCTGAGTGACCCGCCGGGCGGCATCAGCCAGCCAGGTATCATATTGATACTGCTGCTGCAGTTTTTCATAGCGCGGGTCGTCCGGTGCCAGCTTCTCGACCTTGCTGTGCAGACGTTCGGCAATAAAGCTCTGCATCAGCTGGCGAAGTGCTCCGGTTCCCTGTGGAGACTCTGTCATAGTCAGCCTCGTATAGTTTTGCGGTATAGATAAAAATCGGTCTGTAAATCTGCGAGCTTACCGCCCTCTGGCAAACCCCAGCCCCGGATGAAAACGCCAGCCTCTGCCATCTTCACCCGGCGCAGGCAGGTTAAGTCGGCCATAGATTCGGGCGCAGCGTTCCGGTGATATATCCATGCGTTCTGCCAGTGCTTCCAGCGCACCCATATAGTCTTCACAGCCCCAGATTGCGATACCGTCTGCGGTGTTCAGTTCGATACGTTGCAGCAGGCTTTCCGCTTCCCGGTAATGGCTTTCACCGCGTTGGCCACCGGGCTTATCAATCTCATATAACAGCGCGTTTTCTTCATCCTCATCTGGCAGCAATACCACCTCTACCTCTGCACCGGTCTGTTGGCGGAATGGCTGGCTATAAGGCAGATCCCCGCTCAGTTGTGCCTGTGGTTGCAGATACCAGCTACTGGCACAGAGTGGTATTTGTGGTGGTTGGTATTTTTTGCGTTTATAGGGGCTGAGTTTTGCCAGTTCTGCCTCTGTTAATGCGCTGCTGGTGTCTGGCTGCTGCATCAGTGTCCGCAGTCGATGGTGTTCAAGGTCGACCAGACTGGTGCCTGGGCTGAGGGTTTCACCTTCGGTAATACGTGGGCGGGCGTCGATGGTTTGCCACTGGTCTTCGGTGAGCAGTGTGTCCAGCTTGTGGGTGCTCAGGCGATTATTTTTATCTTCAAAGCCGGGACGGCAGAATGCCGGGTTTGCCGCCTGTTCCAGTGCTTTCACATTGGTATTGAGCAGCTGTATATTGGCGGTTTCACAGGCCTGCGGGCGATGGCGGCGGATGCGTCCGGCCAGCTGGATAATGGAGCGCATGGAGGAGGGTTCAACAATGGCCCAGTCATAGTCGTGGTCGCGGCCCACCTCGGTAACGGGCGAGCCAAGCACAATAAAAATCTGCTCTTTTGCGCGATGGCTGTCCAGCCGTTGCCGCACTTCCGGGTGATCAAATACAGCCGTTTCATCGTGGCGTTGCAGTACGCCATCCAGCATCTGTTCAATCCGGGAGCGCAATAGCAGCGGGTACTGGGAGTGATACACGCAGAGGTGGAGCTGCACATTGTCCGGTACCGGCAGGCGGAACAGTGTCAGCGCCACATCAAACAGCGGTTCTATATTGGCCATACGAATCAGCCCGAAGGAGGCCCGTTTATCGGAGTGACTGTCCTGCCCGGCATGGCGTTGATGCAGGGTGATCGCCTGCTGCTGTAATAGCTGCGCCAGTTGCTGACGAATAACCGCGCTTTTGACTTTACCCGGTGCAAAGGGGATCAGCTCGCCACGGCGACGGATGGTGGCTTTGCTCAGTCTGGCCAGTCGCTGGCTGACAAACTGCTGGTGGGCTGCCGCAAAGTCTTTCGTTGCTGCACAATCGTTTTGCTGCGCGCCGTTTTCATCAAACCAGGCACAGCAGATATTGGCAGGCGCACCGGGCTTTTCACCCCGGTTGCGCTGGTAGATTGTGCGGCCATCGCGGTAGGCGTTATAGAGCCCTTCAACCAGCGCCGGTGGCAGGGTGGCAGAGGAGAGCAGCACCCGTGCGCCCAGCATCGCGGCCCAGTGTACCAGCCGGGTCAGGGCGGGCAGGTCATTAATGTCAAAGTCGTCTATTTCATCCAGTACCAGGTCACTGGACATCAGCCGCAACATGGGGCCAATCTGTCGCCCGCCTCGGGTGCCTTCGGTGGCGGGGATAAGATGATCAACAGTGCAGCTGAGCAGGGGCGCGGCCAGCAGTTTTTTGATCTCCGGTTTATGACTCAGGCGGGAGAGTAGCGGGTGGTGCTCAAAGTCCCCTTCATAGCAGATATGAAAGCTGTCATCTTCCAGCTCGGCGGCAGATTCCGAGCCGGTTTTTTCTTTTTCCTGCTGAGCCTGTTCAAACAGTTTGCGGCTGGCGCTGCCACCTACTCTGATCGCCAGTTCATCATCGTTCAGTTGCAGACGACTGCGCAGGGCTGCGCCAGTTTGCAGGGTCAGGGTACGCAGGCCAAGTGCAATATTGAAACGCGCACCTTTCTCCGGAGCAGCCAGACCATACATGATACGGGCGTTAGCCAGCGTTTTACCGCAACCGGTGGAGGCCATATTGATGGCGAAAAAGCCTTGCTGCTGGCTGCGCTCACGCACGGACTCAGCCAGGTCTGCGGCTTTGTTCTGCCATTGAAAAGGGGCTTTGCTGCGTTTGCGCAGCCCTTTATGGTTGGCCAGTCGGGGCAGGTTATCGGCAAGTTTTGGCAGGCTGTGGGCGACCAGGCCGGCCAGCCGCGCCACCCCCAGCAGATGGGCGTCCAGTGGCTGGTTAAGTTCACCGCTGCTGCGCAGGGTGTTGGCGGCCAGCGGGTAATCTGTATCGCCTCTGACCCAATCACGGTGGTTGCGGTCGCTGATACTGGAGTAGTTATGGTCGGCCAGCATCAGGCTGAGCCGCGCCAGATGCAGCAGATAGCTGTTATCCAGCGTCAGATAATCGCTGTGGTGCTGTTTGAGCAATGCTTTTGCCGCCCGGCTTGCCTGCTGCTGCCAGGGTTTACGGGTAACCGGTAGCGGGCCTGCAAATTGCCAGTAAGGTTCAGCGGGCTGGTTTTTATTGCTGTCTTTATGGGGCTGATTCCACTGGGCTTTGATATGGCTGAGCAGGTTATCCAGATTGGCGGGGGTGATACGGGCGTTTTCAGTGGTGGGGTATTGTGGCAACCGGTGATGACTGACAATCAGCCAGCCAATAATTTTTGCCAGTGGTGGTAGCTGTGCCAGAGGCGCTGTGCTGTGCTGCCCGCTTTGCTCGGTTTGCAGCCGGGCCAGCCATGGTTGTGCATCGTCGGGATAGTCGGCCAGCCGTTGCAGCCAGCCCTGGTCATCATCATCACCGACAAAGCTCTGCAACAGGCGTAGTGAGACCCACTCATGGCGGTAGAGGTTGGGCGGGCTGTTATGGGTATGGTGCAGTTTATGCTGGAAGGCAACACAGGCTTTGCCCAGGTCATGCAGCAGTGCAGCCATTATGGCAAGGCGTTTGATTAGCTCGCCACTGTGCCAGTCATTTTCATCCTGCTGGCGTAACACATTGCGAGCGGTGCTATTGGTGGGCACGGCTCCCTGGCTGTTAAAACGTGAGCTGTCCCCGACAATCCACAGCAGTTCGGTATGGTTGCGGCTGCGTATCCAGTGGCAGGCAACGGCGCTGTTTTTGCGCGCGCTTTTGCGCAGCATCCGGCGCAGGGTGTCCAGCCCGGCGTTGGTAATGGCGGTCTGCCAGCTTCTGTCTCCACGGCGTTCGGCAAACTGGTCCAGAATACGGCGGGTTTCTTTCAGGGCGTTTTTATTGCACTGGGAGATCAGCAGAATATTCATTGGCACAGCTCCGCTTCACGCAGGGCGATCTGTTGCAGGTTATCAATAATAAAATCCAGTGCTTCATGGCGGGTAAGCTGTTCAATGCAGGCCTGACGGAAGTGCTGTTCATCGTCCCCGGCCATGGCTGAAATAAACGCCTGCGGCAGAATAATGGCATCTTTGACCAGGTCAGCGGCATCAAATACCAGCCCGCCACGGCGGGTTTTACCATGCAGCACCGCCAGCCCGTGAGGCAACCCCAGTACCCAGGTAGCGGTTGCTCCCAGCCCGTAGGCCAGATAATTACCGTGATCCAGAAAACGGTTGGCCGGGTCGGTGCCTTTGCCCCGTTTAACGCGGGTAAAATCGCCATAGCCCACAGTACGGGCGGCGATGGCAAACAGCTTTTTGGTCAGGTGGCCTTCATCGGTCAGCAGCTGGGTGATGGTTGTGGCCTGGTCAATCTTCTGTCGGACTTCGCTGATCTCTTTATGCAGCCAGTCTTCATTAACCCGAAACCCGCTATCACGTTGCAGACGGCTGTCGAGCCAGCGTTTTTCCAGCTGCTCCATGCGGGCGTACTGAATACGTTTTGCAGCGCCCAGACGGCGCTGATCATCAAACCAGAACCGCACCCAGTGTTGCAGATACTCGGTGGGCCGGTATTCACTCTGTGGCGATAGCCAGGCCACTTCGACATCCATCTCCATGGCGCTGAACAGCGGTGTACCGCCACCGCCACAGAAGCCGACCAGCACCCCGGCTTTGGCCAGCTCCCGCATTGCCGCCTGGGTAATAGAAGTGCCGGTGCCCAGCAGCATACAGGTGGTATTGGCGATGGGGATATTCCAGTACCGCGAACGCCGTCCCTCGTCGGTGACATATTCCACCCGGCCACCATTTACCAGCACCCGGCAATGTTGCAGGTAGTAGATATTGGCCCGTTTGGAGTGAAGAATGGTTTTCAGATCAGAAGGGGAGAGATCATCCATGGTGTGCGTCCTTATGCAGCCCGTCGGTGATGGCATCCTGCCACCGGGTTGATTATGCGTTGCAAGACCAGGCTATAGCGTTGATCAGGAACAGCTGATCGGACTGCCTGTTCGGCAGATCACATGCCGAGCTTGAGCTTGAACTGGTCGATGCTTCTCTAAGCTGCCTGTTCGGCAGATCACCGTTAGTGGCGTACGACGTTTTACCCATGGCTTTTCTAAGCTGCCTGTTCGGCAGATCACAGACGGCGATACAGACGCCATACGTGTAGTAGTTTCTAAGCTGCCTGTTCGGCAGATCACGAGTATCTGCATAGCGAGCTCAACGACGAGCTTTTCTAAGCTGCCTGTTCGGCAGATCACAGAGGGAACGTATTCCCTGGCCCGGACGCGATTTTCTAAGCTGCCTGTTCGGCAGATCACGTGCGGGTCAGCGCCGGGGCATTTCCGCTGACTTTCTAAGCTGCCTGTTCGGCAGATCACGTCTCAGTACACAGTCTCAGTACATGAATGCGTTTCTAAGCTGCCTGTTCGGCAGATCACGGTAATACCCGCAGCTCCTGTTGCTACCCACATTTCTAAGCTGCCTGTTCGGCAGATCACTGCGACAGCTTTGTCTAGCTCGCTCAGCTTCTTTTCTAAGCTGCCTGTTCGGCAGATCACATGCCTGAAAATGTAGGCGGTATTGAGTATACTTTCTAAGCTGCCTGTTCGGCAGATCACTGCGCCAACTTCTGCTGCGCTTCTGTCAGCTCTTTCTAAGCTGCCTGTTCGGCAGATCACCTGATGAGCAGGAGCTGGACGAGTGTGATGATTTTCTAAGCTGCCTGTTCGGCAGATCACGTAGAACGCCCGTCTTGAGACGCCTAGCTGCTTTTCTAAGCTGCCTGTTCGGCAGATCACTCCAGCAGATTACGGGTAACTGGCTGATTAATAAACGACTTCGATCAATATTCAGGTATAAACCCTTTTTTCAGGTGGGTTTCTAACTTATTGATTTTTAAGGGTGTAAAGCAATCGCTGAAAAAAGGGTCAGAAAAGGGTCGGTGTTATTGTCGGCCATGGGGCTGTAAAAGGTTCTGTTCTGGCCCTGCTGGCACAATACCGGTGGGGTAAACGGGTCGTTTGGGTTTGCTGGAGGGGGTGGTGCGGGGCAATTGTACCGAGGGGGCTGGGGAAACTGTACCAGGGGTAGTGACGGCGAATAGATGGTAAGGCGCAGCCCGCAGGCTGCCCCTTGCCAGATGGGTTTTACTTCCCTTCCACAAACAGCAACGGGTCAACCCGTGTGTTGTTCAGGCTGACAGTCCAGTGCAGATGTGGGCCGGTTACACGGCCGGTTTTGCCGATGGCACCAATGGCGTCGCCGGTATTCAGCTTGTCACCAATTTTTACATCGGTGCGGCTCATATGGCAGTAGAGGCTGGTCAGGCCGTTGCCGTGATCCATAATTACGGTCTGGCCATTAAAGAAGTAATCACCGACCGCAACTACCGTGCCGGGTGCCGGGGCGATAATGGGTGCGCCCTGTGGGGCGGCAATATCCAGCCCTGAATGCGGGTTGCGTGGCTGCTTGTTAAAGAAACGCTTCAGGCCGAACGGGCTGCTGAACGGGCCTTTGGCGGGCAGAATAAACTGGGTGACCGGTTGCTTGGGGGTGCTCCAGTGTTTGAAGGCGGCCACCATTTCTGCTTTTTCACGTCGCCAGCGGGCGATGTCTTCCGGGTCTGGGTTGACGTGGCGTTTGTTTTTTACTGTCAGGTACTGGGCGCGGTATTCCTTGCCTTCAATATTGAAGTAATAAGAGGTGGCGCTGGCGCGCAGGTGCTGTTTTTGGCTCGGCTTGGCTTTCAGCGGGATGCCGGCGACGGCGACCCAGTGGGCTTTATCGGCCAGCGGGGTATCTCTGGTGGACAGCACCATTACCCGGTTGCTTTTATACCAGGCGCTGGGCCTTTTGTCGGCGGGTAAACCTTCCAGCGGGATCAGTGCAATACCGCCGGGTACGCGGGACTCTTCCGGCAGTGTCAGGGCCTGGGCGGCGAAGCTGTAGAGGCCCAACAGGCCAGCGGCAATCAGTTTTTTCATCTTCTGTCTCCATGTACACAGGGTACGCTTGGCGGCGATCAGTCGGCCTTGTCCAGGGTTTCGGTGACGGTGCTGCGAATACGGCCATGGTGCAGCCGGGTTTCGATGGTATCGCCTGGTTGCAGCTCATCTGCATTGCGGATTACGGTGCCATCGGGCTGCTGAACAATGGCGTAACCACGTTCCAGAGTGGCCAGCGGGCTGACGGTATGCAGTTTGCCTGCGGCGGCGGCCAGCCGTAGACGGCCGGTTTGCAGGCGGTTTTCCATCTGCCGTTGCAGGCGATGTTCCAGTTGTTCAATTCGGCTGCGCTGGCGGCTGATCTGCTGCTGCGGGGCGCGCAGTGCCAGCCGTTTATGCAGGTTATCCAGCCGCGATTGCTGGCTGTAAAGGTTACGTTGCAGAGCGCGGTTCAGGCGCAGTTCCAGCTCATCCAGTCGCTGGGCACGTTCGCGCAGTTTTTCACCGGGGTGGCGCAGCCGGGCCCGTACCGCTTGCAGCTGGTGGCGGCGCTGGGTGATACGCAGGTTCATCTGCCGTTGCAGGCGGGTTTTCAGCTGGTAGAGGCGGGCGTTCAGCTCGGCCTGGTCGGGGCTGAGCAATTCTGCCGCTGCCGATGGTGTGGCGGCACGCAGGTCCGCGACAAAATCAGCAATCGACATATCCACTTCATGGCCTACTGCACTGACCACGGGTAACGGGCTATTGAAGATGGCGCGGGCGACCCGCTCGTCATTAAATGGCCACAGGTCTTCCAGCGAGCCACCACCACGCCCCACAATCAATACATCCGCTGCACCGTGGCGGTTAGCCTGCTCAATAGCGCGGCAGATCTGCGCGGGGGCTTCATCGCCCTGTACCGCAGTGGGGTAGAGTGTGACCGGCATACCGGGGAAGCGGCGCTTCAGTACCGTCAGAATATCGTGTATGGCGGCTCCGGTGGATGAGGTGATCACGCCAATATGGCGCGGCCGCTGGGGGAGTGGCTGTTTATGGGCCGGGTCAAACAGGCCTTCCTGTTGTAGCTGGTATTTCAGTTGCTCGAATGCCTGCTGTAGCTGGCCAATACCGTATTCGGCCATATGTTCGCAGATCAGCTGGTAGTCGCCACGGCCTTCATACAGGCTGACCCTGGCGCGCACCACCACCAGGTCGCCGTTCTTTGGCTGATAACGAAGTCCCATGCTGCGATTTTTGAACATCGCGCAGCGTACCTGAGCTTTGCTATCTTTCAGAGTGAAATACCAGTGGCCGGACGCGGGCCGGACAAAGCTGGAGAGTTCACCCTGTACTTCAAGGGTGAGGAAAGAGCGCTCCAGCAGATTGCGTGCCTGGCGGTTAAGGTCGCTGACGCTCAGGGCATGGCGGCCGGACTGGGCGTTGCGGTTGGGTTGAGTGGGAATACTGTCCTGATACATGGGCCACAGTGTACCTGATCTGCCCCGGCCTGCCAGTTACGCTGCATGGTTGATGGCGGGCTGTCATGGCGTCGTTACACTGGCATGACACTATGGCGCGGCAGGTACAGGTCAGACCAATATCGAGATTGTCGAGTAAAGCTGAATACTGTACAATTACGCGCTTAATTTTTTCACCTCTTTTACATATACAGGTTGGCTGAGAATGTTGCGAATCGTTGAGGAAGCGCTCACTTTTGACGATGTACTGCTGGTCCCGGGCTACTCTGAAGTCCTGCCCAAAGATGTGTCCCTCAAGACCCGTCTGACGAAAGGGATTGAGCTGAACATTCCGCTGGTGTCTGCCGCGATGGATACGGTGACTGAGTCCCGTCTGGCGATTGCCATGGCTCAGGAAGGTGGTATCGGTATTATCCACAAGAACCTGACCCTGGAACAGCAGGCCGAAGAGGTGCGCCGCGTTAAGAAATACGAAGCAGGTATGATCAGCGACCCGATCACCTGTGCCCCTGACATGACCGTTGGCGAGCTGAACAAGCTGGCTGAACAGGTTGGTTTTTCCGGCTTCCCGGTTATCGACAACGGTGAACTGGTCGGTATCGTTACCAACCGTGATGCCCGTTTCGAGAAGAAACTGGAAGCGACTGTCGCTTCTATCATGACGCCAAAAGAGCGTCTGGTAACGGCCGAAGAAGGTGCGGACAAAGAAGTTGTTCGTAACCTGCTGCGCAAGAACCGCGTTGAGAAAATCCTGGTGGTTGATGATGCTTTCAAACTGAAAGGCATGATGACCGTTAAGGATATGAGCAAAGCCAAAGCTTACCCGAACGCTGCCAAAGATGAGCAGGGCCGCCTGATTGTGGGTGCTGCGGTTGGTACGGGCCCGGAAACACCAGACCGTGTTACCGCGCTGGTTGATGCCGGTGTTGATGTGATCATCGTTGATACTGCACACGGCCATTCCAGAGGTGTTATCGAACGTGTTGCCTGGGTGAAAGAGAACTTCCCACAGGTTCAGGTTATTGGTGGCAATATCGCTACGGCTGATGCTGCAATTGCACTGGCTGATGCCGGTGCTGACGGTGTTAAAGTGGGTATCGGCCCTGGCTCTATCTGTACGACCCGTATCGTTGCTGGTATTGGTGTACCGCAGATCAGCGCTGTTGCGAACGTGGCCACTGCGCTGAAAGAGCGTGGTGTACCGGTTATCGCTGACGGTGGTATCCGTTTCTCTGGTGACCTGGCCAAAGCCGTTGCAGCCGGTGCTTCTGCCATCATGGTTGGCTCCATGCTGGCGGGTACTGATGAAGCGCCAGGCGAAGTTGAGCTGTATCAGGGCCGTGCCTTCAAGTCCTACCGTGGTATGGGCTCGCTGGGTGCGATGGCACAGAGCAGCGGTTCTTCTGACCGTTACTTCCAGGACGCCTCCAAAGGTGTTGAGAAGCTGGTACCGGAAGGTATTGAAGGCCGTGTGGCCTGTAAAGGCCCGATGGCCGGTGTGGTACACCAGCTGGTAGGCGGCCTGCGCGCTTCCATGGGGTACACTGGCAGCAGCGACATTGAGGCCATGCGCACTCAGCCGAAGTTTGTGAAAATCACTAACGCTGGCATGAAAGAGAGCCATGTTCACGATGTGAGCATCACCAAAGAAGCCCCGAACTACCGTCTGGGCTGATAACAGACAAAACATCTGAAGAATGGGGTGGTGCTTTAACCGCCCCGTTTTTTTTTTGCAGTTTGTTCTGCAAGCGGTGGAGACACTGAACATGACACAAGATATTCACGCTCAGAAAATTCTGATTCTGGATTTCGGTTCCCAGTACACTCAGCTGATTGCGCGTCGCGTACGTGAGATCGGTGTTTACTGTGAAATCCGTGCCTGGGATATGGACGAAGCGGAGATCCGCGAGTTTAACCCTAAAGGTATCGTACTGGCCGGTGGCCCCGAGTCCGTTACTGAAATGAACTCGCCACGTGCGCCGCAGGTTGTTTTTGAGCTGGGTGTACCGGTACTGGGTATCTGTTACGGCATGCAGACCATGGCCGAGCAGATGGGCGGTAAGGTTGAAACTTCTGAACTGCGTGAATTCGGCTACGCTAAAGTGCGTCTGGCTGACTTCCCGTCCAAACTGCTGGAAGGCATTGAAGATCAGCTGGCCAACAATGGCGCGCTGATGCTGGATGTGTGGATGAGCCACGGTGATAAAGTAACTGAACTGCCGACAGGCTTCAGTGTTATCGCCTCCACCGAATCTGCGCCAATCGCTGCCATGTGCAACCCGGAGAAAAATTTCTTTGGCGTTCAGTTCCACCCGGAAGTGACCCACACTAAACAGGGCGGTCGTATCCTGGAACGCTTTGTCATCGACATCTGTGGTACTGAAGCGTTGTGGAACCCGGCGAACATCATCGCTGACCAGGTCGAAAAAGTACGTGCGCAGGTGGGTGACCAGAAAGTCCTGCTGGGTCTGTCGGGCGGTGTTGACTCTTCTGTTGTTGCTGCACTGTTGCACAAGGCGATTGGCGATCAGCTGACCTGTGTCTTTGTTGATAACGGCCTGCTGCGTAAGAACGAAGGTGACCAGGTAATGGACATGTTCGCCAGGAACATGGGCGTACGTGTGATCCGTGCTGATGCTGAAGACCTGTTCCTGGGGCGCCTGGAAGGTGAGAACGATCCAGAAGCCAAGCGTAAGATCATCGGCAATACCTTTATCGAGGTGTTCGATGATGAAGCGGCCAAGCTGAAAGATGTTAAATTCCTGGCACAGGGCACCATCTACCCTGACGTGATCGAGTCTGCTGCGGCCAAAACGGGCAAAGCGCATGTGATCAAGTCCCACCACAATGTAGGTGGTCTGCCGGAAGATATGGCATTCGAGCTGTGCGAACCGCTGCGTGAACTGTTCAAAGACGAAGTTCGCAAGATTGGTCTGGAACTGGGTCTGCCATACGATATGGTGTACCGTCATCCGTTCCCGGGGCCGGGGCTGGGTGTGCGCATTCTGGGCGAAGTGAAGAAAGAGTACGCAGACATCCTGCGTGAAGCCGATGCAATCTTCCTGGAAGAGTTGCACGCTGCTGACTGGTATCACAAAACCAGCCAGTCTTTCGCTGTCTTCCTGCCAGTTAAATCCGTTGGTGTTGTAGGCGATGGCCGTCGTTACGAATACGTAATCGCACTGCGTGCCGTAGAAACCATCGACTTTATGACTGCGCGCTGGGCGCACCTGCCATACGAGCTGCTGGAAACAGTTTCCAGCCGTATCATCAATGAGATTCCACACGTATCCCGTGTGACTTACGATGTAAGCTCCAAGCCGCCTGCGACGATTGAGTGGGAGTAAAGTTTAGCGTTTCATCAGCTATTCTTTACTAACCATTTTAAAATTGTATAAATCGAAAAGCCCATAATTCTATGGGCTTTTTTGTGTCTGGAATATATATTTACATTGTTTTTGATATTTTTATTTTTGATTGGTTTTTTGTTTTTTATTGAGTGTTTGACTTTTATTTTATTAGGGGTAAATTCTTTGCGGCTATACCCTTTAGTTTAATTTTGTTTGTTTTTGTGGGTTTTATTTATAATGTTTTGTTATTGTTAATATGTGGATTTTCTGAAGTGCCACAATACAAATAGTTTTCTATATTTAAGTTTAAGGATGACTTATGGCGGCTTATCGTACGACTCCTGGGGATGACTCTATTACAGGATATTATCATGCTGACGGAATCTGGGCTGGTTCTGGAGATGATCTCGTTTATGGAATGGGGGGCGATGATCATCTATGGGGGGAAGGCGGACATGATGCTTTGCATGGTGGTGATGGTGATGACTTTCTGAATGGTGGTCGTGGCGATGATACGCTTCGTGGAGATAAAGGTAATGATGTCCTGTGGGGGGACAGTGGCGAAGATACTATCCATGGCGGGGAAGGCAATGATGGTGTGACTGCTGGTGACGGTAACGATTATGTTCTCGGTGGCACGGGAAATGATGATATCTGGGGTAATAATGGCGATGATAAACTCTTCGGTGAAGAAGGGGATGACACTATTCGTGGTGGGAGCGGCCGCGATCATGTGAGTGGTGGAGAGGGGGATGACTATCTCACAGGAGGGGATGGTAATGATCGTGTTTATGGCGGTAAGGGCGAGGATGTATTAGATGCTTCGGGTGCGACTTATGATTTTGATATCCTGAGTGGTGGTGAAGACGGTGATCGTTACCTGATTAGCATGACAGCAGGAGATGTTGTCATCATTGAAAATGATACAACGGGTATTGATACGCTTGAATTTGAAAAGGCTCGCTTTACTGATCTCGAGTTTTACCGGGTAAATGCTGATGCTAATTATCGCGTTACCGGTCAGGAAAGCCAGAGTGGTTCTGATCTACTGATCAAAACAACCAGTAATGCCAAATATTATGCAGAGCAGACAGTACTGATCGTTGATTACTATAAAGGTGGCACTATAGAGAAAATAATTGATGCTA
>JAOXSF010000132.1 GCA_025800125.1 Marinobacterium sp.
ACCCCTCGACTAAACAGAGGATTGAGACAATCCCTCCTATAGCCAATGCGCTTGACCACAGGCTCTGCGCAGCCCCCTCGACTAAACAGAGGATTGAGACTCCCAATGCTCCGGCTGTGTCCAGCCAACTCCATTTCTGCGCAGACCCCTCGACTAAATACCCTTATACTTTTACAGCGGTGCGTTACTGCGTAGAGTGTGGAAACAAGAAATAACCGCTACACAGGCGCAAAACCCTTACCTTCCAGACGCAAAAAAGGCCGCAGATGCGGCCTTTTCAAGTAGTTAGTATCAATCAATCAGACACTGACTTTTTCACGCAGTACATACTTCTGAATCTTACCGGTAGAAGTTTTCGGCAGATCACCAAACACCACCTGTTTTGGTGCTTTGAAGTGCGCCATGCTGTCGCGGCAGAATTTGATAATATCCTGCTCGGTTATGCCGCTGTTTTCACGTATGGAAACAAAGGCACAAGGTACTTCGCCCCATTTCTCATCCGGCTTGGCAACTACCGCCGCTTCAACAATTGCCGGGTGGCGGTAGAGTACATCTTCTACTTCCACGCTGGAGATATTTTCACCGCCAGAGATGATGATGTCTTTGGAGCGGTCTTTGATTTCGATATAACCGTCCGGGTGCCATACCGCCAGGTCGCCGGAGTGGAACCAGCCGCCTTCAAAAGACTCGTCGGTGGTGGATGGGTTCTTCAGGTAGCCTTTCATTACCAGGTTACCGCGCATAAAGATTTCACCCATGGTCTCGCCATCCTGCGGCACTGGTTCCAGTGTCTTAGGATTAGCCACCATCAGGCCTTCCTGCATCGGTGCGCGTACACCCTGGCGGGCTTTCAGACGGGCGCGTTCTTCAATCGGTTTGTCGTCCCACTCGTCATGCCATGCACAAACCACGCTTGGGCCGTAGGTTTCCGTCAGGCCGTAAACGTGGGTTACTTCAATGCCCATCGCTTCCATACCTTCAATAACGGCCGCTGGCGGTGAAGCACCGGCAGTCATTACCTTCACTTCGTGGTTGATGCCCGCTTTGAGTTCATCATCAGCGTTATTGAGCATGTTCAGCACGATTGGCGCACCACAGAAGTGGGTTACTTTCTCAGCGCGAATCAGGTTATAGATGTCGTCTGCACGCACATGACGCAGACAGACACTGACACCACCGGCGGCAGCGATGCTCCATGGGAAACACCAGCCATTACAGTGGAACATCGGCAGTGTCCACAGGTAGGCCGGGCCGTCACCCATATTCCAGGACACGATGTTGCTCATGGCGTTCAGGTAAGCACCACGGTGGTGGTAGACAACCCCTTTCGGGTTACCGGTGGTGCCAGAGGTGTAGTTCAGGGTGATGGCGTCCCACTCGTCGGCTGGCGGCTGCCAGTCAAACGCCGGATCACCTTCTGCAATAAAGGCTTCATAGTCCATGCTGCCGATCAGTTCACCGCCTTCATAGCTGGCGTCGTCGATGTCGATAACCAGCGGGTTATGCGGGATCATGCGCAGCGCGCGCGCGGTGACTTCAGAGAACTCACGGTCAACGATGACAACTTTGGCTTCCGCATGTTGCAGAATAAAGGCAATTGCTTCAGCGTCCAGGCGGATGTTGATAGCGTTCAGTACGGCACCCGCCATCGGGATACCGAAGTGCGCTTCAAACACTTCCGGCAGGTTCGGTGCGATAACAGAGACTGTCTCGCCCGGTGCAACACCATGCTTGCGCAGGGCACTGGCCAGACGGCGACAGCGCTGGTAAGTTTCAGCCCAGTTACGACGCACGCCCTCGTGAACGACAGCGGTGCGGTTCGGGTAGACCTGCGCACTGCGGGCAATGAAGCTCAGTGGCGTCAGGGCAGCGTAGTTAGCTGCGTTTTTATCTAATCCGAGCGCATAAGGGCTGTGACTGGTATGACTCATTATTGTTATTCCTTTGCTCGATTGCATGAATCTGGCCATGGACAGGATTGCCCGGCCAGCACCAGGGCCTGACAGATGCGCGAATCTGTCCGGCCAGGTGTAATTCTGCTGTCAGCCTTTTACCATAGCGTCCCTGCCGGGGTAACGGCTGGCACAGCAGTGCCTTTGCGTCGGGCAGCCATTGCACAGCCGCTGTGACTGACGGCCCGATTGTGTGCAGCAGACATACGCAAAAACACGACACCTGCGCAAAAACACGACAAAAGTGGCCTTCATTTTCAGTGCTGAACCGGCATAACCGCGCCCGACCCCCACATAATAAGTGATTACCCTTATTAAACAACTACTTCTAAAGTCATAAACTGACGTATTACGCCGTTCAATATCGGGTTAGCCCCAACCAGACACGCCAGACCAGGAATACCAGACATGTGTGCTGATACCAGAGCAGATTTGCAGTGTGATGATGCTCCGCTGCACGGTAGCGATCATCCACAACACGAAACGCCTGATCAACAGGCGCTGCAATACGCGCGTGAGCAGCTGCAATGCGCCAGAGAGGAAGCGGAGCGTTACCGGCTGCTGGCAGACCAGTCCACTGATATGATCTCGCGCCATACCGCCACCCCGGACTGGACCTACATTGACGTCAACGCCGCCGTCGAGCGGGTACTGGGTTATACCGTCGATGAGATTATCGGTATTGAGGGGTATAACCTGTTTCACCCGGAAGATGCCGACAACCTGCGCACCCGTGCCAATTCGGTGCGTTATCGCCGGGGTATGTACACCAATGTGTATCGTTACCGGCATAAGAAAGGCCATTATATCTGGCTGGAAACCACCAGCCGTACTATCCGCAATGATGCCGGTGAACCGGTTGAGGTGATTTGTGTTTCCCGTGATGTAACCGAGCGCGAGCTGGCCCAGCAGGCTACCCGGCGGCTGGCACGGGTGGTCGAAGCGTCGTCAGATATGATCATGTTCTGCAAGCATGAAACCCTGCAACTGACCTATATGAACGAAGCTTGCTATATAAGCATGGGGACAGAAAAAGAGAACCCGGTGGTGTTTTACCTTGATCAGCTGTTCAGTGAGAAAGTGCTGGCTGATCTGGTACGCCCGGCGTTAAGCCATGCCGCCGACCACGGCACCTGGTACGGCAGCCTGCCGTTAAAACTGCCTACCAATCCAAAGCGCATCGCGGAAGTGCGCGAGGTTATCGCCCATCGCAACCGCACCGAAAACCATCAGATTGAGTATTACTCGATTATCGGGCGCGATATTACCTTGCAGAAAAAAGCCGAAGAGGAAGCCAAACGCCACCAGCTGGAGATGGCCCATATGGCGCGGTTGTTGTCTGTGGGTGAGATGGCTTCGGGGCTGGCCCATGAGATCAACCAGCCGCTGGCGGCTATTATCAACTACTGCCGGGGTACTCTGCGCCGCATTGATGAGGGCCGCGCCGACCCGGAAACAACCCACAACGCCATGCGGCTGATCACCCGTCAGGCAAAACGGGCCGCCGAGATCGTCAAGCGGATGCGCAGTTTTGTCAAAAAGACGGAATATCAGCGTATTGAGTTTGCCATCAATGAAACCTGTCAGGAGGTCAGCCGCTTTCTGCACCAGGAAGCAATTGATCACAGCATCAGTTTTGAATTCCAGCTGGATGAAGGCAATCCGACGCTGCTGGCGGATAAGATTCAGATTGAACAGGTATTGCTGAATCTGATGCGCAATGCCATTGAGGCCTACAGCGAATGCGACCGAAACCCGCGACCGATAATGATCAGCACCCAGAGTACACCCGGCTATATCACCATTGTGGTGGAAGACTATGCCCAGGGCATTGAACGTGAACAGCTGGACAAACTGTTTGAACCATTCTTTACCTCAAAAAGCAACGGCCTGGGTATGGGACTGGCCATTTCAAGAACCATTATTGAAACCCACGGTGGCCAGCTATGGGCTGACAGCGACGGCGAAACCGGCACCCGCTTCCATCTGAAACTGCCGATTCGTGACAAATAGGCAACTAGAGGCAAGTCGAGGCAGGCAGAGAAACCGGCTTAGAAAGAATCAGGTTGTACAGGGCAAAGCCCTGTAACAGCCAGGCGCCCAGCACCGGGCGTTATAACAATCTGCACAGCAGCAACGTCCGCAGACATTGCCAGATGCAGAATAAACGATGCAGAACACACAAGGTAAAAAACGTGACAGATACAGTTTTCATTGTCGACGATGACGACGATTTCCGTGACTCCATGCAGTGGTTGCTGGAGTCGGATAACCTGCGGGTGGTGACGTTCAATTCCGCCCAGCAGTTTCTGGATAACTACGACGGCACCCCTGGCTGTATGCTGCTGGATGTACGTATGCCTGAAATTAATGGCCTGGCACTGCAACAGATGATGAGTGACCGGGGCATCAGCCTGCCAATTATTGTGATCTCTGGCCACGGTGATATTCCGATGGCGGTCAGCGCAATGAAAAATGGCGCATTGGACTTTATTGAAAAGCCTTTTGATGATGAGGTGCTGCTGCAACTGGTGGCCAAAGCACTGGATACCGCCCGCAGCCAGGCTGACACTTTCCAGCTGGCCCGCCAGGCCCGCAGCCGTTATCAGCTACTCAGCCGCCGGGAAAAAGAGGTGATGACACTGGTTGTTTCCGGTAAGGCCAACCGTGAAATTGCTGAAGCACTGGGCATCAGCCCGAAAACAGTGGAAGTGCATCGCTCCAGAGTAATGAGCAAGATGCAGGCTGACAGCCTGCCAGACCTGGTACATCAGGCCGCCCGACTGGACTGAATATGCCGCATAACAGCTGCCTCAATCACAGCGATAGCAACACTGGCCGAAGAAACTGATCAATGGCTGCCAGGGTGGCGGCCTCTGCTTCCAGGTGGGGCACATGGCCACAGTCATCCAGCAGTAGCGGCTGGGCATGGCTGCCAATACCGGCACAGATGTCTGTCACCTGCGAGGCAACGCCATACTGATCATCACGCCCCTGCATAATCAGCGCAGGGCAACGTATATCTGCCAACCAGGGGGTAAGATCAAGCCCGGCGCGAAAGCTTGGCCGCTGCCAGGTCTCATACCAGGCACGGAAAATGGTTTCAGTCCGTCCACCCAGGTAGCGCTCCAGCCGTCGCGACAGGTCGGTATTGTGATAGCGGTGTACCGCCTCTTCAATGCCAGCGCTGGTAAGGTGGTCGACATAGATATGGGCCGCCATGGTAACCAGCCCCCGTACACGGTCAGCACATGTTGCAGCACCTACCAGCGCCACCGAGCCGCCATCGCTGTGACCAATCAGCACCACCTGCTCCAGCCCGGCGGCATCCAGAATCGGCCTTAGCCAGTCGCGCCCCTCGTCAACCAGATACGTATCCGGCCTTGGCAACGTAATTGGCGTTGAGGCACCGTAACCACGGCGTTCATACAGGAAAACATCACAACCGGTACGTTCTGCCAGCCGCTGCGGAAACTGTTTCCACATTGCCAGGCAACCCAGCGCTTCATGCAGCAGCACCAGTGTGGGGCGTCGGGCTGTGCTGGCGTCACGGGCATCTGCATTGCGCCTGTATATATCTGTACCGTGCTCGCCTATATCTGCACTGCTATCACATATATCTGCACTGCGCTCGCCTATATCTGTACTGCGCTCATCTATATAAGTACCGTGCAGACAATTAATACAGGTGCCGTCGACCAGCGTCAGCAGCCGGGTGTTCCATTCCATGGTCATATTCATACTCCGGGTCGGGATGAAGGAAGGGTCAGGACGAAGGAATCGAGTATGTCAGCGTTGCATGGGCAACCGGGTCATCTTCGTTGCCTTCAGAAAACAGATATACCTCACCAACGCCCAGCCGACGCCCTACTTTCAGCGTGCTGGCACGGGCCAGCAAATCTGCATCAGCGGCAGGACGGCGCAGAAAATTGATATTCAGGTTGGTTGTTACCGCCAGCGGCACCGGGCCGATGACACTGAGTAATGCAGCATAAAATGCCACATCAGCCAACCCCATCATACTGGGGCCAGATACCGTCCCTCCGGGTCGCAGGTGGCCATCCTGTACTGGCAATTTCATCAGTGCGCTACCAGCGCCCAACTCCAGCAGCTCACCATACTGTGCGCCCTGGGGAAATTCTGTGGCCAGAAATCGCTGCATTTCTGCAAATGTCATTACTTGAACCGTCATCGCATCACCCTGTTTTGCAGTATTTCACGTTGAACTCGGTATGTTACGTTGAGCTCAGCAGGCCACGTTAGCCAGTGTCACCGTTGCTTTGGCCACCAGCTGGCGCTTATCACCTTCAACAAACACTTCAGTTTCAGCGATGGTCAGCATATTGCCCGGTTTCAGCACTCGCCCTTCTGCGATCAGTTGCTGACCTTTGGCGGCCCGTAGCAGATTAATTTTGAATTCAGCGGTCAGCACAATATGACCGGCAGGTAAAAGTGCAGCGGCGGCGGTGCCTGCGGTGTGGTCGGCCAGTGTGGCCTGCACACCGGCATGCACATAACCATCCTGTTGCAGGTGATGCGCATCCAGCATAATGCGGCTACGGCAATAGCCTGGTGATACGTCCAGCATCTCTGCGCCCAGTGATTGAATAAACGGCGCATCGTAAAAAACCCGTTCGACTTCTGCACGCCAGTCCGGGTTCTGACTTTGCCAGCTGTCAGAGCCCATTGGCGTCTGTATGTCAGACGGCGTTTGTGAATCAGTGATAGAACCTGTCATAACGGACTCCATTATTATTTTTTTCGAATCCTGGCTCAGGGTTATCAGTTACCCCTGGGACGGTTTGTTCAAGGTCAGACTTACAAAAACAGCAGATAAAAAAACGGGGGAGCAAGCTCCCCCATTATGCTAAGTCTCAGATTACACCTGGCCCTGTTCTACCTCTTCACGGGCCTGGTTACGCAGGATAAAGCGCTGAATTTTGCCACTAGGCGTCTTCGGCAGTTCCTGCACAAACTCGATCTGGCGCGGGAAAGCATGGGTAGACAAGCGCTTGCGGACGAATGTTTTCAGCTCATCGGCCAGCTCTTCAGATGGCTCTGCCATACCTTTGAGCACCACATACGCCTTGATTACAGAGCCGCGTTCCGGGTCGGGTTTACCAACAACGCCGGACTCCGCCACAGCATCATGCTCCAGCAGGGTGCTTTCTACATCAGCTGGGCCAACACGATAGCCCGCAGTGGTAATGATGTCGTCATCACGGCCCGCGAAGGAGTAGCTGCCATCACCGTGGCTGATTACCACATCACCGGTCAGGTAGTATTTGCCCTGGAACGGGTCTTTCTCATTCCAGGTGTAACCCTGGAAGAAGAACAGCGGTGAATTGTCAACATCAACCGCCAGTTGACCGGTTTCACCCTCGCTGATCTCATTAAATTCAGCGTCTACCGCAACCACGCGGTGGCCAGGCATCGAGAAGCCCATGGAGCCAACACGGACAATATCCTGTTGCAGATCATGGTGGTTACAGGCGGTCATGCCGGTTTCGGTCTGGCCGTAGTGGTCCATGACCGGACAGCCCAGACGCTTATCAACCCAGTTGATAACTTCCGGGTTCAGTGCTTCACCCGCAGAGCTGGCAGCCCGCAGATCAAAACAGTCATCGTCAGACAGAATATCGTCGTGTGCCATCAGCATACGGTAAGCCGTTGGTGCTGCTGCCAGATTGGTGATGCCATATTTTTTCAGCATCATGTAGGTGGAATCCGGGGTAAAGCCGTGCTCGTTAAAGTGCGTCGTATTACCCAGCAACATCGGGCCAACCACGGCGTAGTACAGGCCGTACGCCCAGCCCGGATCAGCCACGTTCCAGTATTTATCTTCTGGGCGCAGGCCGATGGCATAGCGCATGTAAACGTAGAAAGACATCAACGCGCGTACCGGCACTGCGACACCTTTCGCTTTACCCACTGTACCGGAAGTAAACATCTGCAGCATGGGCTCGTCAGCACCGACACGTACCGGCGTAAACTCGTCAGACTGCTGCGCCATCATCTCTTCGAAATCGGTATCGTTCTGGTAGGCACTGCCCGCACCGTCGCGCCCTACCAGTACTGTAGGTGGGCAATCTTTCACATCATCCAGTTTGAAGCGGTTAGCGGCATCTGTCAGTACCAGTTTGGTACCGGCAGTACCCAGGCGGTATTCGATGGCACCCGGGCCAAACGCGGTAAACAGCGGCTGATACACCGCACCGGCACGCAACGTACCCAGAATTACTACCATCAGTTCAGGGGTACGTGGCAACAGCGCTGCAACACGGTCACCACGACCAATGCCCATGGAAGTCAGATAGTTGGCAAACTGTGCAGAACGCTTCTGCAACTCGGCAAAGGTGTGGTCAGAGGCATCACGCTCTACACCTTCGTAACGTAAACCCAGGCGGGTCGGGTCTTCCGCCCAGCGGTCACAAATCTCTTCACAGGCGTTGAAACCGCCTTCCAGAGAACCGATCAGTCTGTCTTCAATCATTTTCTGATCAAAGTTATCCATAAACTGCGAGTAGTTTTCGATAGTCATGGTTTATCTCTCGTGCCTTATCGTTGTTATTCTTTCCATGGATGCAGTTGCCAACCGTGTCTGGCCTGACTGGCCTGGCCTGATACGGCCGACACAACCCTTCCCTGCATCTGACCGCTGTCGCGGCCAGCCATAAACATGGCCCACTCCGGGGCCATTACAATTCTGATCAGATCGCCTGCTCGCGCAGGATTTCACGGGCAATAATCAGACGCTGAACCTCTGATGTGCCTTCGTAGATTGAGGTAATACGCACGTCGCGGCTCATACGTTCCAGTGGGTATTCCGTCATGTAGCCATAGCCGCCTAACATTTGCAGCGCGCTGTAACAAGCCTGGTTAGCTTTCTCGCTGGCAAAGACCTTGGCCATTGATGCTTCTTTGGCAAAGGGTTTGCCACGCTGCTTCAGGTCAGCGGCATTCATCAGCAACAGACGAGCAGCTTCCAGCTCGGTGTAGCGGTCGGCCAGCATCCACTGCAAGCCCTGGAAGTTCGCCAATGGCTTACCAAACTGTTTACGTTCCTGAATGTATTGAGTGGCGTAGTCCATCGCTGCCTGGCCAATGCCCAGCGCCAGTGAGCCAATACCGATACGGCCACCGGCCAGCTCGGCCACTGCCAGACGAAACCCATCGTTCAGCTCACCCAGAATAGCGTCCGGCGTCACTTTGACATCGGCAAAATGAACTTCATTGGTGGCAGAACCACACTGGCCCATCTTGTGCTCTGCTGGGCCAACCGTGATGCCCGCTGCATCAGCAGGCACCAGAAAACAGGTGATGCCTTTACCTTTAGCCGCATCCGGGTCAGTCACCGCCCAGACCACAAACACACCGGCAAACTCGGCGCTGGTAATCCACTGTTTAGTACCGTTGAGCAACCAGCCGCCTTCAGTGGCTGTCGCACGGGTGCGCATGGAAGCCGGGTCAGAGCCAGCACCTGCTTCAGTCAGGCAGAAACTGCCAGCAGCGTATTCGCCGCTACAGATACGTGGCAGGTAGGTATTTTTCTGTTCTTCGGTGCCTTTGGCCTGAATCACTTCAGCCACCATGTTAGTCACAGACATGGATACTGCGGTGGAAGCGCAGCCACGGGCAATCTCGGTCACCGCCAGGCTGAATGCCACAGTCCCGGCTTCAGTCCCGCCATATTCACCGCTGATGTTAAGCCCCATGAACCCCAGCTCTGCCAGCTGCTGACAGTTGCGCACCACCTGAGCGTGGTCAGCATTTTCATCAATAGCCGCCGCCAATGGGGCCAGTTCAGACTCGGCAAACCGACGGGCGGTTTCCTGAATAAGGCTTTGTTCTTCAGTCAGTGACAGATCCATAAGGGAAACTCCTATAAGGGTATTCCCAAATTATTACCGTAAAGCAGGGCCAAGGTAAACCGGATTTTTCCGTTGACGTTAACGTAAAGCAGTCTGTAGCACCCAAAATATCGTTATGCTGCACCTGCTTCTGAAACCAAAGTTGATGAGGGGGTCGTGTAAACCTGCCACGGCGCTGTGCCAGATCATAATTGCGACTTTTTCGGCTTGCGCCACCATGTGCCGGAACTAGAATAGCCGCGCAACCCACTCCGTCAGCAGTCACATATAGCAGGTCGCAATAAAGCAAAGCGACACGGGCCATTAGCAATACCAGGCCACACAACACGTTGCTATAACCGGTGCTTATAACAACTGCTTAAAATAACGACTATTATTCAGAACGACTATTCAAAACTATGAAAAAGATTCTGATCAGCGCATGCCTGTACGGTAAGCCCGTACGCTACGATGGCAACAACAACAGCATCATGGGCCACCCCATTATCCAGCACTGGCAACAGCAGGGACGGCTGGTGTCTGTTTGCCCTGAGGTTGCTGGCGGCCTGCCAACCCCACGCCCCGCTGCCGAAACCCAGTCTCAATTTCCAATTCTGATCACCACCCGTGAAGGCGAAGATGTGACACCACAGTTTTTGCTGGGCGCAGAGCTGACACTGGAACTGGCCGAAGCACACAATATCTGCTGCGCGCTAATGAAAGCCCGTAGCCCTTCCTGCGGTAATGATCAGATCTACGATGGCAACTTTGATGGCACCCTGGTGCCGGGCAGTGGCGCTGCCGCTGCCGAGCTAATCCGTTCTGGTATACCGGTATTCAACGAAACCCAGCTTGACCAGCTACAACGCTTTGTTGAAGCTCAGGACACGCAAGCCGAAACCACTGACAACGAAACGGCCAACTCAACAGCCTGTCTGGCCGAGACCGCCTGACCGTCAGGTACGCATCAGAATAACGCCGGTAACGGGCCAAATAATGGCAGCCGCAGGCCGAAATAGCACCCGCGCTGCTGGCTGCTACATCTTGCTTTACAGCATTTATGGTCGCTTGTTTGCCCGTTCCCTTGTTCCCCTTGCTACTCAGGCCTAAAATACCCCGTCATTTAACATTCCTATCTGCGGGTACAAGGACTTATGCGAGCAAGCCAATACCTGATTGCCACCCTGAAAGAGACCCCGGCCGACGCTGAAGTAATCAGCCACCAGCTGATGCTGCGTGCCGGTATGATTCGTAAACTGGCCTCCGGTCTGTACACCTGGCTGCCGATGGGCCTGCGTACACTGCGCAAGGTTGAAAAAATTGTCCGTGAAGAAATGGACAAAGCCGGTGCTCAGGAAGTGCTGATGCCAGCCGTTCAGCCCGCTGAACTGTGGCAGGAGTCTGGCCGCTGGGAGCAGTACGGCCCAGAGCTGCTGCGTCTGAACGACCGCCATAACCGCGAATTCTGCGTGGGCCCGACTCACGAAGAGGTCATCACTGATCTGGTGCGTAACGAGATTCAGAGCTACAAGCAGCTACCTTGTAACTTCTACCAGATTCAGACCAAGTTCCGCGACGAGATCCGCCCGCGTTTTGGTGTTATGCGCTCCCGCGAATTCATCATGAAGGACGCCTACTCCTTCCACACCAGCCTGGACTCCTTGCAGGAAACCTACGACGCCATGCACAAGGCGTACTGTAATGTGTTTGATCGCCTGGGCCTGGACTACCGTCCGGTACTGGCGGATAACGGCTCTATTGGTGGTGCCAGCTCCCACGAATTCCATGTCCTGGCGTCCTCTGGTGAAGACGACATTGCTTTCTCTGACAGCAGCGACTACGCCGCTAATATAGAAAAGGCAGAAGCACTGGCACCGGCAGGTGAACGTGCAGCACCCACTCAGGAAATGACGCTGGTTGATACCCCCAACGCCAAAACCATCGCCGAGCTGGTTGAGCAGCACAATCTACCAATCGAAAAAACCGTTAAAACTCTGATCGTACGTGCATCACAAGCGTGCGAAGCTGATTTCGTTGCCCTGTTGGTACGCGGTGATCACGAACTGAACGAGATCAAAGCGGAGAAACTGCCACAGGTAGCCGAACCACTGCAAATGGCCACTGAAGATGAATTCCGTCCTGTCATTGGTGCCGGAGCTGGCTCACTGGGCCCTGTGAATATGCCGATTCCGGTCATTGTTGACCGTGCTGTTGCCCACGCTGCTGATTTCGGCGCGGGTGCCAACATAGACGGCAAACACTACTTCGGTATCAACTGGGAACGTGACCTGCCACTGCCAGAAGTGGCGGACATTCGTAATGTTGTCGCAGGCGACCCGAGCCCATGTGGTAACGGCACCCTGCATATCAAACGTGGTATCGAAGTCGGCCATATCTTCCAGCTGGGTAAGAAATACGCAGAAGCGATGAACGCTACTGTGCTGGATGAGAACGGCAAAGCGGTCACCATGGATATGGGTTGCTACGGTATCGGTGTTACCCGTGTGGTTGCAGCGGCTATTGAACAGAATCATGATGATCGCGGCATTATCTGGTCTGAAGGCCTGGCACCATTTACCGTTGCCATCGTTGCGCTGAAGTACGAGAAATCAGAAGAGGTTCGTAACGAGTCTGAGCGCCTGTACAATGAACTGACCGCCGCCGGTTACGATGTCATTCTGGATGATCGCGCTAAAGTCAGCCCTGGCGTCAAGTTCGCAGACATGGAACTGATGGGTATTCCGCACCGAATTGTCCTGTCTGACCGTGGCCTGAAAGAAGGCACTGTCGAGTACAAAGGCCGTCGCGATGCTGATAAAACCGAGGTAGCACTGGCAGATGTTGCCCAGCTACTTGCAGAAAAGTTTCAGGGTTAAACATTGTCCAGCTAACCTCTGATACAGCATGACTTGAAGCCCGCAGTTGCGGGCTTTTTTATGCACGAAGATCATAAGCGTGGAAGCCTCAAATGCGACGGCAAAGAAAATTATCAGCCAGAAATCCTTCCAGCCAGAAACAATATATGTCGTTATCGAACCTGCCTGATATTGCAATCTATCGCATAGAAAAATTCGTTTGCAGAGCTAAAAGTCTGAAAAATAACCGAAGTTAAGCCTTATTAGGCCATAATTAACTGATTTTCAACCTGCCCATTCACGACACTTCCATTAATTTTTGTCAGCACGGTAGCTCCGGACTGGCAGATTTTTGCGGGCTTATCACCTGCTAACACTAATATTGCTTTTGACTCTAAACAATTTCCAGGGCACTCTATTTTTAATTAAACGGTTAATTAATAAAAACGGTACCCGTCATGCCCAAAGTCGGAATGGACGAGATCCGTCGCCCACAGCTAATACAGGCGGCTATGGAAGTGATTGCGGAGGTTGGCCTGCAAGGTGCCAGCACAGCACTGATCAGCCGCGCAGCCGGTGTTTCACCTGGCATCATCAACCATTATTTCGGCGGTAAAGACGGGCTACTGGAAGCAACGATGCGCACCATCCTTCGCCAGTTGTCGGAAGGTGTGCAGCAACGTCTGTCACAAGCCCATCCGGATGATGTAGTCGGTCGACTGAAAGCCATTGTTGGCGGTAATTTTGACCCGCGTCAGCTCGACCGTACAGTGGTCACCACCTGGCTGGCGTTCTGGTCTCAGGCGATGCACAAGCCACAACTGTTCCGTCTACAACGGGTAAATGAAAGGCGACTGCTGTCACACCTGCGACTGGAACTTAAACGGGCATTGCCCACTGACCAGGCAAACTTTGTTGCGCTGGCCATTGCCGCGCTGATTGACGGTATATGGCTACGTGGCGCACTGACCCCGGAAGGGATTAACAGCCAGCTGGCCCAGCGCATTATTACCGACTACCTGCAACACCAGTTGCCCGTGGCGCTATTTCAGCGCCATCAACAGCTGTTACAGACACAGATACAGACACAGACACAGACACAGACACAGACACAGACAACACTCTGTACAACCTCCGATTCTTGTACATCATCAACCCCGCTGACTACCGAGGCTGGCCCTCGTCATCAGGAACACTGACCATGCAACAGACTGCACTTTATATTCACGGCCAGCGCCGCGACGCCACTTCAGGCGAAACATTCAGCAATATCAACCCGGCAACCGGCGAAGAACTGGCCCAGGTGCAACAGGCCAGTCAGGCCGATGTTGATGCCGCCATCGCCTCAGCCAGAACGGGCTTTGCGACCTGGTCTGCCATGAGTGGCGCTGAACGGGGCCGCATCATGCATAAAGCGGTTGCCCTGCTTCGCGAGCGTAACGATGAACTGGCGATGATTGAAGTACTGGATACCGGTAAACCGATTCAGGAAGCGGACTGCGTCGACATTGTTACCGGTGCGGATGTAATTGAGTTCTACGCCGGGCTAGCAGCCAGCCTGCACGGCCAGCATCAGGACCTGGGGGGCAGCAGCTTCTTCTACAGCCGCCGCGAGCCGCTGGGCATCTGCGCAGGCATCGGCGCCTGGAACTACCCGATCCAGATCGCCATGTGGAAAGCAGGCCCTGCACTGGCAGCCGGTAATGTCATGATTTTCAAACCTTCAGAAGAAACGCCAACAGGGGCAATCAAGCTGGCGGAAATTTTCACCCAGGCCGGTATGCCAGACGGTGTCTTCAATGTGGTACAGGGTGATTATCGCGTCGGCCAGATGCTGTCTCGCCACCCGGAGATCGCTAAAGTCTCATTTACCGGTGAATGCGGCACCGGCAAGAAAGTAATGGCAGATGCTGCTGGTAGTCTGAAAGAGGTCACCATGGAACTGGGTGGCAAATCACCGCTGATCGTTTTTGATGATGCAAAACTGGACAGTGCAGTACATGGCGCACTGCTGGCCAACTTCTACACTCAGGGCGAAGTTTGCACCAATGGCACACGGGTGTTTGTCCAGGATAGCGTCTATGACGCCTTTATCGAAAAGGCCCGCATCATCACTGAGCAGATGACCGTTGGTGATCCGACCGACCCGAAAACCCAGCTGGGTGCGCTGATCTCCCGTAACCACATGGAGAAAGTGCTGGGCTATATCGAAGCGGCTCAGCAGGCCGGTGCCCGGCTGGTCTGCGGGGGCCGACAGGCCACTGAAAACGGACTGGAAACAGGCAATTTTGTGCTACCAACCATCTTCGCAGACTGCAACGATGAGATGCCCAATGTTACTGATGAGATCTTCGGCCCGGTGATGTCAGTACTGCGCTTCAGTGATGAAGATGAAGTAATCGCCCGCGCCAATGCCACCGATTATGGCCTGGCGGCCGGCGTCTTTACGACGGACCTGGCCCGTGGCCACCGGGTAATTGCCCAGTTGCAGGCAGGTATTTGCTGGATCAATAACTGGGGAGCATCCCCCGCCGAAATGCCGGTGGGCGGTTACAAACAGTCCGGTATTGGCCGTGAAAATGGTATTGAAACCCTGAACCACTACACCCGAACCAAAAGTGTACTGGTAGAACTGGGTGAACTGGAAAACCCGTACCCGGCCGCTAACTGAGTGTGCAATCTGTTGCACAGCGCATATTAAGGAACACCGCAGATGACTCAACAATACGATTACATCATTGTCGGCGCTGGCTCTGCAGGCTGCGTACTGGCCGACCGACTGAGCGCCAGTGGCGAACACCAGGTACTGTTACTGGAAGCGGGTGGTAGCGACCGCAGCATCTTTATTCAGATGCCAACGGCTCTGTCCTACCCAATGAACACAGAAAAATACGCTTGGCAGTTTGAAACCCTGGCAGAGGACGGTATTGATAACCGTAAACTGCATTGCCCTCGTGGCAAGGTACTTGGTGGCAGTTCATCCATCAACGGTATGGTGTATGTACGCGGCCATGCCCGTGACTTCGATGAATGGCAGCAGCACGGTGCTGAAGGCTGGAGTTATCAGGACTGTCTGCCCTACTTCCGTCGTGCCGAAAACTGGGAAGGCGGCAGCGATGACTACCGTGGCAGCGATGGCCCGGTAGGCACCTGCAACGGTAACGGCATGAAACTGAACCCACTTTACCAGGCCTTTATTGACGCCGGGCGGGAAGCGGGCTACCCGGAAACCGCAGACTACAACGGTTACCAGCAGGAAGGTTTCGGCCCGATGCATATGACAGTAGATGGCGGTGTCCGCGCTTCAACCAGCAACGCTTATCTGCGTCGAGCGTTGAAACGCAACAACTTGACCCTGCTGACCGGTGCTCAGAGCCGCCGCATCCTGCTGGAAGGCCAGCAAGCCACTGGCATTGAGTACAAACGCAACGGGAACATTGAACAGGCCATCGCCAGCAAAGAAGTTATTCTCAGTGCGGGCTCCATTGGCTCACCACAACTGCTGCAACTTTCGGGTATCGGCCCGGCCGATGTGCTGAAAAACGCGGGTGTTGAGCTGGTGAAAAACCTGCCCGGCGTGGGCGAAAACCTGCAAGACCATCTGGAAGTGTACTTCCAGTTTCACTGCCAGCAGCCGATTACCCTCAACAGCAAGCTGGGGCTGATCAGCAAAGGCCTGATCGGCACCCGCTGGATGCTGTTCAAAGACGGACTGGGCGCTACTAACCACTTTGAGTCCTGCGCTTTTATTCGCTCCCGTGCCGGTCTGGAGTGGCCAAACATTCAATATCACTTCCTGCCCGCGGCCATGCGCTATGATGGCCAGGCCGCCTTTGATGGTCACGGTTTCCAGGTGCATGTAGGGCCCAACAAACCGGAAAGCCGCGGTAAGGTCTGGATTACCAGTGCAGACCCGGAAGTAAAACCGGCCATCAAATTCAATTACATCAGTACCGACCAGGACCGTCAGGACTGGCGCGACTGTATCCGTCTGACCCGTGAAATTCTCAACCAGCCTGCGATGGACAGCTTCCGTGGCGATGAGATTCAGCCAGGCATAAATGTACAGAGCGATGAAGAGATCGACGTCTGGGTACGCAACAACGTAGAAAGCGCTTACCATCCGTCCTGCTCCTGCAAAATGGGTGCAGATGACGACCCAATGGCAGTGCTGGACAGTGAGTGCCGGGTGCGCGGCATTAATGCGCTACGCGTAGTCGACTCCTCCATCTTTCCGACCATCACCAATGGCAACCTGAACGCGCCAACGATCATGGTGGCCGAGAAAGCAGCTGATCAGATTCTGGACAATGCACTACTGCCTGCGGCAGAGGTTGATGTATGGATTGCCCCGGACTGGCAACAGCGCCAGCGTAACGGAGAAGCCGAGCGCCCCCAGTAGTTTTTGGGCTGTCAGGCAGTGAAGTGATAAGCGCCTGGCAGCGATAGTAAGACATAACCGGCCCGCGCTGTCAGAGCGTGGGCGACTCTCGCTTCTACACCCATAACAAGAACCATAACCGGAAGGACAACCATGATGTTTCTCTCAAACCCTGAAACACCCTCGCATATGACCAGCGCTCTGCGCCCTGTACTGAGCACCGGCCTGGCGCTGGCTCTTGGCCTGAGTGCCTTCAGCGTTTCTGCGGCCCAATGTGAAAAAGTGCGTTTCTCCGACGTTGGCTGGACCGACATTACCGCCACGACTGCCGTTACCAGCGAAGTTGTCAGTGCCCTGGGCTACAAACCAAGCACTCAACTGCTGTCTGTACCGGTTACTTACAGCTCCATGGCCAATGGTGATATTGATGTCTTCCTGGGCAACTGGATGCCAACCATGGAAGGCGACATCGCCAGGTATCGCGCAGCAGGGACGGTAGAAACTATTCGCGCCAACCTGGAAGGGGCTAAATACACTCTGGCGGTGCCAGAATATGTCTACGATGCAGGCGTCAAAAACTTTGCTGACATTGCTGAGTACAAACGCAAGTTCAAAGGCCGTATCTATGGCATTGAGCCGGGCAATGATGGTAACCGCCTGATTCAAGACATGATCGACAAGAACGCCTTTGGCCTGAAGAGTTTCAAACTGGTGGAGTCATCCGAAGCGGGCATGATTTCGCAGGTCAGCCGCTCTGCCAAACGTGAACAGTGGGTGGTTTTCCTGGGCTGGGCACCACACCCGATGAACGCCAACATCGACATGCGCTACCTTGCGGGTGGTGATGATTACTTTGGCCCGAACTACGGCGGCGCCAATGTAATGACCAACACCCGTCAGAACTACAGCAGCGAGTGTCCAAACATGGGCCGTTTACTGAAGAACCTCAGCTTCAGCCTGGAAATGGAAAACGAAATAATGGGCGCTATCCTGGATGATGGACAGCAACCTCAGAAAGCCGCACTTAACTGGCTCAAACGTAATCCCCAGGTACTGGACAGCTGGCTGGAAGGTGTAACCACCCGCGATGGTGGTAATGCCGTTGCAGCTGTGCGCAGCCATCTGGGCCTGTAAATCAGCGACTCACCCCGCCCTGCTCCCCCGGCTATATCAGCCGGGGTGTTTCTATAACAACATCATGCTGAGAAATTTATGGACTGGCTGACTGAACACAAACTTCCGCTGGGCGACTGGATGGAAGCCTTCGTTGACTGGCTGACTCTGAATGCAGCCGGTTTTTTTGACGCTATCGCCTGGACACTGGAGTCACTGATTCTGACCATCGTTGATCTATTATTGTGGAGCCCACCGGCACTGATTATGGCCGCTATCGCAGCCATTGCCTGGGGACTGCACCGCAGCGTTGGACTAGCGGCCTTCGTTGTTGCGTCATTGTTACTGATTATGAACCTGGGTTACTGGCAGGAGATGATTGAAACACTGGTGCTGGTACTGGCCGCCACTTCATTGTCGATTATGATCGGTATCCCGATTGGCATCCTTGCAGCCCATCGCCCATGGCTTTACACCCTGCTACGGCCAATTCTTGATTTGATGCAGACCATTCCGACCTTCGTTTACCTGATTCCAACACTGGTACTGTTTGGCCTGGGCGTAGTGCCTGGACTGATCTCCACCATTATCTTTGCAATTGCAGCACCTATTCGCCTGACATATCTGGGGATCAGCCGCGTACCGGAAGAGCTGCTGGAAGCAGGTCGCGCTTTTGGTGCCACACCTTTCAAGCTGCTGTATAAAGTCGAATTACCCGCCGCTATGCCAAATATTATGGCGGGCGTTACCCAGTGCATCATGCTGTCGCTGTCAATGGTTGTTATCGCTGCGTTGGTAGGCGCTGACGGCTTGGGCAAACCCGTTATCCGTGCGCTGAATACCGTAAATATTTCCCAGGGCTTTGAAGCGGGACTGGCTATCGTACTGGTTGCCATCATGCTTGACCGCATCTGTAAAACACCCGGCAGTCGAGAGGAGGCCTGAGTATGCCAGCGGTCAGAATTCGTAATCTTGATGTAGTATTTGGCAATAACAGCGCACGCGCCCTGGCGCTACTGGACCAGGGTAAAAGCCGTCAGGATATCATTGACGAAACCGGTGATACCGTTGGTGTGCATAACGCCAATCTGGAGGTTCATCAGGGCGAAATATGCGTACTGATGGGGTTGTCTGGCTCAGGCAAGTCAAGTCTGTTGCGCGCTGTTAACGGCCTGAACCCCATCAGCCGTGGCAGCCTGGAAGTCCGCGATGGCGACCGTATGGTTGACCTGGCAAACTGTAACGCCACAACACTACGCCACCTGCGCAGCAACCGCATCTCAATGGTATTTCAGAAATTCGCCCTGATGCCATGGTTGAATGTGCTGGATAATGTTGCTTTTGGCCTGGAAATGCAGGGTATCAGCAAAGTTGAGCGTCACCGCCGAGCGATGGAAAAGCTGGAAATGGTTGGCCTGGCTCAGTGGCATGACAAGCTGCCCCATGAGCTATCCGGCGGTATGCAGCAACGCGTTGGTCTGGCGCGCGCTTTTACCATGGACAGTGACATTCTGCTGATGGACGAGCCGTTCTCAGCACTGGATCCTTTGATCCGTAGCCAGTTGCAGGATGAGCTGATCGAGTTACAGCAACGCCTGAATAAAACCATCCTGTTTGTCAGCCATGATCTGGACGAAGCCCTGAAAATTGGTAGTCATATTGCCATCATGGAGTCAGCACAAATCATCCAGCATGGCCGCCCGGAAGAAATTGTGCTGAACCCGGCCAATGCTTACGTGGAAGATTTTGTTGCCCACACCAACCCGCTGAATGTTTTGCGCGGCCGCTCGCTGATGACGAACATAAGCCAGCTGGACAGCCTTGACGGCATGCTGGTACTGAATGCTCATGAGGATACCCGTATTCGCACCGATGAAAGCGGCCAGGTGGTGGAGGCTCGTCGTCAGCAGACCACATTGACGCTGCATGACTGGCAGGAAGGAGATGATATTGACCAGCTGTCAGAAGGCAGTCTGGTCATGGCCAGCCCGGAAATTTCGATGCGCGATGCAATTGGAATTCGTTATCGTACTGGCCAGCCGGTACTACTGAAAGAAGAACAGAACCTGGTGGGTATGCTATCAGACCGTGACTTCTACCACGCCCTGCTGGGCAAACACTTCAGCCTGAACTGACACTCTACCGCACATCTGAATCTGGGCCTGGCAGAACCACTGTCAGGCTTTTTACCATTCACCAAATTACCATTCACCAAAGCTTTTTACCATTCAATTCACCAAAGCTTCTATCTGCATATTTAACTGCGTATATTTTCCTGCCAACACATACCAGTTGACACCTGTCAGCCATTCACACAGAGATCATTACCAGCAGCAAAGGCATTAGTAGGCAGAACCATAGATACATAACAGAAGCAGACAGCGGTGGCAAACCGGGACGCCTGAAACAAACATACGATATAAAATTAGAAGTGTTGCGAAAATAAACATTGTGAGCCAGTTTCAGACAGAAACTGGAGCGGGAAACCGGGTTCGAACCGGCGACCTCAACCTTGGCAAGGTTGCGCTCTACCAACTGAGCTATTCCCGCGTGGCGTCCCATAGGGGGTTCGAACCCCTGTTACCGCCGTGAAAGGGCGGTGTCCTAGGCCAC
>JAOXSF010000159.1 GCA_025800125.1 Marinobacterium sp.
CCAATCTGATCCTGCCCAGCAGGCACTTCGGCCTCGACTTCAACCACAACATTGAAGTACCAGCGCCCTCGGGCATCTTCAGAGAAAGATGCAGTTCTGAACCTGTACAGCGACAGGTCGTAACTGTCCCAGACCTTGAAATAATGACCGTTGTGGTACACCTGCCCGTTTTTCCACTTCGCCATGCCGGTGTTGATCGGCACCCAGCCCAGTGAACGACGAGCGCCACCTGACTTGCGCCAGTTCAGTCGGGATTTCTTAAACTTCTTGCGGCGGGTGGCGTACTCTTTACCGATGCACTGCACAGTGTGGCTGTGCAGCCCCAGTTCCTTTTGAGCGCCTTGTGTGTACTTTTGAATATCGTAGGCAGACAGAAACACACCGCGCTCTTTGATTGAACGGTGACTCAGTTCATTGATGTAGTTCCAGACGAAATTAACACTCCGCGCCATGCTATTCAGCAGGTTTCGGTGTTTATCACGTACTCGAACTTTTAAAGTCTTTGTATGTTTCACGTTTCAAATTATAACGATAGCCATGGA
>JAOXSF010000163.1 GCA_025800125.1 Marinobacterium sp.
CCAATCTGATCCTGCCCAGCAGGCACTTCGGCCTCGACTTCAACCACAACATTGAAGTACCAGCGCCCTCGGGCATCTTCAGAGAAAGATGCAGTTCTGAACCTGTACAGCGACAGGTCGTAACTGTCCCAGACCTTGAAAGAGTGACCGTTGTGGTACACCTGCCCGTTTTTCCACTTCGCCATGCCGGTGTTGATCGGCACCCAGCCCAGTGAGCGGCGAACACCACCTGACTTGCGCCAGTTCAGTCGGGATTTCTTAAACTGCTTGCGGCGGGTAGCGTACTCTTTACCGATACACTGCACAGTGTGGCTGTGCAGCCCCAGCTCTTTATGAGCGCCTTGTGTGTATTTTTGAATATCGTAGGCAGACAGAAACACACCGCGCTCTTTGATTGAACGGTGACCCAATTCGTTAATGTAGTTCCAGACGAAATTAACACTCCGCGCCATGCTATTCAGCAGGTTTCGGTGTTTATCACGCACTCGAACTTTTAAAGTCTTTGTATGTTTCACGTTTCAAATTATAACGATAGCCATGGATCATGGCAGGCACTATATTGCCCGTTCAGCAATTCATTAAGCAAAAAACTGTTCAATTAAAGGAGGCTTTCGCCTCCCGCGCTATCCTTCCCCGCACCAGAAGTACGGGGCTTGTCGCGTATTTCGGTCAAAGACAGGCCGCTGGGTGTTCACCACAGAACAATGTCAGTCCTGCCGTAACAAACTCAGTCCTGCTGTGGAATATGCTCACGAGCGATCTGCATCGCCTGAGCCAGCACATCCTGATCACCAATATGATTGCTCAGCAGCAGAATCAGGCGGGCATTGACATCCGCACTCTGCACGTCTGTCAGATCACGATGCAGGTCTGTCAGCTGCTGGTAGAAGTCGTCCGGGCGCGGCAGGTTCGGTTCAATAATCAGTTTGCTCATGGGTCTCTCCTGTTATCCGTTCCTGTGATTCATTACTGGCCAAGGGCCTTGTTCTGCGCAGCAATAACACGGCCTTTATCAAACTGGCGCATACGCGCCGTTACCAGCTGATCAGGACGGGTCAGATAGAAAGTACCACGCTGAGCATCCAGACGTTCTTTCACCACACCGAACTTGTCAACAACCATGTTGATCCCTTCTGGCAGGTTCAGCTCCATATCATGGCTGGCGACAACAAACGTTTTTACGGGTACATCCTGCTCTGCCAGTTCCGTCAGTGCCTGTAGCAGGTCTGCATTGAGATCGCTATGGCTTTCAACAAACAGCAAGCCATTAAACTGGTTACCCAGATTGCTCAGCAGATAGTCGTCTTCACCATTACGGGTAATCGAGCCGTCTGTACAAGGCGCACCTGGTACAACCTTGCAGTTGAAAGCATCCGTATCTTCAGTATTCAGAGGCGATTCTGTCAGGAATGGAGGCACGGACAGACGGCCTGAGTTCACCAGTGGACGCGCAAACGTGTAGTTGCGGGACAAATTCAGCACCGCATCACGGAATACCCGGCTGACAGCATTTTTCGGCGTGATAAAGTCGGTGCTGCGCGTAGAGTTGAGGATGTTCTCATCAGCAGCAAAAGCACGCTCTGGCGAGTAGCTATCCAGCAGATTTTCCGGCGCCTTACCTTCCAGCACCATCTTCAGTTTCCAGCACAGGTTATCCGTATCTTCGATACCGGAGTTAGCACCACGGGCGCCGAACGGGGATACCTGATGCGCCGCATCACCGGCAAAGAAGATACGCTCTTGACGGAACTCATCCATCCGACGACAGGTGAAGGTGTAAACAGATGCCCATTCCAGTTCAAACTCAACATCATCACCCAGGAACGCCTTCACACGTGGGATGATATTCTCTGGCTTTTTCTCTTCTTCAGGGTCAGCATCCCACCCCAGATCGAAGTCGATACGCCATATGTTATCAGCCTGACGGTGCAGCAGCGTAGACTGGCCTTCATGGAATGGCGGGTTGAACCAGAACCAGCGCTCTGGTGGGAATTTTTTCGGGTCCATGATCACATCAGCAATCAGGAAGCGATCCTGGAAAATCTGGCCTTTAGATTCCAGACCACACATAGCACGCACTTTCGAGTTAGCACCATCACAGGCAATAACATAGGACGCTTCCAGCTGGTAGGGGCCTTCCGGCGTCTCAACACTCAGCAGCACAGAATCTGCCTGGTGCTCAACTGCCACGACCTTGTTTTTCCAGCGCAGATCTGCATTTTCCAACGTACTGATGCGATCAACAAAGTACTCTTCCAGATAGTATTGCTGCAAGTTAATAAAACCTGGACGACGGTGGTGCTCTTCCGGCAGCATGTTGAAGCTGTAGATGTGATCTTCTTCCAGGAATACTTTACCGATATTCCAGGTCACACCTTTATCAACCAGGCGCTGGCCTACACCCAGACGGTCAGATATATCCAGAAAACGCTTGGCGTAACAGACAGCACGGGACCCCACGCTGACAGTATTGTTATCATCGAGGATAACGACAGGTACATCATTCTGCGCCAGGTCGACGGCGGCTGTCATCCCCATCGGTCCTGCTCCCACGATTACTACCGGATGTTTTACCGGTTGGGCCGCGTCCTGATCGGCCGAGCGAACATAGTCGAACTCTGGGAAGGTATAGGTTTTGAACATGCTTGTGCTCTCTTCTTGTTCTGGTTACGCCAGCACCGCGGGTGCAGACACCACACTCAGACTCTGAATCTGGGCCAAGATACTGCATAGCTCTGTGGATGCAAGCAGGGGCAGCCGAACAAGATTGTTTCCACAAAGGAAAAAGAAGAGAGATTTAAAACAGCTATATAGGTGAGGCATAACCTGAACAGGGGTAGACAGCAGTATTGGACAGCCATCAGCTAGATTGAGGTCATCAAAAATGGATCATGCTGACGGTAATATTCTGCATGCACACCGGGCTGGAAAGATATTTATTACCATAAAGAAACAGTTGTCAAGCCTCTTTTTTGACCTCAGTCAGCCGCACAGGGGCAGAGACTTTCTGCCGTGAAGCTGCGGCGCTGGCCGCTGCTTTGCTGGCAACCGGCTGACGAGCAACAGCTTCAGTCTTAACATCCGTCAGCATAGATTCCAGCTCTTTACTGGTACGCCGTTTACGGTAACGTTTACGCACAGGGTTACCCAGCAACGGAGATAGAATACGACTATCCAACCGTCCCAGGAAGCTGATCACTAACCAGAGACCAATCAACAGCCCACTTCCCCCCATCAGTAACTGCATGGCTCCCAGTTCTTCTACCAGCAAATCAGGGTTAATACCCAGCTGCCCTTCCAGGTAGATGTAAACCGTGGCATAAAACACCGCAACCAGCAAAAACAGATAGCGAAAAAACAACGCCGAAGATACTTCCTGCTTTGCCCTGTCCCAGTCATAGTGGACACGATAAGCGATGCGGTCATGCAGCTCATCCAGCAACACTTCATCCCAGTATTCCGTTACCTGACGACACAGCGCAAGAATCCGGGCATCCTCTGCATCCGTCGGGTCAAGACGAACACGTAGCTCCGCGCCAATACGGTTAAACATCAACGTATCACGCTGATCAAAGGCATGACGGGAGTTCACAACCAGTTTGCTGATGCGCTCCCGCCACTCCTTTTGCTCCTGCAAGATAACTTCAAGCCGAAGGTTTCGATTGCCACGCAAGCGCCCCAGCAACTGTGTCAGCAAGGCCGTAAGCAGACTGCACATAATAATGGCGGTCAGTATTAATCCTAATTCCTGCATGACTCCCCCTCTCATCAAGTAAGCCAGCTTTCAACAGCTCAGGCCTTCAGCCCGCTGACACGAAAAAACAGATAACGATTAGCCTGACAGTACCCATCCATACATGTTACTTGTCACGCTGTGACGCCAGGTAGAGCTCAAGAAAGCGGTAGAGCACCTTGCGTGCTTTGCGTGTTTCTGCATTAGTAAGAAACACCATGCCAATCTGAAGTTCCCTGTTCAGCAACATCAATGCCCGACTGCCCTTGACCCATCCACCATGGTAGACAAAGTTTCGATAAGGGCCAAAGTTGAACACTCGCCAGCCACGACCATACCAGATGGCTCCTAACTGACGATGAGGCTTGAAATGCGATTGTCGACGACTGTTACGCACCTGAGGCGCCTGAACCTGATCCAGCAATGATGACGACAGCACCTGTGGATACAGCCCCAGCTGTGCCTTCAGCCACTGCCCCATATCCCGGATACTGGCATTGATGCCCGCAGCAGGAGATACACGATAATAAGTGGGTAACACCCGCGCAGGCCACCAGCGCTTGCGCCCTTTCACATGCGGCGTCGCACGATTCTCTGTCGCCAGAAAGGCTTTATAGCCCGATGATGCTGACATCATCGACAGCGGTGTTAGCAGATTTTTCTGCATAAAAGTGTTGTACGCCTGGCCCGAGGTTTTCTCGATCATATCCCCCGCCAGACTGAACACCACATTCTGATAGCCATAACAACGTCCGGGAGGACAGACAAAATCTACTTCCCGCAGCCTCTTGACAACTTTTTGATAGGGAATACCCGCTTCAATCAGATTGGTATAAGCCTGCGGCATTAAACCGGTGGTGTGTGACAGCAAATGGCTCAGCGTCAGCTGTTGACCATAATCACCACGCTTAAAAATCACATTGGGGTCATTCAAGGTCTCCAATACAGGGCTGTTCCAACGCAGCTTTCCACGTTCAACCTGCAGTCCTGCTGCCGTCGCCGCAAAGCTTTTCGAGACCGAAGCCAACCGGAAAACAGTATCTGCCGTCACAGTCGCTTTTTTACCAGCTTCACGCACCCCCCAGGTTTTCATCCTGACAACACGCCCCTTGTTCACCATGATTACAGCGGCGCCCGGTAAGTCCTGCACTATATTCTGTGTCAGATAGCGCTCAAACGCAGCAGGCCAGGCAGGCGCAGACGCATGAGCAGGGGTTGCAGCACACGCAATCACCATCAGGCATCCAAACACCGCAACAACCCACCGTAACAACACGATCAGACGACACCCGGCATCAGGAAGAGAGCAAACGTAAACAGAGAAAACAAGACCAGCCTGACCGACAAACAGACCAGCGTTATGGCACAAAAATCGAAAGGCCCGACAAAAGCGGGCCCGGAAAGGTAAAGGCATAATGGATATGGAACGGATGATGAATTTGCAGCGCAGTATAACGTTCAAACTGATGCAAAACAGGGAATAACATCCGTAATTCAGTTTACTAACGCGGTACGATCCCTCGATCATCCACACGCAGACTGTTAAATACAGCATTCTGAATATTGACCAGATCCTGTGACGTCAGCCCCAGACGCTCTTGAATCGGGTCCATCGCCAGCACTGGCTGATAGTCATCCTCAAAACCCCATAAGGTTGCGAATTTGAGGCTGAATTCTTTTGCCAGCAACAATACAGCCAGCAGACTGCACACTTCTTCATCAAAACTGTTGTCTGCCAGAATGGTGGTGTAATAAGGCTGCAAGTCAATCGCCTGAGCAATGCAGTCAGGCATCATCCAGGCACTGACAATTTCAGCACTGACACGATACTGATTTACATGGAACAGGTCTTTCTCCAGTTCCATCACATCGTATGGATCCATCAGGCTATGATCCTGATAGAAACGGTTAAAGCCGGGACACTCTTTCACCATCAGCGGCACACCACAATTGTGCATCATGCCCAACGTATAAGCGTCATCACGGGAGATAAAGCCAAAGTGCCGACATAACTGGCCGGCAACGGTGGCGACCAGGTTGGCTTCCTGCCAGAAAGGCTCCATCTCTTCGCTGTTACCCAGCGTTGAACGCAATGCCGCTACTTCCACAATTCGCAGGGTTCTCTTCACCCCCAGAATGCGTACGGCAGTATTAACCGCTGTCACTTTGCGACGCAAGCCAAAGAACGGCGAATTAATCATCGCCAGCGTGTTCGCATACAGCGACACATCGGCCCGAACCAGTTCGGCTACTTCATCAATCCCCGGGTCCCCTTTTTGTATAAGTTCTCCCAGCCGAATCAGAATGTCAGGCCGGGCAGGGATCACGAAGTCTTTAATCTGCTGCTGTTTCACTACGAAAATCCATATCCTGTTTGCACGAAGCCGCCATATTAACGGTACGGCGTATCGGAAAAAAGTTTAACCGGCCAGATTACAACCTCAACCCACAAAAAGCAGTTCATAATCAGGCCGAACCGGGCACCATGCCGTGATCATCGACACTCAGGTGACCAAAAAGTTGCTGTTCCAACCACTCCAGTTCATCGCATGTCAGGCCAAGATAGCGTAAAACCTGCTCCATACGCACCACAGGCTGGTATTCATCAGCCCGTCCCCACAGAGTTTCGAATTTGAGACTGAACTCCACTGCCAGCAACAACAAGCAGAGTAAACGACACAACCGGGGGCCATGCCATTCACTTTTCAGCACATGTATATAGTGTGGCTGCGCAGCAATGACGTCGCATAACAAACCGGGAACACGCCAGCAACGTGCCAGCTGACTGCTGATGAAAAAACGGTCATGGTGATACTGCCACTGCTCAAGCTGTTGCTGATCTGTCAGATCAAGCAAACAGGCTTCATCATAAAAGCGCTGATAATCACCGTCATAACGTACCATTAGCGGAACGGCACAAGCATGCATCATACCCAGAAGGAACGCTTCTTCTGCTGACACACAGGGCAGATAACGGTTCAGCCCTGCACAGAGGGTTGCCACCTCACAGGCCTCATCCCAGAAATGCTCCAGCCCCGCTGTATCATTCTGCTGGTCACAAGCAGCGGCTTTAAGCAATAGACATAAACGCCGCCGCCCCAGTTGACGTACGGCCTGCTCCAGCGAAATAACGGGGTGATGCCCATCAGCATGGCCCATACGCACCAGTGCCATAATATTGGCATAGAGTGAAACATCACGCCGAATCAGAGCACAGACAGCTCTAAGGGAGGGTTCTGGCTGCTGGATCAGGCGACTCAGTTGCTGCTGCACATCTGGCCGAACCGGAATCACAAATGACCGAGCAATCTCTGTGACTGACATACACAACCTCTCCCTGATGTCCTGACTCAGAAAATCCTACTCCAGAGTGCGCGATGAATACAGGAAAAGGTAGTAAAAATTAGTTAAATATTATTAATAGTTAGTTATCGGCAATCATCACTTATCCGTTCCGGAGGCTTGAGAATGATCATCTTCATGCCGAGACCAGCCAAACAGTACCAGCATGGACAACACCGCACACAACGCCATCATTGCAGCCATTGGCAAAGGAGAACCATCATGCAGCAGCGTCAGTAACAAAGTCAGCACACCCGCCATTGCAAACCCCAATGTGCCTACAATCGCATTGGCAGCACCACTACTGGCAGGGAAGGCCGCCAGTGCACAGGTAACACTATTAGAGAAGATAAAACCCATACTGCCGACAGCAAACATTATCAATATCACCACCAGCCATAGCGGTGCAGAGGTCAAAGCAACCACTGCCAGCAATAACAACGCCGCAACCGTCTGCAACACAATACCCAGACGGAGCAGTTGTTCAGGTTCACGGTAGCTTAACTGACGTGCATTAATACGATTGAATAGCGCCATCGTAATGATGTTGGCGCCAAACAGCAGTGGAAACGTACTCTCTCCAATACCGTAATAGCCAATATACACATAAGCTGATTCCGTCAGAAACATGAACATGGTGCAGCCAGCAAAGGCCTGAGTAAACGCAAACACCATCGTCTGGCGATGACTCAATACCTGACCATAGCTGTGCAACACCCCCATCAGCCCACGCCCTTTCTCTATGACTCGTTGTGCCTGCGGCATCTTCAGGCCCAGCACAATCGCCACCAGTAGCGAATAGCCACCCAGCCACCAGAACACAGCCCGCCAGCCAATCCACTCCAGTAACAGCGCTCCAATCGCCGGAGCCGCCAGCGGAGCGATCATCATGATAATACCGATCAGCGCCATCACCTTTGCCGCCTCTCTGCCTGTGTAGAAATCACGCACTGTCGCCGCAGCGGTCACGGTAGCAAAACCACCGCCCAATGCCTGCAGGAATCGTAATACCAGCATCTGATCAATAGACGTACACAACGCAATAAGAAACGAGGCAACAGCAAAAAACAGTAAACCGATCACGGCCACCAGCCTACGGCCATAGCGATCCGAAAGTGGCCCACCCAGTAAGGGCCCAGCAGCCAGACCCGCCATATAAATGCCCATGGTCTGTTCAACACGATGAATGTCTGTCTCCAGTGCTGCTGCAATCGCAGGCTGGGCAGGCAGATAGGTATCAATAGCAAAAGGCCCCAGCATGGTTAATGCCGCCAGCATCAACGCAAGATTACGAGGGGCAGTCTCGGTTATTGAGGTCACAACGACTCCACAAACGACAGGTAAGTAACAATAGAAATAGATAAGCAGCCTGTAGACGGGCAGCAGCAGAGCACCAGACTAACACCAGGCCCGTAGTTTGCCCGTAGCTTGATAGTCAAACGCACCTGGTGCGCTATTTTGACCGATGATGCAAAAAAAGCACGAATAGATTCGCACACCTCACTCATGCCATTTAAACCACAATACACCGACTTAACAGGCCTTCGCTGACAACAACAGACCCAGAAACGGGGCGCTAGCAGATTCCTCTTGCATCCTGCTGATCAAAAGCCAGAATAGAGCCATTAACTTAGAACGACCAGTCTACTTAAAGCATAAGCAATCACGACCACCAAAGTAGACCAATTGATCTACTTCGAAAATTTATTCTGAATACAAGGCCTGGACGGAATTTCATGAACAGAGGACGGCGCACAGAACATAGTCGCGACAAAATTCTGCAGATCGGTGCAGAGCTATTTACGCGCAACGGCTACCACGCAACAGGGGTGAAAGAGATCCTTACAACCTGCAAGGTACCCAAAGGCTCCTTCTATAACTTTTTTGAGAGCAAAGAGCATTTTGCCGTTGAAATTCTGGAACACTACCGCACTATCGAGTTTGAACGCTGGCATACCCTGGCAGCACAACTGCAAGGCAACCATTTCGAACGCATGTACCAGATCATCGAAAAGGAAATTGAGCGTTTTGGTAACGAGCAATACGCCTGTGGCTGCCTGCTTGCCAATCTCAGCGGCGAGGTCAGCCAGTGCTCTCCCCTGTTCAGCGCGACCATCGCCCGATCAATACGAATGGTGCATGACGCGATTACTGATGATGTGCTGCAATGCCAGCAAGAGGGCAGCCTGCGTCGTGATCTGCCCGCCGATATTGTTGCTGATGTACTGTTGAACCATTGGCAAGGCGCCCTGTTACGCTGCAAAGTGGAGAATTCCACATTGCCATTACAGAACCACCTGACACTGCTCAACAGCTTCAAGCCCAGCACTGAGGACATACAATGAAACAGAAAATATGGAACGTTACGCCACCATGGTGCGTATTTGCAGCAACAGTGCGGCAGCAGTTAAAGACCTGCTCTTTAATCACATGGCTGCCGCTGGTTATGCTGGCGGCGCTGACATTACAGACCTCAATGGCATTGGCAGCAGATGGAGAGCAGCAGAAAAAAGCCCCTCCACGCGGTTTGCCCGCTGAAGTGATTACCGTCAAGGCTCGCAATCTCAATACAGAAGTTCAGGCCATTGGCAGCCTGCGCGCCAACGAACGTATCCAGTTACGCCCGGAGCAAAGCGGCCGTATCAACGCCATTCTGTTTGAAGAGGGACAACTGGTGCGCAAAGGCACACCACTGTTCAGACTGGATGGCGCAATTTATCAAGCAGAACTGAAAGAAGCACAGGCCCGCGTTCATCTGAGCGAAATCGCCTACCGCCGCGCTGACAGTTTGTTGAAAAAGCGCGTAGGCTCAGAACAGGAACGCGATAGCACACTTGCCCAGCTACAGGTCGACCAGGCACGTCAAGCACTGGCACAGACCCGACTTGACAAGATGCAGGTAGTTGCGCCTTTTAGTGGACGCACAGGCCTGCGGCTGGTCAGCCCCGGAGACTATGTCACCGCCGGACAGGATATGGTTGAACTGACTGACCTCTCCAGCCTGAAGGTAGATTTTCGGGTACCAGAAATTTACCTGCCTGCCATACGTACGGGGCAGACTCTGAAAATAGAACTGGACACCTTCCCCGGTCAGGTTTTTGAAGGCAGTGTCTACGCGATTGCACCAGGTGCAGACAGCAGAGCTCATAATATTGAGCTACGCGCCCGTATCGCCAACCCGGATGGCAAACTGCGCCCGGGCCTGTTTGCACGTATCCAGCTGATCCTCGCCAGTAACGCCAACAGCATTCTGATTCCTGAACAGGCAATCATTCCTGATAACGGGGCCTTTTTTGTACAACGGGTCAAAGAAGGCAATGTTATAGAAAAGGTTCAGGTTCAACTGGGGCAACGTCGCCCAGGCGAAGTGGAAGTTCGCAGTGGCCTGAATACCGGTGATGTACTGGTGATCGCTGGACAGTTGAAGCTGCGCCCAGGTATGCCGGTAACACCGATCTTTGTTGATGGCTCTGCGCCCACTGTGGCCAAGGGGGAATAAAGCATGGTGTTATCAGAACTGAGTATCAAACGGCCAATTCTGGCCACAGTAATGAGCCTGCTATTACTGATGATCGGTCTGATCAGCTGGGAACGACTGACTGTCCGCGAATACCCGAAAATTGACCTGCCAGTGGTCACCGTCGAAACCCGTTACCCCGGTGCCAGCGCATCCATTATGGAAAGCCAGGTGACCCAGATTCTGGAAGATTCTCTCTCCGGCATTGAAGGGATCGACTTTATGAACTCGATCAGTCGCACCGAGACTAGCCAGATCAGCGTAACGTTCACCATCAATCGCGACCCGGACAATGCTGCCTCTGATGTTCGTGATCGTGTAAACAGAGTGATCGGACAATTACCAGATGATGTTGATACCCCCGTGGTCACTAAAACTGAAGCCGACGCCCAACCCATTATCTGGTTGGCATTCAGCTCTGATCGCCATTCCAGTCTGGAGGTCAGTGACATTGCCGACCGTCAGGTACGCGACCAGCTGACCACTGTACCAGGCGTTGCCAATGTAGTGATTTTCGGTGCACGTCGTTACTCTATGCGGGTATGGCTTAATCCATCCCGCATGGCAGCATTTAATGTCGTGCCTCAGGATGTAGAAGCGGCACTGCGTGCACAGAATCTGGAAGTACCAGCGGGCCGGATAGAATCCAGCAATCGGGAATTCACGCTGCTGACTCGCACAGACCTGAACAGTGTTAAACAATTTGAAAATATTATCCTGCGTACAGAGGACGGCTACCCGGTACGGATTCGTGATATTGCACGGGTCGAAGTTGCGCCGGAAAGTGAGCGCCAGATCACTCGCTACAATGGCACGGCGGCTGTTGCGCTGGGCGTAGTCAAACAGTCTGTAGCCAACCCTCTGGACGTTTCTACAGGCATTAAAAGCAGACTGGACGAACTACGCTCTACCCTGCCCGACGGCATGCAGGTGTCGGTAGGATATGACTCATCAGTTTTTATTGACGAGTCAATAAAATCCGTTTACAGCACCCTGCTACAAGCCAGTATCCTGGTGGTATTGGTACTGTTTTTCTTCCTGCGTAATCTTCGTGCGACGTTAATTCCGATGGTCACCATTCCGCTGTCGCTGATCGGCGCCTTCGCCATGATGCAGTGGATGAACTTTTCTATTAACACGCTCACTCTGCTGGCACTGGTACTGGCCATCGGCCTGGTAGTAGACGATGCCATCGTTATGCTGGAAAACATTTATCGTCATGTGGAAGAAGGCCTGCACCCAATTCAGGCAGCGTTCAGAGGCAGCAAGGAGATCGGCTTTGCTGTCATCGCCACCACAGCGGTACTGGTAGCCGTATTTGTACCCGTGTCATTTTCCGATGGCCGTACCGGAAAACTGTTTACCGAATTTGCCTTAACACTGGCCGGAGCCGTTGTGGTATCGACCTTTGTTGCTCTGAGCCTGTCACCGATGATGAGCTCACGGTTACTGAAACATGAAGCCCGCCATGGCTGGCTGTTCAACCTGATAGAGAGCATGCTGTCAGGTATTACCCGCAGTTATCACTGGCTACTGGGAAAACTGTTACGCTCACGCCTGCTGGCATTATTGATTATGGCCGGCAGTATCGGAGGAGCTGCGTACTATTACACTCTGCTACCACAGGAGCTGGCACCCACAGAAGATCGTGGCACCGTCATGGCATTTTCCATCGCGCCGGATGGTGCATCCGTGGATTATGTAGATCGCTACTCGCGCCAGGTAGAAGAAAAGCTGGTCGCAACCCCTGAGGGGGCACGCTATTTTGCTGTGGTTGGTTTTCCGACATCAACCAATGCCATGGCGTTTATGGGCTTGAAAGACTGGAGTAAACGTGAGCGTCGACAACAGGACATCGCTGAAAGCCTGATGCCACAGCTGTTTGCTGGCGTGACCGGCACCATGAGCTTTGCCCTGAACCCACCTTCACTGGGCCAGAGTATTGTTTCCCGGCCCGTCGAGTTTATTGTCAAAAGCCAGGGCACTTATGATGATCTGAAAAAGATCGCCGACGGTATGATGGCAGCCATCTATGCCAATAAAGGCTTTGTACGACCAGAGTCAGATCTCAAACTGAACAAACCGGAACTGTCGATTGATGTAAATAGAGAAAAAGCAGCGGATATGGGGATTGAAATATCCACCATTGGCCGCACGTTGGAAAGCTATATGGCTGGGCGGGAAGTAACACGCTTCAAACAGGGCGGTGACCAGTACGATGTCGTCGTTCAGGTGGATGAACGCGAACGCCGTGACCCTGCTGACCTGACAACGCTTTACATCCGCAATCCGGAAGGCCAGATGGTACAGCTGGACAGCCTGGTCGATGTCATCGAAACAGTTGCACCCCGCGAGCTGAATCACTTTGACAAAATGAAAGCGGTCAAACTGCAAGCATTGCTGGCACCAGAATACAGCCTGGGTGAAGCATTGACCTACCTGGAAACAGAATTGAGAAAGATAGACCCCAAAGCAGATTTCGACTACACCGGGCCATCGCGTGAGTTCCAGAAATCCAGCTCCAGTCTTAAAGACACCTTTATACTGGCGCTGCTATTTATATTCCTGGTACTGGCTGCCCAGTTTGAAAGCTTCAAGAACCCGCTGATTATTATGTTATCTGTGCCACCTGCGCTATTTGGCGCCCTGCTGGCACTACACTATGGCGGCGGTTCACTGAATGTTTACAGTCAGATAGGCTTAATAACCCTGGTCGGCCTGGTCACCAAACATGGCATTCTGATTGTAGAGTTTGCCAACCAGTTACAGGAACAGGGCAAAGCACTACAGGAAGCGATTATTGAAGCAGCCAGCTTACGCCTGCGTCCCATTCTGATGACCACAGCGGCAACCGTACTGGGGGCTGTGCCACTGGCCATGGCAGTAGGCGCGGGAGCAGAGTCCCGCCACCAGATCGGCTTTGTAATTGTTGGCGGCATGACCTTTGGTACCCTGCTGACCCTGTTTGTAATTCCGACTGTTTACAGTTACCTCGGCAAACGGACTTTTAAAGAAGTGCAACCGGAGCCGGCTATCGTCAAGGAGTCATGAGTGAATCTTATTAAAACGTTCTCCGTCGCTGCACTGGGTGCAGTGCTGGCAACTACCAGTCAGGCGCAGGCAGCAGCACTGGCAGACATTTACCAGCAGGCGCTACAGAATGACCCCCAGCTGAAATCAGCACTGGCCTCTTCACGCGCGGGACAGCAGGCCGCCCCAATCGCCAAAGCAAACCTGCTCCCACAGATTGGTCTTCAGGCCAATGCCAGCACCGTCGCCAGCGATAGCCGTGACTATGACAGCCAGGGCTACACCCTGAGCCTGAATCAGCCGCTGTTTGATGCAGCCAGCTGGTACGGCTTCAAACAGGGTGAAGAACAGTCTGAACTGGCAAAGTTGCAGTATGGACAGGCACAACAAGGACTGATTTTACGTACAGTGAATGCTTACCTGGATGTACTGCGCGCCCAAACAGCACTGGAAACCAGTCAGGCTCAGGAACGTGCAATCAAACGTCGGCTGGACCAGGTTAACGCCCAGTTTGAAGTAGGCCTTATTGCCATCACCGATGTACAGGAAGCACAAGCATCCTACGATAATGCTCGTGTGGCACGCATTGAAGCGAAAGGTGCGCTGGACAACTCTTTCGAGGCAATTGAGCGACTGACCGGCAAACCCTTTGCTGACATAGCAATTCTGGCTAAAGACTATCCGGTTCAGAACCTGGCACCCGCCGATAGCCAACCCTGGCTGGAAAAAGCCTGGCAGGGTAATTTTGAGTTACGCATCGCCAATGCCAATATCGACATTCAGCGACTGGGGCTAAAAACCGCCCGCGCAGGCCACCTGCCAACCGTTTCAGTAAGTGCTAATCACAACAGCACGAATAACAACAGCGCAAACAATGACACCAGTGACAGCACAACCCTGATGCTGAGTGTTAATGTACCGATTTTCAGCGGTTATCGCACCACCGCCCAGAGTGAACAGGCACAATACCAGCTGGACGCCACCCACCAGAACCGCGAAGACACACAACGCTCTGTTACCCAGCAAACCCGCAGCCTGCTGCGCGACCTGCGCACTAATGTACAGTCTGTTGCTGCCCGTGCGCAAAGCATCAAATCCAGTGCAACAGCACTGAATGCAACAGAAGAGGGGTTCAAAGTTGGTACCCGTAACGTCGTGGATGTGCTTCAGGCCGAACAGACTCTGTACCAGGCACAACGCGATTACGCCAATGCTCGCTACGCCTATGTACAGAACCTGTTTGCCCTGAAACAGCAGGTGGGCACTCTGAACCCGGATGACATCAACAGCCTGGATCAGTGGCTGGTCACTCCGTAATTACGGAGTGACTTCCGTCGTAGTCAACTGGCTCCAGATAGCAAAAAGCAGATAGCAAAAAGGCGCATTCCTGCGCCTTTTTCTTTATCGGTGTCCCGCCCTGAAACAGGTTTACACACAGAAGACCTAAACCCCGCAACCCCCACCAGAACAGCCACCGCCGCTCATACAAGGTGGCATCTGTGGATTTTTCAGGCTGCTGCTCTTCATCACACCTACCGCACTGAGAATACGAGTGACCGGACTATCAACAGGTGTCTCACCTGGCTCAACACCTGCCACCTCACACAGTTCACCCCAGTTATACAGCTTTTCAGACATCCGGTGCTTTACTTCAAATACTTCACCGGTCAGTTCAAGCCGGTAATCATAAGTCGGCATCGTTTATACTCTCCAGTAAATCTATCTACGGTCTATCCGCTCCATACAGGGCTCTGCTTTTTCAGACATACGCTGTTTCTTGCAGGCAAAGCGTAGTCTCTCTCCCATGCAGCTCCGCAGCTATTCGGGCCTGAATGCCGCTTTGATACAGCTGAAGTCTCCCATGGAAAAACGTTGCAGCTGGGCCTCCAGGTCATCAAAACCAAAATATTGCACCCAGTCATCTGGGCAGCACTGCGCTAGCGTAATCGCCTGTTCAAACTGTTCACGGGAGTAAACAAAAGAACCAATCAGCTGCTTCTGGTGACGGATAACTTCCGACATATCCAGCACCATATCTGGTGTAGCAAAGCCAAGGAAAACAGTACGTCCCCCTTTGCGGGTATGATCAATCGCCCAGCAGCGACTTTCCGGCGAGCCTACCGTATCAAACACCACTGAATACTGTTGTTCCAGTCGCACACAGCTGTCGGTTGCGCCTAATTGGTGAGCAGCCTGCTGGCGTTCCACCGTCGGTTCAGCAACACAGATCACCTCACAGCCAGCCTGCGCAGCACAAGCCACCACACCAAGACCAATACTGCCCGCCCCTATCACCGCAATACTATCAGTTGACTGTGCCGCCGCACGCTGCCAGCTATTCAGCGCATTAGCAAAAGGTTCCACAAAGACAGCCTGAGACCAGCTCAGGCTGTCTGGCATTGGCACCAGCTGGGTATTACGTACCGCACAATGGGTTGCCAACCCACCATCAAACTGTACACCAGTCAGTGTCCAGTTATCACAGAGCTGCAGCTGGCCCATGGCACAATATTCACAGTGCTCACAACCTCGCAATGGAAATACCAGCATACGTTGACCTTCGTCATCCAGCCCAGCAATGCTATGCCCCATCACTCCCGGAATCGTCCGCATGCCAGGGCTGAGATAACTCAGATATTCACTGCCGCCAATACCGGCCACTACTACACGCAACATCTGACCACCCGACGCCGCCACCGGTGTTGGCGCGGTGGCACGAATCAGCTGACGCGGGCCTGTCAGTAAAAGTGCATCCATAACTCCCTACCTGAATTCAGATATACAGTCACAGTATTTTGCCATGAAAAACACACAGCAATTAAAAGATACGGTTCAAGTTTCGCCACTCCTGCAAGTAACCGCTGTAGTAGCCTCAGACTGCCACAGCGTACAACCAGGTCAAACGGCTATTCAGCATGACCCAATACATACTGAAAAACTTTCAGGGAAAGGCCCACCTTTAAAGTCCAGCTGGCCTGCAGCACCTGGCGCTCGACTCACCTTACCACTAAGCACTAACTGCTTGATAATCTCCGGGATCTGTACACGACTGACATGATCCCCCAGACAGGTATGCAGACCATAGCCCATATGCATATAGTGATAGGCTGGACGGCCACTGATGAAGTCTTCAGGATCAGGTACCTGATGCGAATCCATCATGGCTGAACGCCCGGAAATCAGCACAGGTGTGCCAGCTTTGATTAGCGTCTCACGCGATGATCCTGCAGCAAGGGTGTAGTCTTCAGCACAAAGGCGTACCACAAACGGATTAATCGGGTTAAAACGCAACGCTTCCCAGCAAATATCATAAACCGTTGCATCATCCCCCTGTCGAGCTGCGTTGATCAGCGCCTCGTATTGCTCCGGGCGATCAAATAACTGATCCAGAATCTGCACAATCGCCGCAGAGGTCGTTTCAACGCCTCCCACCAGCAACCCCATGGTGTTGGTCAATATCCGCGCCTCATCAAAACCGATAACGTCTGGCAGGTGCGTCTCCAGCAAGCGACTAAATACATCATTGCCAGGCTTACCCGCGGCAATCTCCTTACGGCGCTGCGTGGCCAACTCTAGCAGATACGCTTTCATCTCATGACCAGAACGAACATTGTTAGTATGTACCAGCTCGCTCAGGTCCTGATTATGGAACATGTCGTACTGCGTCCAGTAAGACCAGCGCTTCATGGTTTCAACATCGGGCCCGGGAAAACCAAAATATTCACCTGTCAGCTTCACCGGCACCATTCGAGACAACATGGATACCACTTCCAGCTGCCCATCCCGGGCACCCTGCTCAATTGCCTGACGCGCCAGCCCTGCCACCATTTCTCGAACCTGCGGTAAATCTTCACGCCGCAACACAGCGCGCATAATGCCTTTATCACGGGAATTAATCGTCGTGCCATCACGCGCCAGCATAAAAGGCCCAACACTGGGGTCCATCGCCCGCTGATAGGGTTTCACCGTAAATACTTCTGGTCGAGACAGCGCTTCCTGTACATCGTCAAAGCGCGTTACCAGCACAAATTTACCGGGAACTGACAGAATTGGTTTTGTTTCCCTGAGTACCTTGAAGAATTCATCAGGGTGCTTGTTAATCAATGTTTCGAACAGGCTTTTCCCTTCCTCCTCGACAAATCCCTTGATCTTTCCTTTGATTTCATTGAGCAATTCCATTCTATTCTTCCTTGTTCTGAGTATTTATTGTTATAAACCACACCAATTAGCAAGTGTTCACTATCACCAGACAATTTAAAGCAGCTGCTCAGTAATAAAAGACAACCTGCAGGCCTGGTATACGCCATGCTGAGTACACGCCACAAACAGACGGCGAGCACTTAACGCCCGCCGGTTACATCCAGCAACGCACCATTCACATAAGAGGCTTCATCTGACAACAGCCATAAAATACTCTGCGCCACCTCCACTGCCTCACCACCACGCTGCATAGGTACGCTTGATGCTAACCGGCCAACCCGCCCGGGCTCGCCACCGCTGGCATGTATGTCGGTATTGATAAGTCCCGGTCGCACAGCATTCACCCGGATACCTTCCGCCGCCACTTCCTTTGACAAGCCCAGCGTCATACTATCAATCGCTCCTTTACTGGCAGCATAATCAATATATTCATCAGGAGCACCCAACCTGGCAGCTGCTGAAGAGAGGTTCACGATGGCACCACCGGAGCCACCATGGAGTGTCGACATACGCCGAACCGCTTCACGGGCACAAAGAAAACTGCCAATAACATTAGTATTCATCACCCGGTGTAAACGTCCCACATCCATCTGATCCAGACGCATCTGAGTTTCCAGCAACCCGGCATTATTAACCAGTGCAGCCAATCGCCCGGGAAAGTGATCAAGCCATTGAAATAATGCCAGCACCTGCGCTTCACAACTGACATCACAGCAAAAAGCGTCGGCTGAATAACCTCCTGCACGCAGCTCGCGGAGCAACCTGTCAGCAGCAGCAATATTTTCACGGTAACTGATACAGACACGGTAACCTCGCTCCGCAGCCAGCCGGGCTGTTTGCGCACCGATTCCCCGGCCTCCCCCTGTAATCAGAATAAGATTCTCCATCATCTCCCCCGGAAAAATTGTTTTTATTTCCAACCGGACTCAATCAGCAACAATGACTCGTCTTAACCGTTCACCGATAAGAGTAAAACCATTATTACAGTAAAATGCCTGCGTCAGTGGCCAGTGCTGCGCCGGCGGCGTCCCCACTTCCAACCGCCGCCAGCCCGCTCGTAGTGCCAGCTCGGCCGCCGACTTAAGCAAGCGCTTACCAACCCCTTGCGAACGAAGTGACGGAGTAACATAGAATTCAGATATTTCACCGAATCGCCCACCTGCATGAAGTGAAGCCCCCTGATGCAGAGTGACAACCCCCACCGGGGTCATACCCTGAAATGCCAGTAATGCTCGTAAATCCCCTGCGCCCAGTAACTGCTCGGCCACTTCAAACAATTCCATACGCTGTATTTCATCAATCTCACCTGGAGATAACTCCAGTAACAACTGACGCACCAGGCCTGCCACCTGCTCTGCCATTTCAGGCCCAGCTTCAAGCACTGTTACCGGCATCATTTTTCAGCCTGCTGCGCTTTCTGCGCACGTGCCAGAAAACGGTCCAGCTGGTTAGCAAAGGCCTGCTTTTCTGTAGCTCCCAGTGCTGCCGGCCCACCGGTCTGTACCCCACTGGAACGCAGAGTATCCATAAAATCACGCATATTCAGTTTCATTCGAATCGTATCTCGAGAGTAACGCTCACCCCGTGGGTTAATCGCCTCTGCACCTTTTTCCAGCACTTCAGCTGCCAGCGGAATATCGCTGGTAATCACCAGATCCCCCACATCTACACGGCGAACAATCTCATTATCAGCAACATCAAAGCCACTACTAACCCGCATAAAATTGATCCAGGCCGCTGGCGGCACTGATAATTGATGGTTAGCCACCAGAGTCAGCGGCACACGGGTGCGCTCAGACGCGCGAAATAGTATCTCTTTGATGACGTTGGGGCAGGCATCTGCATCAACCCATATTTTCATGCTTTATATCCATCAGGGGGGTGGTCAGACAACAGAGCCAGCAGGTGCTGGAAACTCTGTCCGGGTGTACAACCTGTCGTATCCAGCTGAATACGGTCAGTTTGACAATCATCATACTCCCGCCCTTGTACTGAGGGCCAGTCTGGTAAACGCAGCTCTTGAACACCAACAGCACGATTGTCAACACGGCAACGATGCTCATGAGCAGACCAACAAAGTAGCTGTATCCACAGACGGGCAATCTACGCAGATGCCCCGTAACCCCACTGTACTGCGCCAGTAAGCGGGCCAGTATCGGCCAAGCTGGAAAAATATAGAGCACCAGCTGCATCTACGTTGCCCCTCCTCCCCTGCTGACAATTGGTATAAGTGCCATTCAAAATGATTTGCTACTTTGCAAATCCATCCAGACTTATAGACTCATTACTATTCCTTACTGCTCAAAGCACACTCCAATGCTGCTTGAGCGTGTATGGCCGTGGTATCGTAAAGGGGTACATCTGTATGCTGCGGCTTTATCAGCAAGGCAATCTCTGTACAACCCAGAATAATCGCTTCAGCACCTTGCTGATGCAGATGGTCTATCACCTCCAGATAACGCTGGCGGGATTGCACTTGTATCTGCCCCAGACAGAGTTCGTTATAAATAATACGATGTACATCAGTCCGCCCGGCTGCATCCGGCACTAATACCTCAATACCGTATTGCTCACTCAGCCTGCCCTTGTAGAAGCTCTGTTCCATGGTAAAAGCGGTTCCTAGCAAACCAACCCGCTGAATACCGTCCGCTTGTAACTGCTGCGCGGTCGCATCAGCAATATGCAGTAACGGAATCGCCAACCGCTGCTCAATCTGTGGCGCAACCTTGTGCATGGTATTAGTACAGATCAACAGAAAATCTGCCCCTGCTGACGCTACATTCCGTGCTGCGCCAGTCAGAGTATCAGCAATTTCATCCCACCGTTCCTGATGCTGAAGTACTTCAAGCTCGGCAAAATTCACACTATTAAGTACAATTTTGGCGGAATTAAGACCACCACACTGTTTTTTTACACCCTCATTTAATGCGCGGTAATAACTCAACGTTGACTCCCAGCTCATACCGCCCAGCAAACCAATGGTTTTCATTAATACCTTCTCCTGTAACTGCTAACTCTGTTTTTAACCCTGTATCAGCATAAAGCGCGATGCTTAACGGCAATAGATACAGAGGAAACAGTACAGATAAGACTATCTATCCTGTCAGCCACAGATTCCACCATACAAGCCCAGTCGCAGGCACAAAAAGTCGCAGGCACAAAAAAACCGCGCCAAAGCACGGTTTTTTATCAGATCGAAAATGCTATGCGATCAGTCTTCCAGCAAGTCACGACCTTTGCTGGCAGCAATGCGCATACGCAGTGCGTTGAGCTTGATAAAGCCAGCTGCATCTTTCTGATCGTAAGAGCCTGCATCGTCTTCAAAGGTAGCAATGCTCTCATCGAACAGAGAATCTTTGGAGCGACGACCAACAACATCCACAGAGCCCTTGTACAGTTTCACACGAACGTCGCCGTTTACAACACGCTGAGAGTAATCAATCAGTTGCTGCATCATTTTACGTTCTTCTGACCACCAGAAGCCGTTGTAGATGACTTTAGCGTAACGAGGCATCAACTCATCTTTCAGGTGCGCAGCTTCACGATCCAGCGTGATAGACTCGATTGCACGGTGCGCCTTCAGCATGATGGTGCCTCCTGGTGTCTCGTAACAACCACGGGACTTCATGCCTACGAAGCGGTTCTCTACGATATCCAGACGGCCAACACCATTCTCACCACCAACCTTGTTCAGGTATTCCAGTACGGTAGCCGGGCTCATTGCTTCACCATTGATTGCAACGATGTCGCCCTTTTCGTAGGTCAGCTCCAGGTATGTTGGCTCATCAGGTGCCTGCTCTGGAGATACAGACCAACGGTACATCTCTTCTTCGGCTTCTGCCCATGGGTCTTCCAGAATGCCACCTTCGTAAGAGATGTGCAGCAGGTTCGCATCCATGGAGTATGGAGACTTCTTCTTGTTTTTAGCAAAGTCCACTTCAATATTGTGGTCTTCACAGTACTGCATCAGTTTCTCGCGGGAATTCAGATCCCACTCACGCCATGGTGCAATAACGTGTACACCAGGCTTCAGTGCGTAAGCACCCAGTTCAAAGCGCACCTGGTCATTACCTTTACCAGTTGCACCATGAGAGATTGCATCTGCACCGGTCTCATTCGCGATCTCAATCAGACGCTTGGCAATCAGCGGACGTGCGATAGACGTACCCAGCAGGTACTCACCCTCGTAGATGGTGTTAGCACGGAACATCGGGAACACGAAATCACGTACGAACTCTTCTCGCAGGTCTTCGATGTAGATCTCTTTCACACCCAGCGCTTCGGCTTTGGCGCGAGCAGGCTCTACTTCTTCGCCCTGACCCAGGTCAGCGGTAAAGGTTACAACTTCGGCGTTGTACTCATCCTGCAGCCAACGAACAATTACGGACGTATCCAGGCCACCGGAGTAAGCCAGTACGACCTTTTTGATATCGGACATGCTTTATGCTCCACGAAAACAACGACAGCTCAGACCATCTGAGCTGTCGGTAAATATCATTTTTCTTCAAGGTGCGCGATTATAGCAGCAATCAATACAATTCAGGAACCAGCAGGCCTGTTACAGCCTGCTGGCAGGAGACAACACACCGCCTATTGTTCACGCTGCAGGCGAATCGTTACACGGCGGTTACGTGCCCGATTTTTGCGGCTGTTATTTTTCACGACAGGGTAACGCTCGCCATGGAAACGCGTGATGACCATAGTCTCGTCAATACCGTGATTAACCAGATATTCCGTTACCGCCTCGGCACGTTTTTTCGACAGGTCGCGGTTTAACAGGCGGCGCCCCATATTATCGGAGTGGCCATCAACATATATGGAATGTACGCTGTCGTCATTTTTGACGTACAGAATGATCTTATCCAGACGTTCGCGGGAGGCATCAGACAGCCGCCATTGTGCTGACGGGAACAGTATTGCAGTACGCGCTACCTGATCATAATTCACCGGCAGCAGGCCTGCGACACAGCTCATATATTCACTATAGGTCGCCTGGAAGTTTACCCCGGACATACCAACACGCAGCGTCTCACCACTCTGATACCAGCTGTCAGTATTGAACGTCGGGCTCATGCCACTGTATAAAGCGGCCAACATCTGCTCAGCCTGCTTATTTGGCACTTGTAGAAAACCATTAACATCACGCTTCACACGCCCCAATACACGAGGCGCTATACCAGGCTGCCACTGGTTGGCTTCAGCAACGAGCTCTGCCCCTTTTTTAAAGTGGGTGCGGTCTAATGGCTGCAAGGTAAAACGTACGCTTTCACCTGCCAGATGTTCAAATACAGCGGTACCAAAAGCAGGAATGGTCTGGCTCAGACGGCAAGCAAATTTGGATGCACGTAAATCCCAGCGAGAGTCCTCAATACCGGGGCGAAAAACTACCGCCTCGGCCTGTAGCGTCGACAGCAGTAAAAAAACAGTAATCAGAACGCGAATCAACACGACACCCTCAAGACTCTCAAGCTCAGATATTCTGAACCATAATATTTCAAAATAACTATGTTCAAAACAACTATGCCCAAAAAAGCACGTTCAAAATAGCATATCCAAAATAGCTGTGTTCAAAGTTACAGGACTGCTCAAAGCCACATATGCACAAAAATACATATGCTCAAACCACCATGCCTAAAACCACAACCGCCCGGTCAATTATCGGCCTTACACTGTAAACCTTTACCTTCCAGGAAAACAGAGAGCCTCGGCAAACGATGGCTGGGGCTTTGACTGGAGCTTTATATGCCAATATATCCAGTACTCCCTTATTCCTGCCCAACCTCCTAATTCTCAACAATACGGGATTTTACATGCAGATGACTGCCAAGTTAGCGGTACGACTGCTAGAATGGCGGCTTGACTCGCTATCGACCCGCTTTAAGGACTTCAGTTGAACATTATGCATGATAATCTGCACGGCATGGCCGGACGTTTCCGTGGTTTTCTGCCGGTCGTCATTGATGTAGAAACCGCTGGTTTCAATGCAAAAACCGACGCGCTGCTGGAGGTTGCTGCCGTAACTCTGGCGATGGATGAAAATGGCTATCTTCTGCCAGACCAGTCCTATGCATTTAATGTCGAGCCATTTGAAGGTGCTAACCTGGAAGCTGCAGCACTTGAATTTACCGGCATTGACCCTCATGACCCAGCTCGCCAGGCAGTTGCTGAACAGGAAGCACTGGAACAGATTTTCCGCCCTATCCGCAAAACCATGAAAGCTAACGGCTGTAAGCGAGCGGTACTGGTAGGGCATAACTCTGCATTTGACCAGAGCTTTATTAACGCAGCCAGTGAACGTTGTGGTATCAAGCGCAATCCATTACACCCATTCTCCAGCTTCGACACTGCAACGCTCGCTGGCCTGGCCTTTGGTCAGACCGTACTGGCAAAAGCCTGCGACGTGGCTGGTATTGATTTCGACGGAAAAAAAGCCCATTCCGCACTTTACGACACAGAGAAAACAGCAGAACTGTTTTGCCTGATTGTAAACCGCTGGAAAGACCTGGGTGGCTGGGAGATGGCAATTGCCCATCACTACGATGACTGCGACTGATTGCAGCCCGGGCCTGCACATAGCAAAATGGCAGGCTGGTTGTTAAAGCTTCGCAGCTCAATCCGGGCACAAAATTAAAGCCGGTAAATTTCTTAATTTACCGGCTTTAATTTTACTTTCTCAAAAACGTGATAGATCAGTTGTCGAGTTCAAGACCCTGCAACACAATTTCGTGGTAGGTTACCACGCCAATCATTTCACCATTCTCAACAACAGGCGCACGGCCGATACCAAAACGCTCAAACATGCGCGCGCAGTAACGAACATCCATATTAGGATCAATACCCAGTACTGGTTTGGTCATTACCTCGTATACGTTGACACGATCAATTGCACGATCCTTTGCCAGTACGTTCTTGGCAATGTCAGACAGCAACAACAGGCCATACTCATCATCTTCGTGACGCTTGTTCACAATGAGTACCGACGCGTCACGGCGCTTATAGATCTGCAGCGCTTCCTTGATGGTGTTCAGGCCGTCCACCATTGCAAAGTCATGCGTCATTACGTCACGGACGCGTACCAGATGTGTGTCGCTCATACCTTTTCCTCGACCACGTTGCTTAATTTCTCAATCTGATGGGCTACACCCACCGCATCTTCAACATCCAGCTGAATCGCAATACCACGCCCTGGTTCATCATCAAACCCGGCAACTCGGGCAATCTCTTCCAGAATAGGACGGCTCAGATGCTCTTCTACCAGAAACAGCACGACATCGCGCTGAGTATCCAGGCTCAGGCCAAAAAACGTACGGCTCTTATTCAGACCTTCACCACGGGCGTTACTGATAACCGTTGCACCCGTTGCGCCCGAGTCACGGGCAGCTTTCATCACTTCTTCAGTTTTGGTGTCTTCCACAAACACCAGCAGTAATTTGAAATGCATATGTCCGAGTCTCCACTCTTCTCAATACCATAACTCGCTCCTGCACCATTTGCCTTTTCAGGCTGGAAACAGCAAAAGTCCGTTACAGCGTCTACGCTCAAAACTGTGTACCACTGTACAACACAATAACTTCAGCGCTGCATCCTCAGAGTAACTATCAGGACTGAGACAGCACTTCTGCCTGACGCTTGCGCTTTTCACGCTCAGCCAGCCAACCCGTCAGCTGCGCATAGCCCATTACGGTGATCATCGGGAACAGACTGGCGAAGGCGATCAGACCAAAGCCGTCTATCAGAGCACTACGCCCTGGTACCGTTTCCGCCAACCCAAGGCCCAACGCTGCAACCAATGGCACCGTTACAGTTGAAGTTGTTACACCACCTGAGTCATAAGCCAGCGGTACTATCATTTTGGGGGCTTTAATTGTCTGCAAGACAACAACAACGTAACCGGCAATAATGAACCAGTGAATCGGGTAACCGGTAACAATACGCCAGGTGCCCAATGAGATACCTACCGCAACGCCAAGCGCCACAGCAATGCGCAGACCCCAAATACCAATAGTGCCGCCAGACACTTCATTGGCCTTGATTGCTACAGCAATCAGCGAAGGCTCTGCAATTGTCGTACTTGCACCAATGGCAAATGCAAAAATGTACACCCAGTAGTAATCCTGCCAGCGCAGCACATCATTTGGCCCCCCCATACTCCATTCACGGATAAACTCAGGGTTGGTCAATTGCTCTGCCATCAGACGGCCAATTGGGAACAGTGCTTTTTCCAATCCAAGCAGAAACAGTGCAAGACCGACAATAACATAGACGAAACCGGTTAATACCCGACGCAGATTCTTGATTGGCCTTCGAATTACAAAAATCTGAAAACCAAAAATAATCAGTGCAATCGGAATAACGTCTTTAACTGTCGACAGCGTAATAGACAGCAGGTCAGATAAAAGCTCCATCAGATCACCATTCCATATGCCATTACAAAGATCATCGGTGTCAGGGAAGCAAATGCAATCAGACCGAAACCATCAATCATCGGGTTGCGCCCCTCAATCGAAGAAGCCAGACCCACACCTAATGCAGTTACCAGTGGTACTGTAATTGTGGAGGTGGTTACGCCACCAGAATCATAGGCAATACCGATAATTTCACGCGGCGCAAACGCCGTCATGATTACAACCAAAATGTAACCAGCAATAATCATGTATTGAATGGACCAGCCCTTCAGAATGCGCAGAACACCCAACACAATTGCCAGCCCTACCGACATTGCTACAGTGAAACGCAATCCATTGGCATAACTGGCCCGCGCAGCCTCATCATTGGCGATCATTCCACCAATTGAAGCAACCGTCGCGGCTTCATCTGCGACGGCAATCAGGGCAGGTTCTGCCACTGTGGTACCAAAGCCCAACGCAAAAGCAAACGTCAACAACCAGAAGACACTCCCTTTTCGCGCAAAAGCATGAGCCATCGATTCACCGATGGGAAAGAGCCCCATGTCCAGACCAAAGATAAAAAAGGTTAACCCCAGCACGACACAAGCAAGCCCGATAACCAGACCAATAAAGTCAGGCAACGGTTGTTGCAGCACCACTAACTGGAAAAACCCGATAACAAGCACAATGGGCGCCAGGTCTCTGAGACTTCCCATCATGGAGCGCCCGAGCGCGAGAAAAGAGCTTTTCAACCCCTGGTAACTCCCTACTGAATTAATCGTTATTTTGTTATATCGATCATAGGCTAACGAGTTTACAGCATGGTTGCAAAGGGATAGTTAGACGACAGGAATAAACCTTTATCTGGATCAATCGTCCGTTTTAATTATACTCCTTAAGTATTAATTAATAGCTTGAACATTAAATGACCATAAACAAATAAAACACTTTAATAACCAGGCAATTTACCTGGTTATTAAATAAATAGCTCAGAAAAGGAATGGATTATCAGCTACCCGAAAAGGTACGCCATCTATAAGCCTCTGTCAGTCGCTTACTTTCAATCAAACCAGGTGCGTATAGCTGCAACACCTTGAGCACCCGCCAGCCGAGCCAATTCCAGGTCAGCTTCAGACATACCACCCAGAGCGTAAACAGGAAGAGGCAAATCCTTGATCAATACAGCAAAGTTATCCCACCCCAGCACCGAAGCCCCCGGATGACTGGCAGTCATTTGCACTGGCGATAGTGTGACATAGTCCAGCCCTTTCTCTACCGCCATAGCTAGCTCTTCGGTATTATGGCAGGATGCCCCCAGCCAGCGACCGCTAAACTGCGCCCTGTTTTGCAAACCATGCAGATGCTGACTATTGAGGTGCAAAGCCTCGACATTTAATTGCTGCGCTTGCTCCAGTGAACCATTCAACACCAGAGTCACATTACGTCCCTGCAATGCTGCCTGTAATGCCCTGGCACGAGCAAAGTACTGTGCATCAGATAACTCTGGCGCTCTGAACATCAACTGAGTCAGCGAGTGCTTATCAAGGGCCGACAACACTGCCGTAACAAAATCAGCATCAGACTGCCCCCCCCCTGGCGGCGTAATAGCAAAACGGTCCGCCAGCAACGCTGCTGTTACAACCGGCTTATTGGCTGCCGGAAACTCATAGTCCACCAACTCCGCAGGCGCGATCCAGCGTACCGGCTGACCTTCACGACCATAGGGCTCTCCTTCAAACGCATCCACCGTATATACATCCAGTAACACTGATTTATCTGGATAATGATGCGGAATACGGATCAAGGGCATTGCATTACGTAATGTAATACCCAGCTCCTCGTCCAGCTCACGACACAGTGCGTCCACCGCCGGTTCGCCCGCTTCAACTTTACCGCCAGGAAATTCCCAGAGCCCGCCCTGATGCTTATCAACAGGACGCTGGGCCAGCAGAATATGACCGCATTTATCCTGGATAACGGCAGCCACAACATGAATCAGTTTTTTCATCGAGGTATTCCAGAGTCAGAACCGGGGGAAAGGCATTAAAGTAACAACAGAATGGAAAATGGGAGCGTCAGAACGCTCCCAGACAGATCAACTGCGGTAATCTGCGTTGATTGACACGTAGTCATGGGATAGATCGGTGGTCCAGACCTTTTCCGCTACATCACCACGGTTCAGCACGATACGGATAGTAATATCCTCCTGCGCCATAACAGCTGCCCCTGCTTCTTCCGTGTATTGTGCTGCACGGCCACCGTTCTCAACGATACAAACATTATCCAGCCAGATCTGCAAGGCATCAATATCCAGCTTTTCGACACCAGCACGACCAACCGCTGCCAGAATACGCCCCCAGTTAGCATCAGAGGCAAACAATGCCGTTTTTACCAATGGCGAGTGAGCTACAGTAAATGCAACATCCAGCGCTTCTTTTTGCGCTGCGGCTTTCTCAACTTCAATGGCGATAAACTTGGTTGCACCTTCACCGTCACGCACAATCGCATGAGCAAGATCAAGCATCACCCTGTCAAGGGCCTCAGCAAATACTGCCAGATCAGCCTCACTGCTCACCTCAACACCACTGATGCCGGTAGCTACCAACATACAGGAGTCATTAGTCGAAGTATCACTATCCACGGTAATCCGGTTAAAAGAACGATCTGTCGAACTGCGCAGCAATGTCTGCAGGACAGATTGCTCAATTTTTGCATCGGTCGCCACATAACCCAGCATAGTTGCCATATTTGGCTGAATCATACCGGAACCTTTAGAAATACCTGTCAGCGTGACCGTTTTGCCGCCCAGCTCCACCTGCACGCTGGCACCTTTAAGACGGGTATCCGTAGTGTGGATGCCTTCGGCGGCCAGACGCCAGTTATCTTCTTTCAGGTCGGCTTTTGCGTCATCCAGCGCAGCCACAATCTTGTCAACAGGCAACGGCTCACCAATGACGCCGGTCGAGAATGGCAGCACTTCTTCAGACACTGCACCACATAGTTGTGCTACTGCATCAACGCAGCGCTGTGCATCCTCAACACCCTGAGCACCCGTTCCAGCATTCGCATTACCGGTGTTCGTCAGCAGGTAGCGAGCACTGTGGGTCTCCAGGTGGCGCTTACACAGCTGTACAGGCGCCGCACAGAATGCGTTGAGGGTAAAAACACCCACCACTGTACTTTCAGGGGCAATTTCCATCAGCACTACATCACGACGACCAGGCTTCTTGATACCGGCGCTGGCAACACCCAGCTTAAAGCCCGCTACCGGGTGCATGGTGGATGGAAAAATTTCAGATCCTACTGCCATTTTTGTTCTCTCCAGATAGCGAAAAAGCAGCGAGCGCTGCTTTTTCAGGGGTCTTAGTAGAGGGTTATGCACCCTCCTCGTGTCTGGCTTAGCTCAATTTGCCACAACACTGCTTGTACTTTTTGCCGGAACCACATGGACATGGCTCATTACGTCCAACTTTTGCTTCCTGTCGGACATAAGTTTCCGGCGTGGCTGCACCTACATCAGCGGCCTGGCCTTCAGCTGGCTCACCTTCAGCACCACCCATACTCTGGCCGGACTCATGCTGGAAGTTCATCTGCTGACGTTCAGCCTGCTCACGTCGCTGCTGTTCCATCTCTTCCACATCTTCAGGCTGACGCACCTGAACATGACTCAGAATACGCACTACATCACGCTTGATATTATCCAGCAGTTCCTGGAAAAGCTGGAACGCTTCACGCTTGTATTCCTGTTTCGGGTTTTTCTGTGCGTAACCACGCAGGTGAATCCCCTGGCGCAGATGGTCCATGGTCTGCAGGTGCTCTTTCCACAAGGTATCGACGATCTGCAGCATCACCTGCTTTTCGAACATACGCATAGTTTCTTCGCCCACCTGCTCCTCTTTCTGCTGGTAAGCACTCAACACTTCAAAACGGATCTTCTCGCGTAAAGTCTCTTCATGCAGGCTATCGTCGCTGTCAAGCCATTCCTGCACCGGCGCATGGATACCAAACTCGGCTTCCAGTGCTTTTTCGAGACCGGCAACATCCCACTGTTCTTCCAGGCTCTGTGGCGGTACATGCTCATTGATAGTGTTTTCTACCACCTCATCACGGATTGCATTAACCGTTTCAGAAATGTCATCGCTGGCCATCAGCTCATTACGCTGGCCATACACCACGGTACGCTGATCGTTAGCAACGTCATCATACTCAAGCAGCGCTTTACGAATATCGAAGTTACGCCCTTCTACCTTGCGCTGTGCTTTTTCAATGGCGTTGGTTACCATCTTGTGCTCAATTGCTTCACCGCGCTCCATACCCAGCGCCTGCATAAACTGGCGCACACGGTCGGAGGCGAAAATGCGCATCAGATCATCTTCCAGCGACAGGAAGAAGCGGGAGTACCCCGGGTCACCCTGACGACCAGCACGACCACGCAGCTGGTTATCAATACGACGAGATTCATGGCGCTCAGTACCCAGAATATGCAGGCCACCAGCCTCCATAACCAGATCATGGCGCTTCTGCCAATCAGCTTTAACTGCCTCAATCTGCTCATCAGATGCTTCCGGGCCCAGCTCAGCAAGCTCAGCTTCCAGCTTGCCACCCAGCGCAATATCCGTACCACGACCAGCCATATTGGTTGCAATGGTGACAGCACCTGGACGACCCGCATTCATAATAATATGTGCTTCACGCTCATGGTTTTTGGCGTTCAGAACATTGTGCTCAATTTTGGCCTTCTTCAGCAGTGTCGCCAGCAGTTCTGAGGATTCAACAGAGGCAGTACCCACCAGTACAGGGGCTTGCTTATCCTGCAGTTTCTGTATTTCTTCAACAATCGCTTCATATTTCTCTTCCATGGTCAGGAAGACACAGTCGTTAGCATCGTTACGGGCGATTGACCGGTTAGTCGGGATAACGACTACATCAAGGCCATAAATCTGATTCAGCTCGAACGCTTCAGTATCCGCCGTGCCCGTCATGCCAGACAACTTTCCGTAGAGGCGGAAGTAATTCTGGAAGGTTGTAGATGCCAGTGTCTGACTTTCCTGCTGAATCTGCACACCCTCTTTAGCTTCAACCGCCTGGTGCAGACCTTCAGACCAGCGACGGCCTGGCATGATACGACCGGTGTGTTCGTCAACAATTACTACCTGATGATCCTGGACAATGTAATCGCGGTCACGCTGGAACAGATTATGTGCACGCAGCCCCGCCAGCACATGATGCAACAGGTTCAGATTCTGCGGTGCGTAAAGGCTTTCACCTTCTTTCAGCATCTCAGCCTGCACCAGCAGTTCTTCTACACGCTGGTGACCGGCCTCAGTCATCTCGACAGTACGGTTTTTCTCATCGACCACAAAGTGCTCTTCGATCACCTGGGTCTCATCTTTGATGTCGATTTCACCATGAAACTGCTCCAGCTGTGGAATCAGCTGGTTAATTGCAAAGTAGGTCTCTGAGCTGTCTTCTGCCGGGCCAGAGATAATCAGTGGCGTACGGGCTTCATCAATCAGGATAGAGTCAACTTCATCGACCACAGCAAAACTGAATTCACGCTGCACCTTTTCATCGGCGCTGAACGCCATATTGTCACGCAGATAATCGAAACCAAATTCGTTGTTGGTACCGTAGGTGACATCAGCGTTATACGCAGCCCGCTTGGAGTCCGGATCCTGCTGAGACAGAATAACCCCAACACGCATACCCAGCGCTTCATAGATTGGACGCATCCATTCAGCGTCTCGACGTGCCAGATAGTCGTTGACGGTTACAACATGCACGCCATTGCCGGTCAATGCGTTCAGGTAAACAGGCAAGGTCGCTACCAGTGTTTTACCTTCACCGGTGCGCATCTCGGCCACCTTACCATCATGCAATGCGATGCCACCGATCATCTGCACATCAAAGTGGCGCATATTCATAACACGGCGGGATGCTTCACGCACGGCAGCAAAGGCTTCAGGCAACAGCTGATCCAGTGTTTCACCACCTTCGAGTCGCTCGCGAAACTCATCTGTTTTAGCCTTCAGCTGGTCATCACTGAGTGACTCCAGTTCCGCTTCCAGCGCGTTAATCTGTTTAACGATGCGCCCCATGCGTTTGAGTTCGCGATCGTTCTTGCTTCCGAAGACCTTTCTAAACAGTGAGCCCAGCATGTTGTAATAATCAACCTTTTGAAACTGATGTGATGTCCAGTGGTATGCACAGTAGCTTTGATAGAATACCGTTTGAATGGAATACCATTCGAGATTCCCGATATAACTCTGGTGACCACCGGCTCGCCATTCTACCCATATTGGGGCAGGGATTAGAATCTCAAGGTCAGATTATTTTGCGGATTTTTTCCGTCAGGGTGATACAGGTTCCCCGAAATAAAAAAATCCGGCAACTGCACTGCAGCGGCCGGATTTTTCAATCATCAGAACGTCTCAGAATATTCAACTGCCCAGCGTTTCAGCGATAGCGCGGAACTCTTTTTCCCACTTCTTCGTTTGCTTCTTGGATGGACCGCCCACCACATTCAGTGCGTTACGGATGCGGGCACGGCTCATGTCCGGACCAAGAATCTCCATGGAATCCATTACAGATACGGTCTGGTTGGTACCAGCAATGGCAATAAACAGCGGGAACAGGAAGTCACGAATTTTCAGCTCCAGCGCATCAGCAATCTTCTTCAGATTCGGGAACAGGTTGTCCTTGCTCCACTTCTGCTCGGTATCCAGGTACCAGGCGGAGAACTGCAGCACGCGGCTGATATCTTCCTGCTGCAGGGTTTTGTGCTCAAACTGCTCGATGGTCAGTTCAGGCATGCCAGAAAGGAAAAAGCCTGCCAGCGGTGCAACATCAGAGAAGGTATCAACACGCTGCTGAATCAGCGGCACAATCTGCATCAGGTACTCAGGGTTCAGCGCCCACTGCACGTAACGCTGAGCGAACTCTTCCGGGCTCAGGTTTTCACGCAGCCACAGGCCATTCAGCCAGCTCAGTTTCTGCTGGTCGAATACCGGGCCACCCAGGGATACACGGTGAATATCGAAACTCTCGAACATCTCCTGACGGCTGAATTTCTCGCGCTCATCCGGCATGGACCAGCCCATACGACCCAGGTAGTTCAACAGTGCTTCGGCCATAAAGCCCATGCGCTGGTAGTACAGGATGCTGGTCGGGTTCTTACGCTTTGACAGCTTGGACTTGTCCGGGTTACGCAGCAGCGGCATATGACACAGCTTCGGCATCTCCCAGCCAAAATATTCATACAGCAGCTTGTGCTTAGGCGCAGAGTTGATCCACTCTTCACCACGGATAACGTGGGTAATCTGCATCAGGTGATCATCGACCACATTGGCCAGGTGGTAAGTTGGCATACCGTCAGATTTCAGCAAGATCTGAGCATCAACCATGCCCCATTCCAGCTCGATAGTGCCACGCAGCATATCGTCGATTTCACAAGCGCCTTCGCCCTCAGGCACGACCATACGTACCACATACGGAGCCCCTTCGGCTTTACGTTTCTCGACTTCTTCTACAGGCAGCGCCAGATCACTCTGTTTCAGGGCCGTGTGACCACCGGCGGCACGACGCGCTTCACGCAGCTCGTTAAGCTCTTCCGCAGTACGGTAACAGAGGAATGCTTTACCATCTTCCACCAACTGCATGGCGTACTTGCCATACATATCCTTACGCTCGCTCTGGCGATAAGGACCGTGAGGACCGCCTACATCCGGGCCTTCATCCCATTCCAGGCCCAGCCAGCGCAGAGAATCCAGAATCGTCTGCTCAGATTCTGCGGTGCTGCGAGTCTGGTCAGTATCTTCGATACGCAGAATGAACTGACCACCATGCTGACGTGCAAAGGCCAGATTGAACAGCGCAATATAGGCTGTACCTACATGAGGATCGCCGGTCGGCGATGGTGCGACGCGAGTACGAACAGTCATCGGAATCCTTGAAACAGGTTGGATAAATGAAATTGGGGGAAATTATACAGACAGAACTGTGGCGGGACGAGAGTCGCAGAAAAGATGAGAATCATAGAGGCTTGCTGGCATTAAGGCCAAAGACAACATAACGGTCAGAACCAGCACAGCCAGCCATTATCCAGCAGCACACCGCCCCAGCTGATAGCAGTGATAATCAACATCAAAAATACAGCGGCCGATCCCAGGTCTTTTGCCAGACCAGCCAGCTCATTAAACTCGGTACCTGCGCGATCAACAATCGCTTCAATTGCAGTATTAAGCAGCTCAAACATCAGCACCATCAGTACCGTGCCGGCCAGCAACGCAAATTGCACTCCATTTTGCGCCACTCCAATGGCCAGTGGTAACAGTACCAGAGCTGCCCAGCTTTCATAACGAAAAGCGGGTTCATTCCTGTACGCTGCCCGAATACCCTGCAATGAATAACGGGCTGCATAGTAAAAACGTGCCAGCCCTGTCATCTTGATTGGCCCAGTCGTTTTATCGTTCACTCTCATGTCCTGCTACTCATCTGTGGAAGATGACACATCATAGCAGCCCGAATATAAATTTTATGTCAACTCATATGCTTCATACTGATTTCTAAGCAAAATTTCTATCTACACCACCGACAGTCGAAGCCCCCTCTTACACTGTGTATAATCCGACCAGCCCGCTTGATCTTGATTTCCGCCTTGTAGCATGCCCCCTGCTGCAGTGACCTTCTTTATTATCGTGGCCATTTCCGCGCTCCACACTTGGTGCGCCTCACCAAACAAGGCGCACCAACACAGTAAAAATAGCGAAAAGCAGCTACAAAACGACAGAGAAACCACCTTTGAAAAACGTAGTAAAAACAAGCCACAGCCCAGAAACCACAAGGGATACACTTAATAGGTGCTTCACCGTAGCCCCGATGATGGATGGGCAGCACCAAAAACAAATCCCATAAAAATCAGCAAGTTACAAAGACGGCTTTATTTTTGTACCATTTTTGTCACACCAAGCACCGGAACAACCACTCCATATTCCCCTACTCTCAAAGCAGCCCTTACAGCACAAGCCAAGCAGCTTGACCTCTCGACTCAAACAACAAAACCTGAATCACAAGAAATAAAAAGCTCTCGCCATATTCGAAATTGCTATTTAACAGATGTACTATGTACACTCTAAAATATGTACATAGTACATGGGGAGTCGATGTTTACTTTTATCGAACTATCAGGCTTCAGCAAACGCAGGCGGGAGCTACTCACTGACGACAGTTTCCGTAGGCTACAGGAACAACTCATAGTCAACCCAGAGTCAGGTTCCAGGCTTGCCGATACGGGAGGCTTCCGAAAACTCCGTTGGTCTTTGCCTGGCAAAGGAAAAAGTGGTGGGGTTCGAGTCATTTATTACAACCTCTCACAAAAATCCGGCCGCCTTTATCTGGCACTGATATATGCCAAAGACGAAGCGGATAACCTGACAGATAAACAAAAGGCAGCCCTGAAACAGGCTGCAGAGAAGCTCAAATAAGGAGTCAACCATGAAAGACGAACTGTTTGACGACCTGCTTGCAAGTGCAGAAGAGATGGTTGCCATTGAGAACGGTGAACAGCAACCAGCAGCCAACGCCATCCACAGCTATGACACTCTTGATGTCAAAGCCATCCGCACTGCTTCGGGAAAAAATCAGCAAGAGTTCGCGAAGATCATCGGTGCCAGTGTAGAAAGCGTTAAAAGTTGGGAAACCAGAAGAAGAAACCCTTCAGGTACAACTCGTAAACTGCTGACCCTGATTGAAGCAAATCCTAAAGTAATGATAGAAAGACTCGCAGCAACCGCTTAACCCCGGCACCGCCTTTCCCGCGCAGGCGAGAATCCATAAAAAGGCTGGCACCGAACCAGTGCCAGCCCGCATCAGGCGGGCCGGGTTGCTTCCAGGCTGCATCGATAGCTACCATCATACCGATGTGTCACCCGGTCAATTGACCATTCCCCCGACATCCTGCCGATGGGGAATCCTTGCATCTTTAACAAACATTCAGCCGCCAGCATCGGATTACCCGGACAATCAATCCTCAGATGATCACCTTGCCGACTGATGCGGTGCATCTCTGCTTTGATGGCATCCATTGCCTTTGCTTTTGAGTCATAGCGATCAGGCAAGCGCTTGCGCGGCGTGCCGCCTACTTCTTCCTTTATTTCCTGTGCTTTTTCGTGGTCGTACCAATGAGCGGTGACGCCAGAAAACTGCCTTTTCTCTGGCCCCGATACCGTGCCAGTAACGTAACCGGGATTACGCGGCTGAAGATCCGGCGGATGCTTGATCAGCACCGGCTGCAGCACTCTGCCGCTCATACTCTTAACCTGACCACGGGGCGCAAACACCAACAGACTGTCGACGGGCTTACAGACAGCATCATGCAGATCTGCAAGCCTGTGCAGAAACTTCAAATCTGTTTCTTCCGTTTGATCGAGATGGAGCACCGGCAGACCAGCAAGATCACCGTGCACACGCGGGCTAAATCCGTGCTTGCCTGCAATCTCGCCAACAACCCCGCCGATAGTCGTTGCCATCCAGGTCTTTGACTGAGCGCGTTTTAACTCAGTTGGATCTTTTGCATCAAACCTGGCCGCCGTACCCGTCAGCGTGAGCGTATTGGGGTACAGCGTCTGACTGATCCGCTGGAGCTTAAAACGACCCAGGTCAACAACCGCCCCCTCTTCATACCCCATCTTGCAGCCGATAATCTGACCGGTCTCTGGCCAGGCACCAATATCTCCGGAAGCGATAACAATGGTGATACTGTCAGATTCCATCCCGGCAGCATCCACCACGGCACAGCTGATCAGCCGGGGCTGAGCGATAGCCGCCACAGCCCCGGTGAGCTCACAAACCGGGGTTAAATCTCTGATCTCGGACATACATTAATCCCATGCCATTATGCGCGTGACTTCAGGCTCTTCCGGCAACTCAGGCAGATGCAAGACCACCCCGCTATCAAAGATCGGCCCTTGCTCTGCTGCGTGCTCATTCAGCGACCAAAACGCATCCGTGATCACCTCATCGCTGCGACCCAGCTCCTGCCACAGCAGCCGGTCAACGGTATCCCCGTGAACGGTGCGAATAGTTTTATAGATCCCTCTCATCAGGGCCTGTACTCCTGCAGATCAACCTGAAACGCGGTCTTCAGTGCGGTGCCGTCATCAATCAATCGACTGCCGTTTTCAGTCACTCTGACAACCATCCACAACCCCAGCACTACACCATCCCCCTTCACTACCGTCTGAGGCTCTTCATTTATAAAGCCACGAAGTAGATCCAGCTTCGTGCCGCCAGTATTACCCAGAATCTGGCCTTTCAAGCTGATTGTCTGCAGCGGCCGCCCTATCCGCTGAGTTGCCGGGTGCTGACCCGCACGGTCAATTGTTGCAATCCCTGATTCTGCAGTGCGAGTCCAGGCCTCATAGTCTGTATCCATATAAACACTGAACACAAAGTCACCGATGGCTAACATCTGCCTCATGACATGATCTCCATGCTGTCATCTAGCCTTCCTGATAATGTCGGATTCAGGGCCGGTAACAGCTGCGTGGTCATCAGCTCCTGCATTTTTTGCAGGGCCAGTTCCGCGATCTGCTCAGCATTGCTTCCGGGCTGAACATTAATGGTGATGTTCGGCTGAAAATTCACGACCTTTTCATCACGGGTTTGCTTGCTGGAATTCGCATGCTGAATCTCTTGATGAATCTTCTGCAAGCCACTGCCAGTGATTACCGATCCGGTTTCCTCATCGGCTTCAGCCAGTTGCTGCTTCAGAGGCTTGTCCCGCAGCTCTGCTTTAAGGGTGGTGGTGACAGAGCTTGCCTGCATGGTTTCTGCCGCGCTCGATGACGACTGATCTGCTATCAGCGTCTGATTTGTGGCGTTATTGGTTTCAATCTCAGAATCTGAACGGAACCATTCCATTACCTTGGTGGCCGCCCAGCGACCGGCATCACCACCAAACCAGCCACCCAGGCCAGCGCCAATGGCCGCACCGATACCTGTACCCAGAATCGGCACGATGGAACCAATGGCCGCACCGGCAGCAGCTCCCCCGGCAGCACCTCCCCAGCCGCCTGCCATATCACCTACCGCCGCAGCGGCTTCCACTTCATCTCCAGAGGAAACCGCTGAAAGAAAGCTACCGGACTGAATCACCGTATCTACAGGCCGGATCAGCCTACCGGCCATACCCAGCAGATCACCAGCAGACCCGGACAGGGCCCCAAGCATATCTGTCGCGGTACCAGTCAAATCACCAGCGACATCCAGCGTATCCGCTACCACTTCAGGCGCAACCAGCATCGTGGCAGCACCGGCACCCCAACTGGCCAGTGGTTTAAGCCAGTCGACGGCTCGACTGAATATACCGACATGCTCGCTTTCAGATGCAGTATGACTGTCTGATTCTGTGCGGCTACTGGATTCACTGCTGGTTTTTGTCGTCTCTACAGAAGAATAATCACGACTTTCGGCATAGGACGTTGAAGCTCTATCAGATGACAGATGTGATTCCGTAGCCTGAGGCCGCTCCGATGAGTACCGCCCCTCAGAATGAGAGGTCGAACGATGATCAGAACCACGACCACTGGCAAAGCTGCTCATCGATGCCGGACCAGTCAGCCCTCCAGCCAACTGTTCCAGAGCCAGATTGCCCAGCGTTTTAGTAGCCGCCCAGCCTTTAGCCGCTAACCCGGCCAGTCGCCCCCGCTTGCTACGGGGTTTACGTACGTCCGGACGCTCCCCGGGCTCATCCTTTTTATCCGACGCATCCTTTCGTCCGCGCCGATCCAGATCAGAGCCTCTCTGCCCATCATTACTACCCGGATCAATACTGGCGGTACGGCCCAACACACGGTTAAACCGATCCAGCGCCCGTGCAGCCAGCCCAGCTTTGTCTGCTGTATCTTCTGATGCAACTGCCAGCCGCGCTTCTTTTTCAGCGGTATCAAGGGCCGACTGTGCCCGCCATTGCTCCACTTTGGCTGATGCAATTTGCCAGGCAAACATAGCCGCCTTGTACCCGACATAAACGGCTGCCAGGCCAGTCACTACCGTGGTGACAGCCCCGCCCGCTTTGGCCATATCCGCCAGAGCATTAACTACCCAAGTGGTACCTTCCGCCAGCACATTAATCGCAGGCAGAAAATCACCGGCAATCTCCTGACCCAGACGATCAAAGGCCCGAGTGACCGCCCCGAGCTTAAACGCGGTTTTCTTTTCAGCATTCTCAAACTCTTCTTCATAAGAGCCTTCGTACTGCGTCACTCGTTCGGTCTGAGAAAACGTCTTTTCCATGAGCTGAGGATTTTTCAGCAGGGACATGAACATGCCCTTGCCTTCTTCCCCGAAAATACTGGATACCAGCGCACTCTGTTCTGCCTGATCGGCGTCTGCGATAACAGAGAACACGTCTTTAATGGTGCCGACAGCATCATCCTGCATCCGGTACGCAATATCTTCCGGGTCCAGGCCAATCCGCTCCATGGCCTTTTTCTGACCACCGCTGGCCGCCCAGCCTTTGGTCAGCGAACCCAGCAGGTTTTTCATCCCGGTGGCCACCACCTCTGCCTCAGCGCCACCAGACAACATGGCACTGGCCAGACTGGCCGTTTGCACCTCAGTCAGGCCTGATGCCATCGCATCTGACCCGTTACGCTTCAGTACCTCACTGATCTTTGCTGCGGATACCGTACCATCAGAATCATTCGACAGGGCATTAACGGCATCAGCCAGCAGCTCAGCCTGCTGCTGATTCAGACCCATACCTGCCCGCCAGCTGGTCATAATATTACCGGCGTCTTCTGCACTCAGATCAAAAGCCACGCTCATTTTTGCAGCTGCTTCGGTAAAGCCCAGCAACTCTTCTTTTTTGATACCGGACTGGCCACCGGCAGCGGCAATCTGCGTCAGCTGCTCTGCGGGCAGATTCACCTCAACGCCCAACTTCAGCAGCTCACTTTTGAAGGCCTCCTTTTCTCCCTTCGCGTCATCAAAATCAACAACTTTGGACACATCGCCCATAGCGCTATCCATGGTGATGGATCTGGCCACTGGAACAACCGCTGCCAGCGTCGCTGCCACGGCGGCCTGACCACCGATATTATCCTGCGCATCAGACAGACGGTTATCCGCTGCCGCCATACGACGCTGAGCTGAACTCAGGGCTTCCAGTTTAGGCTTCTGCTTTTCAATGGCCGATGTCGTTGATTCAACTTCGCGTTTTAAGCGGGCCTGCTCTCGGGCCAGATTGCCGGTATCCACACCAGACTCTTTCAGCTCGCCATCCAGTTTCTTAAGACTGGTCCGTTGCTTATCAATACTGTGCTTATAATCCTCAGCTTTCTTACTGGCTTCTTTATGCGCAGCATTCAGCTTATTCAGACTGGCCCGGCTTCTGTTCAGCTGCTCTGTCACAACAATAACCTGATCGCCCAGCGCTTCCTGCTCAAGCTTCAGCGCCTTAACATCGCCTTTACCGTCTGCAATGTTTTTAGACAACGTCGTCAGACGCCTGGACAGCTTTTTCTTCAAAGCAGCTAACTCATCTGTTTTATCCTTAGCAACCTCTTGCTCTGTGGTCAGATCCTTTAATGTTTTCCGATTCTTACGATAATCAACCAGCGTCGCAGCCAACCCTTTGCGCAAATCAGCATACTTGCCCAGTTTTTTCTGGGTGGCTTCCAGCGCACGCATATCACTACGCTGCTCTTTCAGCAGGGTGCTCAGATCTTTCACATCCGCCGCCGCTGCAGTGATGGCCGGAGATATTTTATTCCGACCGATCAGGTCTATTGCATATCTCACTGCACTCATACTTTTCTCCGGATGCAAATAAACCGCCAGTCGGCGGTTTATTCACCCACACTGGATCAGACCTTTTGATTCAGCCGCTTTACTAATTGGTAATACCGCCTCACAGCCCTATTTACCGGCCAACCATTAACCTCTTGATCATTTGTCGGGGTATTAAGGACGATCAGATCCGTCAGGATTTCAATGTCTTCCGGGCAGAGTATGACGTCCCGGTTTTTGATAAAAAATCGCTGATACGCTTACTCAGGCTCGCAGCATCTGGCACGCTCAGGCTTTCCAGTTCCTGCTTATCAAGACCGGAAACGTGCTGCAGGATAAACTGCTGTGAATCGTCTTCATCGGTAATCTGGTGCCATTTACCCAGCACGCCTACTGTGGGTAAAGTCAGAGGCAATTTATCAACTTTTCCATGCACAACAGTATCAACAGGAACCAGCAAGGGCAGTTGATTCAGCTGGTCGAATGCCTGCTCAGCCTCTTTATATTTTTTGCCAGACAACCCACCCCAGACCAGTTTGTCGAACCAGTAGCGGCTATCTTCGCCGAACATATAGTCAACTTGTTCTTTCAGGGTGTTGAAGTCCACACTGACCAAGCGGTCCATTTCTTTGTCACTTAAGCCCGCACTCAGAGCCACCAGAGCACTGTAAAATTCGTGATTCTCTTTAGGCTTATCATCCTTCTGACTGGGCTGGTATTCATCAACCAGCGCTATATGCTGGCCATTATCAATCATCGTCAGAGTGAGGGTGTCGTGCTGCTCCCCGTTGTCGCGGGTTAACGGGCAATACAGGCTGACGGTCTGATCTTTCCAGATAGGTTCCATAGAGCTTCCTTAATTATCAGGCACAAAAAAGCCAGTACGGAGACTGGCTTAACAGGGTGGTAAATAGTGTTACATCTCGACGTTAGCCCGGTGTGCCTCCATAAAGTCTGTACCGAAAATAACCGCCTTCTGCGTTGGCACATCAATATCGTGTATTACTTTACCGTTATCCATGTGCTTAAAGGCCCGGCAGGTAATGTCTAATGTATGTTTATAAACCCCGCCCTTAATTTCTTCGGATTTAATGCTACTTACTTCACAAGTATGCTCCCACCGTAGTGGAACTTTGTTTTTCTGCTCATCAAGTGTTGAGCCCAACACTGTAATTTCAGAATAACTGTCAGCATCAATACCCAGAGTCAGTAGCATTTCATCTGTCGCGCCAGTAGTGACGATTTTACATTTCATCACTTCCAGTCCCGTCATAATCTCACCAGGAACAAACCGAGCACCTTTAGTTTCTTCCATCTTTTTGGTGATTTCTGGCGGTGTATATCCCTCCATTTCTGCAACCAGCGGCATGCCATTAATAATGGCACGTGACAATACAATTGCGCGCGTTTCAGCCATTAGCCTGCTCCCCCAATACACTTTCCAGATACGCTTCCACGTATCTTTCTTTCGCGTTTACGTGGTAAACCATGTGTTCATTCGGAGCATACCTCCCATAATCAAACACGATATACCACGAGCCATTTTGATAACGACTGGCGGTATTTAATGTTGGATGCAGATAAATTTCACCACCCGGTATAATCTCAGCCGCAATCAGATCTCTCAGAAAGCTATTAAGTCGCCGAATGACCTGATCCCAAAAACTTTTGGTCATTTGCTTACCCATATACTCCTGACTGGACAACTCAAGTTTCCGGCAAATTGTATCTTCAAGGCCAACATAACTGATAAATTTACCCGTCACACTGCGGTTACCGATTAATGACCAGCCGCCCATAGAAGTATGACAGATCGCCGCACAACCATGCCGATTAAGCAGATCAGCTTCGCTCGTTTTATCCAGAATATTGTATTCAATAGTTCGAGCCGTGCCATTAATGGGCACCGACTGATTACCAGGCGATTCCCATTGTTTCACCGCTGCAAGCGCACCCACAGCTACGACTGAGCCAGGCACCAGAATGTCTCCTTTAGCCTTCCGGCTGTAGATACTGACAGCCGGGTCCACCATATAGACTCTTTCGTGATTCGAGCCCTCGCCGCCCAGAGTATCCAGAAGCTCAATCTGTTCCCCTGTAGTCGTAGACAAACCATCAGCGACTACACGGGCACGCAGAGCTGCCCCAACCCCAGCCAGCGCATCAATCACGGCTTTTTCATGACTGAAGCCAGGTGCTGCAATAATGGTCGGGCGTTCCTGACATTCACGGGCCGCCGCGATACCCAGGCGCTGATTAGTAGCCGGGTCGCGTCCGCCAACCACCCGGGATTTATTGGTGGCAAAGTCACCGCCGTCTTCCACCACGATCACATAAATAGCGACCTGTGTTTTTTCATGGGTTTTCATAACACAGTGGATCAATGACCCACGTTCATCACCCGTACTGTCGATCAACTGCCAGTGGCCGGGATTAGCAACCCGAATCGGCACGTTATATTGCACTGATGCGTGCTTGTCCGGGGCAGTGCCGATCAGACAGACCACATCCTCCCCTGGCGGCCCCAGGGGCGGAAACGGCTCAGAGGTAATAATACTGATGCCGTTATGTTCAAAAGCAGGATTTAAGGGCATTGATCAATCCTCAGCTTTGCCAGCTGGTTTATCAGCAGGCGCTTTAGTGTTGACTGGCACAGACTCAATCCAGCCGCGAGAGAGCGGGTACTGCGCTTCGACAGGCAGCAGCTCGACTTCATCGCCGGGCATCAGCCAACGCTGACTTTCACCCACGCGAAAGCCTCGCTTGACGCGATAAGTAGTTTTCACAGGTTTCTCCAGATATAAAAAACCCCGCAGGACGCGGGGTTCAGGAAGTAGCTTCAGGTAGCAACTCAGGTGGCCAGTTGGCTTGCAAGCCAGTAACGACAGACTGTAATTGCCCGAACCAGTCATCAGGTAACTGGTCGGTTTCATTTAACGCTTGCAGAGAGTCAATCTGATCATTAGCCGCTTGAGCGGAACCCAGTACAATGCCGGTTAATCGCGCAGCGTCCGAAGCCTTAGCTCGGATTTTCTCGACAACC
>JAOXSF010000182.1 GCA_025800125.1 Marinobacterium sp.
ACCCGTGGGCCTATCCTGATTGGGGCGGGTGGTATTATGGATGCTATTTTTCTGAGCGGATTACTGGCCATGATGACAGCAGAAGCATTTTTGCTGACCGGGTTGTGGCGGGTATAGCGAGTTGAGTATCAAAATACTGCAACCATCATAAGCACTTCATCATCAACGTACTTAGTTATTAACGCACTTAGTTATTAACGCACTTAATATCAACAATATTCTACCGCAGTGCAATAGACGCAGAGCCAGCCTTCATGTACTCATGATCAACTGTTATCAGCATGATTATCAGGAAGCTCAACAATGAATGCTCTACAACTGGCCGCGGGGCTCAACTTTATCGGTGCAGCACTGCACCTGGTGGTAATCTGGTGGGGGCCTGAAGGCTATCGCTTTTTCGGTGCCGGTGAGAAAATGGCACAGATGGCTGAGCGCAAAAGCCCATGGCCAGCTACTCTGACCCTGCTGATTACTGCAATTCTGACAGTGTGGGGGCTATATTGCCTGGCGCTGAATAACAATTTTCCCGCATTACCCTGGATGAATATAGTGGTTCCTGCCATTACAGGAATCTACTTGCTACGCGCAGCCTATCCTCTGTTGTTATCTCCCTGGGTAGCCTTCTTTCGTACACCATTTATGGTCTGGAGTTCGCTAATCTGTGGTGTTTTTGGCGCAGTACATCTAGCGGCTATATGGCCATTACTATTCACCTGACATTACCCTTAATGTTGGGTGAACCTGTACAGAGTTTGGCAACCGGTTCAATATTACGACATGGGTCGACTGATTCTAACGCCACCGTTCTTTCATAGCGTGTCTGCTTTTAACCTATATAGAAGAGACACATTCATGAGTAACACAATCGATAAAATCTGCACCCAGCAAGCCATCATCCAGGATGATGCAGATGGCTGCTGCAGTAAATATGTGCTGAATTTTAATTTCTTTGATGGCCGTATGGTTACATTGGGCGATAACCCGACACTTCCAGGTGATCACCCGACACCTCCGGGCGATAACCCCACACCTCCGGGTGATAATCCAACCCCACCACCAGGAGATGGCGACCCGGACCCAGGTTTTACCCGTGCAACAGACTATTTCCTGAGTAAAACAGATGCCGACGGTACTTTTAATTCATTCGCATCTGTAACCGTTGATAATGAGAAAAATATTATCGCGGCTGGACAAGGTTATAGCGGCAACCAGAAAATTGTCATCTACAAATTTGACAAGCTGGGCGCTATTATTACCAAAAACAAACTTGAGATTGCAGACCATAAAGTAAACACCAGTGTAGATTTTTGTGAAATTCAATATCACAACAATGGTTTTTACCTGGTTGCATCTTCACTGCAAGGCTTGCTGCTGGCACGGCTGGACAACAACCTGAAACTGGTAAGCTATAACTGTTCGGATAATACCAGTCTGTATACTGCCTTTGATATGCAGGTTGATAGCAATGGTGACATTATTATTGCTGGTCACTACAAACATTCAAACTATAATACACCTGCATTACTGACATTCGATAAAGACCTGAAATTTAAAGATCGTAAAAACCTGAAAGGTTACCCAACTGGTCAGTTTAACGCTATTATCAAAGACAGTAATGGTAACTGGGTAGTAACCGGTTATGCAAAAAATCCAGACAATGCAAATAAAGACGAAAGTTTCATTCTAAAAATGGATAGTAACTTCAGTGTTCTGAAAAGTAATCGTATTTATTCAGATACACAACATATTAAGGCGCACGCGCTACTGGAAGACAGTCATGGGCGTTATGTCATTAATGCCAGTCTTTACACAGACAGCGATCATGCTTTGCTATTCTTTAACAAAGACATGACACTGAATGATCGCAAAACTATCGGCGCAGACACCGCTAGCCTGACGCTAACAAAAGCTGGCAACATTATCACCAACACTTCATCCAACTTCTTCCGGCTGGATAGAAACGGTGATTATGAGAACCACCTGTATGTCAACCATACACAGAAGCAGGTTATTCGTGATGGCCTGGGCCGTATCCTGAGTGCTGGCAAACAAAGCTCAAAGGCTACGATTGTTGCACTTCCTGAAGATATTATTATTTCAGAGGAGAGCATTAGTGACTGCTCCCCGCCCTGACGGGCGAGGCTTCCAACTTCTCAGGCTGCTGCCGGTTCGTGACCGGACTTACGCAAGCCTCCATTGGCAGGAACCGACAGTCCTTCGGCCCGTAGCTTAATAATCCCCTGCTGACGGATAT
>JAOXSF010000133.1 GCA_025800125.1 Marinobacterium sp.
CCCACACCAGAGGCATATAGATTTCCTGTTCCTGGGCTTTAGCACGCACCCTGCGCAGTGTATTAACGCCCTCAGCAACCTCCCCCAAGGCATCTACAGCTTCCTCAAGCGACCGCCCTTCACCAAGCGCATAACCAACACGATAATTACGGCTTAGCGGCGACATACAGGTAACAATCAGATCTCCAACTCCCGCCAACCCAATAAATGTCATCGGGTTCGCCCCCATAGAAACTGCAAATCGACTCATCTCTGCCAGAGAGCGCGTCATCAACATCGCCTTGGTATTTTCACCCATCCCAAGCGCAGCACTGAGCCCAGCAGCAATGGCATAAATATTTTTCAGCGTACCGCCCAGCTCAACACCGTAGGAGTCATCGCTGGCATAAATTCGGAAATAGGAGTGATGCAGTACAGCCTGTACAACACCGCGTAACCCGGCATCATGGCTGGCTATAACCGTGGCTGTTAGCTGCTTGCGAGCTACCTCTTTCGCCAGATTAGGACCACTGAGTACCCCCACACGCGCCTGTGGCAGCTCCTGAACCAGAATTTCACTCATCAGGCTAAAGGTGTCAGCCTCAATTCCTTTCGTTGTACTGACGACGGGAATACCTGCCGGTATAAATTCAGCCGCTTTGCGAATCACACTTCGGAATGAAGAGCTGGGTATGGCCACAAAGACAAGGTCAGCCCCGGACAACGCTGCCTGAAGATCACAACAAGGCTTCAGGTTTTCACTGAGTGCATACCCTGGCAGATAACGCCGATTTTCTCGACATTTACGAATTTCAGCTGCTCGCGCTTCGTCACGCATCCATTGACTCACGCAATGTCCGTTTTCAGCAGCAATATTCGCGATAATCGTGCCAAAACTACCACCACCAAGCACTGTTATACGCTTTATACCAGCCCCTGCTTCCATCCCAGCTTCAACCATAATAAGGATCAACCCTTCAGAAAAATTTCAGCCGCGCATCCTGACAACCCACTCCTCTGAACTCAAGCACAACCCGCCCGAGGCTAGCCAGACTTTAAGCTCAATGAACAGGTGATATTCAGCTGCGCCCATCATCACGGTCATCAATCGCATCCAGCAAACGATTAATTCCGACAAAAATAAAAGTTATCAGCATATAGCTAAATACTGACAGCCCCAAAAACAGCACCAGCTGCTTCACATCTCCCGTGCGGTTATAACCAGCAACCGCCAATGCAGCAAAAACAGCACTGGCGACAATGGCAAGCACACGAGAAAGCTTACGCGTGTTATGTCGATCCGTTGTCATCACTTCAAATATTCCAATACAGATACTGAAGCTACATCCCCCCGGCCACAATGGGCCCACACAATATCAGGAAGAGCAGCTTAAATTGAGGTTACACCCCCACTTCGGTGGGCAATGCTCATAGTGCTGCAGATTTATCGGCAGCTCTGCAACAGGCTGCCGCAATACACCCATCAGCTGATCAAGAACACCATAGTCTCCCTGTTCAGCAGCCTCGATAGATAACTGTGCCAGATAATTTCGCAGTACGACCCTCGGATTAGCGCGTTCCATTTGCGCCAACCGCACCGTGTCGGCTGCTTGGTGGTCATGGTAACGAGAAAACCACTGTTCAATATCAACACCGGGCAGCTCAGCCTGCAGCGCATCAACTCTCCCTGCCTTAGCACTTTCCACCAACGCTCTCAGTGTACGATTATAATCAGCACCATACTGCTCCATCAGCGCCAGCAACTCTCGAATCAAAAGTGCGGTCAACTCGTCGCTCTCGCGCTCATCCAGGCCATTGCTGAATGGCAGCCCGAAACGCTCCGCCATCAACAAGGCATAATGTCGCTGAAACTCGGGCTCATAACGGGACAACGCCTGCTCTAACCGCTCACGCCGAGTCAACCCTGTAAACGTTTGTGCTAATGCGACACAGTTCCATAGCACGATGCGAGGCTGAGCACCAAAAGCATAGCGACCACCACTATCAGATGTATTAGGAACAAAACCGGTATGGTAGCGATCAAGAAAGCCATAAGGCCCGTAATCCAGAGTTACACCAACAGCTGACATATTGTCAGTATTCAAAACACCATGCGCAAAACCAACAACCTGCCAATGCGCAACAAGACGTGCTGTACGCAGGACGATTTGCTCAAACAGTGCGCCATAAGGGTCTGTATCTCCGGCCACCTGGGGATAAAAACGTCGAATCAGGAAGTCAGCCAGCACCGGCAACACATCACGCTGCCTGCTGTAGTAGAAGTACTCAAAATGTCCGAACCGAATATGGCTGGGACTGAGCCGCACCAGAAGCGCACCCGTTTCAATCTCATCACGAACAACCTGAGTATCACTGCCATACAGACACAACGCTCTGGTTGTTGGGATATTCAGCGCGGCCATCGCTTCTGATGCCAGATACTCGCGAATTGTAGAACGCAGCACTGCACGACCATCACCGTGGCGACTATAAGGGGTTCGACCAGACCCTTTAAGCTGGATTTCCCAACGATCACCCAGACGGTTAGTGTATTCGCCCAGCAATAATGCCCGACCGTCGCCCAGCTGCGGCGTATAACCACCAAACTGATGACCAGCATAAATAGTTGCCACCGGCTCACTTCCCGCCAGCAGCTGATCAGTTGCAAAAGCATTAACCAGCGCATCAGCGGTTATCCGGCATGGATCAAGATCCAGCAGCCCTGCTGCCGAGGCACTGAATGCAACAACATGAGGGTTATTCAATGGTTGCGGGGATACGGAGCGAGCAAGCGCCCCATGGAGGCGACTGAACGGTGTGTTCAGTCGCAACTGATCAAGCGTTTTCATCACGATACCGCCGAAAGATCAGATAGAAAGACTGGCACCTCAGGCCAGATCTTCCAGTAATTCAGGGTCTGGGTGTACGCACTCCAGCTTAACTCCGGTTTCTGCTTCCACCTCTGGAATCATGAACGAATCCTGCTCACAGGCAAAACAGATTGACGTACCTGTCGCACCAGCACGACCAGTACGGCCAATACGATGCACATAATCATCCGGGTCTTCTGGCAACTGATAATTAATAACATGGGTAACGCCATCAATATGAATACCACGTCCCGCGACATCTGTTGCTACCAGCACCTGGATATCTCCTTCCCGGAAACCTTCCAGCACTTTAAGACGCTTATTCTGTGGAATTTCACCGGACATCAGCGCAGCTTTGATGCCATCCTTTTCCAATCTCGCGGCAAGGTCACGTGTCTGATGACGGCGATTACAGAACACAATTACCTTCTCAATGTTGTTGATACGGATATAGTTACGCAGCAGCTTATACTTATCATCGCCCGCAACCAGGAAAACCTTCTGAGCAACGTTATCTGTGGTTTTCTTTTCTGGCTCAATCTCAATAACTTCTGGCTCCTGCGTCCACTGATTTGCCAGATTCATAATATCTTCAGAGAACGTAGCGCTGTAGAGCAACGTCTGACGATCCGTGCCTTTACGCGGCGTATTACGGATAATCGTACGTACATCAGGAATAAAGCCCATGCTTAGCATGCGATCAGCTTCATCCAGCACTAGCACCTCAACATTGTAGAGATCAACTTCTTTACTGTTGACAAAATCAATCAGACGCCCTGGTGTTGCAACGAGAATATCAACGTCTTTTTCACGTAACTGGCGACGCTGACGATCATAGTCCATGCCACCCACCAGAGACACTACATGCAGGCCTGCATACTTTGCCAGACCCTCAGCATCTGCTGCGATCTGCAACGCCAGTTCACGCGTGGGTGCAACAATCAATGCGCGTGGCTCACCACGACGACGACGATCCTCCAGCGGGTAATCAATCAGATCGGTAATAATGCCCAGCAGGAAAGCAACCGTCTTACCCGTCCCTGTCTGTGCCTTACCTATAATGTCTTTACCGGCCAGAGAATGTTCAATAGTGGCCGCCTGAATAGGTGTGCAGTATTGAAACTCCAGATCCGCAATCGCATGCATCACAGCATCAGGAAGATTAAAATCATGAAAACGACGTTTACCGTCCTGAGGTGCTACAACAAAATCAGCGGGCGTCCAGCCAGCGCTGGTACGCGCAGTAGCCGTACTGTGTCGACGGTTACTGTTGTTTGAACGGCGGCGGCGGCGGGTGTTTCGCTTCTCTCCACGATCCTTAGCCTCTGAACGCTCACGACCTGAACGGCTATCTCTACCTTCCTGTCGCCCCTGGTTGCCTTTACTGTCTTTTTTGTCAGCCGTATTCTGCGACTGTACTGATTGTTCTGTGCTCAATGTTCTGCTTCTCGTGGGTCAGGCAAAATTACGTCTATATGGCGGTAGTGCGTCGAGCAACTGCCGACCATAGCGTCTGGTTATCAGACGACGATCAAGCAGAACGATACGACCGGTATCGGCTTCGGTTCGCAACAGACGCCCTGTGGCCTGTGTCAGGCGCATCGACGCCATGGGAACCGACCACTCGACGAAGGCATTGCCTCCGCGCATCTCTATCCACTCTGCCATAGTGGCGTCGACCGGGTCGTCCGGGACACTGAATGGCAGCTTGGCAATAATCACTTCGGTGAGATAGTCACCCGGTAGATCGACACCTTCGGCAAAAGACGCCAAGCCAAAAATAATACTGGCCTGCTGTCTATCTACCCGTTCTCTATGCTGGGTCAAGATCTCCTGTTTACCAAGACGCCCCTGGGCCAGCACACTATTGTTAATGGAATCGGACATACGTTCAAGCACCGTCAACATCTGTCGCCAGGAACTGAACAGTACCAGCGTAGCCTTCGACTGCGGCAATGTCTGCAACAGGTAACGAATAACTTCTTCAGTATGTTGTTCGGGGTCAGCTGGATCACAGTTCATCGCAGGAATATGCAGCTCGGCAGCCTGCTGGTGATTAAACGGACTAGGCAACTGACGACACGTTGTCCCTGCTGGCAGTCCCAGGTCATCCATCACCCGATCAAAGCGTCCCAGTGCCGTGATCGTTGCTGATGTAAGTACCGCAGCATGGCAATGCTTCCACAGATGCTCTTCCAGCGTTTGTGCAGCAGACACAGGACTGCTTCGACACTCAAAGTCTACACCATCCAGACTATCAACACGGCTAATCCAACGAGCGGTTGGTGATGAACCTTCCTCATCTGGTGTAGCCCAGGCCTGAGCCAGCCAGCACATTCCCTGCATACGGGCTGCAAATACTCCCACCTGCGGATACCATTGCTCAGCAATGTCACGATGAATATCAGCCAGCTCACCATCCATAGCTTCTTTTAGCAGATCAACAATCTGCTCAAAACGGGCCACTGCCTTTTCCGCTGCCTGCGCAAATGCTTTCGCAATTACGACCAGCTCATCAGGAATAATACCCTGAGAAAAACGCAACCGGGCATCTCGATCATCATCACGCCGCTCAAATAACTGCTCCATCATCAGCAACCAGAGTTCAAGCTGCTGCTCCATGGTCTGATAGGGTTGCGCCAGTTTCTCTACACAATCGGCTAACACCAGCTGATGCGCACAATCACTGAGCAACCGACTGAGCTGCTTCTGACTGCTACCCAGCCAGCGCTGACTGGAGCGTACCCGCAGGCTATATGCGAAGTGCCCCGTCGTCTTAACTCCCAGATGATGACCTTCATCAAAGATATAAACGGTCTCTTCCGGCTCTGGCAGAATAGCCCCACCTCCCAACGACAGATCCGCCAGTACCAGATCATGATTGGCAACCACAAGATCAACCTTATCGAGTTCTTGCCGCGCCTTGAAAAATGGACAGATACTGAAATTTGAACAACGCCGATTCGTACACTGAAGATGATCACTGGTCATCGGTCGCCATTCATCTTCTTCCACTGCTTCACTCAGGCTGTCACGGTCACCATCCCATTGTCCCGCAGCAAAACGATTTAGCAGACTCTGATACCAGGCAACCTGATCGCCATCCAGCCGCTGTGCCATTTCATCTTCATAAAGGGCCATCTGCCCCAGCTGACCTTGTGACTCCAGCACCGCTTCAGCCTTGCTGACACAAAAATAACGCCCACGCCCCTTGGCCAGCGAATAGGTCGTACTAATCCCGGAGTCAGATATAAGCTGGGGTAAGTCTTTCATCACCAACTGCTCCTGCAGCGCCACAGTGCCCGTTGAGACAATGACTTTTTTTCCCTGCTTCTGCGCCACAGGCAATGCAGCCAACAGGTAGGCAATCGTTTTACCTGTACCTGTACCTGCCTCCAGCACGCAGATATTTGCACCTTGCTGATCACCACTGCCATCAGCACGTGCCAGCGTGTTAGCCACCTCTGCAATCATATGCTTCTGACCACTACGTGGCTTCAGCGAGCGGTTACTAAGAAAAGTGCTATAGGCAGTCTGGATCTGCTTTTTGAGATCATTGGTCAACACAGAGGGAATCTTCCGGAAGTGGGCGCAATTCAGGGCGCAGATTCTAACAAAGCACTGGATATTTAGACAGAAGCGGGTTTACAGCATACGACACCTGTATATAATCACAGTATCAAGCTGACATTAAATCAACTGTCAGCACCGCAACCGAACGAAAATCGCCAAGCGGGGCCCCTATGAAGCTGACCAAACGCCAGACAGAAGTCCTGGAGTGCATCAAACGCTACATTCAGGACACAGGTTTTCCACCTACCCGTGCAGACATCGCCCGAGAGCTGGGCTTTCGCTCCGCCAACGCCGCAGAAGAGCATTTAAAAGCACTCGCACGCAAAGGTGCCATTGAAATTATCCCTGGTACATCTCGTGGCATTCGCATCCCGGATACAGACACCGCAGAATCAGGCCTGCCAGTTGTCGGCCAGGTTGCAGCGGGGCATCCTATTCTGGCTCAACAACATATAGAAGAACACTGCCCCGTTCCAGCCGATCTTTTTCACCCTCAGGCTGACTATCTGCTGCGAGTACGTGGCACCAGCATGAAGGATATTGGCATTATGGATGGTGACCTACTGGCGGTACGACAATGCCAGCAGGTACGTGATGGTCAGATTGTCGTGGCACGCCTGGACGACGAAGTAACAGTCAAACGCTTTAAACAAGACGGTCACATTGTGCATCTGATCGCTGAAAACGAAGAATTCGACCCTATTATTGTTGATCTTCGCGAACAACCACTGGCAATTGAAGGACTGGGCGTTGGCATCATTCGCCGCAACGAGCTACTTTAAGCAGGTCAGCATAGCTGTCGGCACAAAGTCATCTTGTGCGCCGCCAGAGTGCTTCAACTCCACCATAATAACGGCCTTAAGTCGGCCGTCTATGGGAACAAACAGGCAGAAATGAAAAAACCGGCGAATGTGCCGGTTTTTACCTGAAAGCCATTATGGCCCGCCTGGTATATCGTTAAACCACACTCAACGCTATACCACACTCAATGCACTGTGGGACGTTCTTCAGGCTGCTCCAGCTGGTCATCCATAGCCCCAGCTTCAGCCACCAGTCTTACACCAGCCGTCAGCATCACTCTGGCGATATCAATATAGCGATCCTGCAAGCGTTCTCGAAGCTCATCCGACACACCAACACGGAGCATGGGCTCGTCACCCGTCTCATGATCAGTACTACACAGGCCCAGATCACCATTCTCCAGCTCTACCAGCTCTAGCACCAGTTCTTCACCGGGAACCGCTTTTTTAACGATTTCGTCAGACACTTCTATTCACCTGCACTTACGCTCACCTGTCTTACCGTCAGTTACTACGCATCAATATTATCTGAGTCCAGGCCTGCCCAAAAGCGCAGAACTACCACTCCTGCATCCCTGAACGCTGGCGATCAATAAGATCACGCAACGCATCCAGCCAGCTTTGACACTCTTCAACAATCGCAGCTTCATCAGTGTGCGATGGATTAATCTGCGCTACATGAATTTCTGAAACACTACTACTGGACTGGACTGGCGCAGCACGATCAGTCGCTTTCCAACAAGCCTCATAAGCACGCACCATTTTGTGCAACCAGCTATCCGGGTCATTTTCCAACACGCTGAGCTCTGATAGCTCAGGACACTCCTGCCCACTGCTTTCAAGATCAGCCGCCAACGTACGATAGCTGTCAATGTGAGAAACATCGAGACTATAGCGTTCAGCAATTTCATGCAGAAAAGCATCATAAGCCGAAGCCAGGTGAAACAGTACAGACTCATTATACGACTCAATGAGAATATGCTTGCTCCAACCAGTCGAGTCACAACCTGCACGCAATGCATCCAGATGCAGTCGGGCAAAATTCAGCTTCTGATTGGTACGTGCCAGATAGATACAGCTCATGGTTACTCCTGCTTTCAGTCAGTCCTTTTGACCTGCCACTACCTCATGCAGCGACAGGCCCCCAGCTGGTACTGAACCCCGGGTTACTATTTCGGTTCAGCAGCTTTTTTTGGTGCAGCTTTTTTCTTCGGCAATTCTTCATGCCATGCTCCGTCGTGGAAGAATGCCTTCCAGCCCGTAGCCTTGCCATTGACTTCTGTCATCACGTACTGCTCTTTCGTTTTACGGCTGTAACGGATAACACTTGGATTGCCTTCAGCGTCATGCGTTGGTGCCGAAAAAAGGAAATCGTATTTATTATCAATTTCCTTCTGATGCGGCAGAATTTCGGCCACCTTAGGGGCACGTGTTTCACGATTCTTCGGAAACTGGCTGGCAGCCAGGAACAACCCCGAAGCACCATCACGTAACACGTAAGTGTCTTCAACTTTCTCACACTGCAATTCAGGCATGGCAACCGGGTCCATTTTTGGCGGCGCAGGTTCACCATTTTTCAACAGCTTGCGGGTATTTTTACACTCTGTATTTGTACAACCAAAGAACTTACCAAAGCGGCCTGTCTTGAGCTGCATCTGTGTACCACACTTATCACATTCAATGGACGGGCCATCATAACCTTTAATGCGATACTCTCCGGCTTCTACTTCAAAGCCTGAACAATCCGGGTTATTGCCACACACGTGCAACTTGCGTTTCTCGTCGATCAGGTAAGAATCCATAGCCGCATCGCAGAGCTTGCAGCGGTGCTTATTACGCAAAATACGGGACTCTTCCTCTTCGTCACCATCAACGCTGACAACTTCATCGCCGGGTACAAGATTAATCGTTGCCTTACAACGCTCTTTTGGCGGCAGAGCATAACCTGAACAGCCAAGGAACACCCCGGTACTACCCGTACGAATCATCATCTGACGGCCGCACTCAGGGCAATCAATGTCTGTTTCAGTCGGGCTATTTGGCCGCATACCGTTATCAGCATCCTGCGCCTGCTCCAGCGTTGACTGGAACTCACCATAGAAGCGGTCAAGCAGATTTTTCCACTCCTGCTCACCCATGGCAACATCGTCAAGCGATTCTTCCATACGCGCAGTGAAGCTATAGTCCATCAGATCAGTGAAATTCTCAATCAGACGTTCTGTGACTATGTCGCCCATTTTGCAGGCATAGAATCGGCGATTTTGTACTTCAACATAACCACGATCCTGAATGGTAGAGATAATGGAAGCATAGGTAGATGGTCGACCAATACCTCGCTTTTCCAATTCCTTCACCAGACTGGCTTCCGTATAACGTGCCGTTGGTCGAGTAAAGTGCTGGCGTGGATCAAGCTGTTGCAGGGTGAGCAGATCTCCGCTATTTACATCCGGCAGGATCAGGTCTTCATCACCCTTGCCTTTAGGTGGCATAACACGGGTATAACCATCAAAGCGCAAAATTCGCCCTTTGGTTGTTAACTCAAACTCTCCTGCCTGTACCAGAATTCTGCTGCTGGTATAGCGCGCCGGGGTCATCTGACAGGCAACGAACTGACGACGAATCAGGTCATACAGGCGCTCGGCATCACGCTCCATTCCTTTGAGGTCAGTTGCCAACACCGTTAAATCAGATGGACGTATGGCTTCATGCGCCTCCTGAGCACCTTCCTTGCTGCTGTAGCTATTTGGCACTTCTGGCAGGTAATCATCACCATAGTTACCCTGCACATACTCACGACAGGCCGCCACCGCCTCAGCGCTGAGGTTTGTGGAGTCTGTACGCATATAGGTGATATAGCCCGCCTCATATAAACGCTGAGCCAGCATCATGGTCTTTTTAACACCAAACCCCAGTCTGGTGCTTGCCGCTTGCTGCAACGTAGAGGTGATAAACGGTGCCGATGGTTTGCTACTGGTGGGGCGATCTTCACGTTTGATCACCTCAAACGAAGATGCTTGCAGCACATCCAGGTAACCACGGGTTTCAGCTTCAGAGCCTGGACGGAACGCTTTACCCTGGAATTTCTGCACCTGAAGACGCAATGCGTCTTCACCTGCCGTCAGCGTATCGGCATGCACTTCCCAGAACTCTTCTGGAATAAATGCACGAATCTCGCGCTCACGCTCAACAACCAGCCGTACCGCAACGGACTGCACACGCCCGGCAGAAAGACCACGGGCAATTTTCTCCCACAGCAGTGGAGACAGCATGTAGCCCACAACACGATCCAGAAAACGACGAGCCTGCTGAGCATTAACGCGCGCCATATCAAGCTGACCAGGTTCTTCAAAAGCCCCCTGAATCGCCTTCTTGGTGATCTCATTAAACACGACTCGACGGTAACGATCATTATCGCCACCAATCGCTTCACGCAGGTGCCACGCAATCGCTTCCCCTTCGCGATCAAGGTCAGTCGCGAGGTAAATCGTGTCGGCATTTTTTGCTAACCGCCGCAGCTCATCAACAACCTTTTCCTTACCCGGCAAGACTTCATAGCGTGCTTCCCAGCCTTGCTCCGGATTAACCCCCATACGTGCAATGAGCTGCTCTTTCGCCTTACGGCGACGATGGATTATTTTCTCCTCAGGCGACAATTTACGGGTAATTGCAGCCTGACGTGCGCGCTCTTTGGGGTCAGTTTTACTGCCTCCTCCACTGGTTGGCAGATCTCGAATATGCCCTACGCTGGATTTAACAACAAACTGATTGCCGAGGTATTTATTAATAGTCTTCGCTTTTGCGGGTGACTCGACGATAACGAGCGATTTACCCATAGAATCCAAGTCCTTCAGGGAATGAGGAAATAGTGTTTGTGGCAACGACTGTGGCCAAATATGGGAGCATATATAAGTCCACAATGGTCGAGGGTCAAGCAACGGATTCCAATTTCACTGCGAAATTTGTACAGTTACCGCAACATGAAACCCGTTCATACAGCCGTTCAAGCCTTACAAAACAGCCAGTTCTGAAGACCAGAACAGGTTATTTCGACAGGCAATTGTCGGCCAGGACTCCAGTCTTTACCCAACCGGACGATATATGGAAAATACACCGGATTTTCAAACCTTTAATCAGAGTGGATATACCATTAGTCATGCTTGATAATATTATGTATGTCGCCCTGCTGGCAGTTGTCGGTGTAATCGCTCTGACAGCAAACTATATCCTTGCCACCAAAGAGCAGCAGCAGAAAGCTAAAGATGAACGTCTGAAATTTCTGTCAGTACAGGCAGAACACACCATCCAGGCTGTTGCCATTTTGCGCGAAGCAAACTGTAAAGCAGACATCATCAACAAAGTTGACGAACACATCATGTCACTGGTTGAAGAAGTTGGCATGCTGGCACCAGACTCCCCCCTGTATGCTGATTTGACTGCACAAAAAAGCAACGCAGACACAATATTGCCAGATGAAGCCGCCTTCGCCAGTGACAAGGCACTAAAACGTGCTCAGATCTATATCAATTTCGCTGAGAAGTTGATTATGCAGATGGCACGTCATAGCAAACTAACAACAACACTGGCTCGTAGTTACCAGCAAGAGCTATATCGCATGAAAGTCAGTGTCGTCGTCGGCGCACATATGGCACAGGGAATCCGCTATAAAGATCGCGATGAACCACTGGTTGCTCTGTCACACTTCAAACATGCCAAAGCCTTGCTGGTTGGCTCTGCGTTACCGGCCGTTCAGAAAAAGGAACGTCTGAGTGAGTTACAGATGTTAATCGGAGAAGTCGAGCCCAAACGCAATAGCAAGTTGGGTAATCAGTTGTCACAGGATATGGATCGTTTCTGGTAGCAGCTGCTTCTGACGGTCACTGTGCTAGTAGCCACAACCGCGAATGGCAGCATTTTCTGCTCTCTTGCTGTCAACCATTGTCTGAGGCTCATTAACAAACGACTACCCTGAACACAAACCGGCTCCAGAAAACAAACTACGCACGCCCATCGGCGTGCGTAGCGCTCAGAGCTCTGGTTCAAAACGCATCACTTCAGTTCCATCTGTCAGGACTACCGTTTCAGAAAACAGAATCAACGGCCGTACCCATACCGCTTCATCTCCATAACACTGCCGATAAACAACCATCCATTCTTCAGTTTCTGAATGGCGGGCCGTATGTAGCACCTCATAACGGGCACCCTTGTAATGCCGGTAGAAACCAGGTTTCAGCATTTTCAACATAGGTTTGTCCTGCTCTATTATTATTGTGTGTTGTACTGTACACAGCTACGCACTGCACGGAACGATGCTTTACATTGAAACAGGCACACAGACAAAGGACTGAAGCTCAGAAACGTGCCGTCAGAATCTGATCCAGCTGAGCTTTGATCTGCTCCAGCGTTTCAATTTCACCTTCTTCTTTCCAGAAAGCACTTACCTGTACCGGGCTTGACTCCAATGCAACAACATCTTCAGGCAATGCCTTAATCACATCAGCCAGCAAGGTCAGCTGCTTTTCACTCAGTTCACCCTCTCCCCAGGCCCAACTCCACCCTTGCGGTAACCCATCACACGCAATCGCCTGCACACGATGAGCTTGCCAGGGAATCAGCGCGTCAGACTCTTTTCGGTCCATGTTCGTTCGCATCAGCCGATAAGCTGTAACCGTACTGGTTTCTTCCTCCGTCTCTCCTTCAGCACGCGGCGCTTTTAGACGCACCAATTGCACCTGGTATCCCAGCTTACGCGCTTCAAGCCGCAGTTTCGCCTGAAACTTCTGTCTTGGCGAGGGCATCATCCACATCATTGAACCCACCAGCGACAGCATAATAAAAACAATAATGGTCCATTTCATCGCAACGATCTCCAGCTGATCATATAAACAACACTTACACAAAAACTCACTTGCGACTGTACCTGCCGCTTACTCCACAACTCGGTCACCGGCAAAACATTTGTGAGAGTAATCTCTCACCCCAGAGCGCTTGCGATACCTTAGCGCCCTTGCGGCATCTCAAAGCCACAACGACATCTCGAAGCTTATTACGACATCTCGAAGCTTATTACGATATCTCGAAGCTATTACGACAGCTCAAAGCCACAACAGACAGTCATCACAGATGAGCTGCCAATTGACAGGTATCAGATAAGTACATTTTTATCACGTGCTACTCTCAAACTGACGCTGGTACAGAAAACACGTTTTATCAGTGACTGCACAAACCATTTAAACCGAACAGGTTAGTTCGTGAAGGTCACTTATTAATCAATACAAGGACATCAAGCACACGCAGTGACCAGCACACAAACGCAGCACCATTGCAGATAAGCACAGTTGTACAGAAGGAGTACCTTAATGAGCATCTACAACGTTATCCTGGTCGCCGTCGATCTCTCCTCCGAAGCTCACCAGTTGGCGGACAAGGCCCGTGAACTGGCCGCAGCTAACAACGCCACCCTGCATCTGGTACATGTCATAGAACCACTAAGCTTTGCCTATGGTGGTGATGTGCCTATGGATCTGAGCAGCATCCAGGATCAACTGAATGAACATGCACATAACAAACTGGAACATTTCTCCCAGCAACTACAGCACCCTGTTACAGGGCAGCATGTTGTCAGCGGCCACACTGAAACCGAGATCCATCGCCTTGCAGACAACCTGAAAGCTGACCTGATCATTGTTGGCAGTCACGGCCGCCATGGCTTAGCCTTACTGCTCGGCTCAACCGCTAACGGCATCTTGCACGGCGCGCACTGCGATGTACTGGCCGTGCGGGTCTACGACACAGATGAAAACAAAGACGACGCTTGAGGCGTCGTCTTAAATAATCAGGCTTCCTGCATCGCCTCAAGCTCCAGCCAGCGCTCCATCAGGGTTTCAACCTGCTGCTCCTGCTGCTGGAGCTGCTCCAGCACCTCTGCAACCTGCTGGTGATCCTTTTCGTAGAACCCCGGCTCTGCTGCCTGGGCCTGCAAACGCTCCAGCTCAGCCTCCGCCTCCTCCAACTGCCCAGGTAACATATCCAGCTCGCGCTGCAATTTATAGCTAAGTTTTTTTGTCTTCTTTTCCTGCTGCACTTTTTCCTGCTTCACAGCCTCAGGCTTATCTGCAACCACAGCTTCACTGGCAACCGGTTCGCAAGGCAACGGCTCCGGTCGCTGCCGCAACCAGTCGTTATAACCACCCACATATTCAGCGACAACACCATTACCTTCGAATGCCAACGTGCTGGTTACCACATTATCAAGGAATGTACGATCATGGCTGACCAGCAGGATGGTGCCATCAAAATTCAGCAGAATCTCTTCCAGCAACTCAAGGGTTTCGATATCAAGGTCATTCGTCGGTTCATCAAGCACCAGCACATTTGCAGGCAAACTGAACAGCTTGGCCAGTAGCACGCGGTTAGTTTCCCCACCAGATAGTGCTTTCACCGGCGTACGAGCGCGTTCCGGGCTGAACAGGAAGTCGCTAAGGTAACTGATCAGATGCCGCGAACGGCCATTGATCGTGACCGACTCGCGCCCCTCTGCAATGTTATCCAGTACACTTTTTTCCCCATCCAGCTGACCACGCAGCTGATCAAAGTAAGCGACTTCCAGCTTGGTACCTGAACGTACCTGCCCCTGCTGTGGTTGCAAATTACCCAGTACAATGTTGAGCAGCGTACTTTTACCCACGCCATTAGGCCCGATAAGCCCGATACGATCACCACGCTGAATCAGCAGATCCAGGCTATTCAATAGCGGCTTATCGGAAAATGCCATCGATACGTTGGTCAGCTCCGCCACCAGCTTGCCAGATTTGCGTGCCTCCTCCAGATTGAAAGCCGCTTTACCCTGGCGGGTACGGCGCTCAGAGCGCTGGTTACGCATCGCTTTCAACGCCCGTACACGACCCTCATTACGCGTACGACGCGCTTTGATACCTTGTCGAATCCAAGTTTCTTCTTGTGCCAGTTTTTTATCAAACAGCGCATTGCGGGTCGCCTCTTCTTCCAGCAGCTTCTCTTTCTGCTCAAGGTAGCGACTATAACTACCTGGAAACGACGTCAGCACGCCGCGATCCAGCTCAATAATCCGGGTCGCCAGTTTTTCCACCAGCGCACGGTCATGGGAAATAAACAGCAAGCCGCCACGGAAACCAAGCAACTGCTGTTCAAGCCACTCGATGGTTTCAATATCCAGATGGTTGGTTGGCTCGTCTAACAACAGCAAATCAGGGTCTTGTACCAACGCTGCTCCCAGTGCTGCACGACGACGCCAACCGCCAGACAGCTCTGACATTTTTTTGTCATCTGGTAAGCCCAGACGGTCCATCACCCGGCTGACCCGTTGCTCCAGGTGCCAACCATCCAGCGCTTCAATCTGATGCTGAAGCGTTTCCATCGTAGCCATATCATGATCAGCAACCGCTTGATCATATGCTTGACGTAACGACAGAATATCATTCAATCCTTCACTCACGACGGCAGTGACCGAACGTTCATCGGCCGCAGGCATCGCCTGAGGAAGATCAGCAATACGGCAGGCAGGGTCCTGCCAGAATTGACCACTATCGGCATGAATCTGCTTGCCGATAAGCTTAAGCATGGTTGATTTACCGGCCCCATTCAGGCCAACCAGCGCAACCCTTTCACCAGGGTCAATCTGAAACTCGACATTATCAAGAAGAGGTTTGTCACCGAATGCAACGGAGACTTTATCCAGGCGGATTAAAGGCATGACATATTCTCATAGGCTTTACAGCACGAAGCCGTTATTCTACTGCATTCAGAGCACTGATAGCAGACGGCATATCTGACTGATCTTTGGTAAGGAGAGAGGGTGAACAAATCTGCACCGGGTGTATCGAATTATCTGATAACCCATCTGACAGCCAGGAGACACAATGCCATGCGCAGCTTATGCATGATACTGACATTGCTTCTACCCATTCCCGCCCTGGCAACTCAGGCCAGCCTGAACACCAACTGGAACAAAGAGCGCAAGCTCTATCAGAAGGTACAACGCACCCCGGCTAAAAAACGCCCGGCCGCTATTCAGGCAGCCCTCCCCAAACTGGGTAATTATCCTCTGAGACCTTATCTGGAATATCAGTTGATACTCAGCAACCTGTCACCAAAATCTGGCCCCAGCGTACACGCCTTCCAGCGCGCTTACCCAGAGATGCCACTGTCTCGTACACTACAGGCAGACTGGTTGAAAGCGTTGTACAACAAAAAGCAGTGGAAAACATACCTGAAAGAATATGATCGTCTACCACTCTACGGCAGCACACAGCTTTGCCGTCAGCAACGAGTGCGCATAAACACCGGTGATAAAAACCTGCGTAAAAAAGCAATGACCGCCACAGACGCACTCTGGCTGGTAGGGAAATCACAACCCAAAGCCTGCGACCCCCTATTCAAACAGTGGCGTAAAGCAGGACACCTTGATTCAGCGAAAGCATTACAACGTTTCTGGCTCAGTGTTGAAAAAGGTAATTATGGCCTGGCTCGCTATCTACAGCGCTACGTCACCAAGCGTAGCGATAAGGCCCATGTAAAACGCTTCTGGGAGATCCGCAAAAACCCGGCATTGCTATTTCGTCAGGTACGCAAAACTGACAACCTGCACACACTGGCTTACGGCCTGAAACGACTGGTACGCAAACAGCCAGAACGCACCATTAACTACTGGCTTCAGGTGCGCAAAGTACGCAAGCTGAATACTGTACAACATGCGGCTATCGACACCATGCTGGCCAAGCGACTGGTAACCAATGACAGCGACAAACGCCTTCGACTGATTGCACGACTCGACCCATTACACCAGTTACCGGATGTTACCGAGGCACACTTGCGCCTGCTACTGCAACAACAGGACTGGCCACTGGTTTCAGCACTGATTGACCAGCTACCTGAGGAGAATCAACAGGAGGAAATCTGGCAATACTGGAAAGCGGTCGCTCTGATAAATAGCCCGTACAAAACAGACGCCAGAAAAAAAACTGCTCACAAGCAGGCAGACAAGCTGCTCAAACAGCTAGCGAGTGAACGCCAATACTACGGCTACCTGGCCGCCACGCTCACCGGACAGCCTTATCAACTACGAGCAGAGCAGCCAAAAACAAGCTATAAAGCCCGTAAAAAACTGGAAAGTAATCCGTCTATCCTGCGCGCTGTCGAGCTGGAACGCCTGAATAAAACCAGCCAGGCACGTAGCGAGTGGCGCAACGCCCTGTCGAAAATGAGCGAAAGCGAACAGAAACAGGCTACCCTGCTGGCAAGCCGTCTGGGCTGGCACTTTACTGCCATTGTCAGTGCTGCTCAGGCCGGAGCCTGGAACCTGGTAGATGCCCGTTTTCCACGCCCATGGGCGGATACATTCCGAAAAATGGCCAGCAAACGCAAGATTGACGAAAACTGGGCAATCGCCATTGCACGTCAGGAGAGCGCTTTCAATAGCCAGGCTCGCTCCCGCGTCGGTGCCCGAGGCCTGATGCAGTTAATGCCTCGCACCGCCCGAGAAACCGCACGCAAACACAACGTCCGTTACCGTTCTGTCAATCAGCTGCTTAAACCCAGCACTAACATCAGCCTGGGCACAGCCTACCTGAGCGACATGCTGAAAAAATTTGATGGCAACCGGGTACTGGCCAGTGCTGCCTATAACGCAGGCCCACATCGTGTAACTCGCTGGATGAAAGAACGTGGCAACCTGCCACTTGATGTCTGGATTGAGTCAATCCCGTTCAACGAAACACGCAAGTACGTAAAAAATGTACTGACATACCGTGTTATCTATCAGCTGGATGCAGGTATACCTGGCCAGTTTATGGAGAAGAATGAGGTTGCACGTCTAAGCATTGAACCACTGGACGCGAAACAGCAACTGGTACTCGCACCTCAAGCTGCCCGCCGTACGCTACCGCAAGACGGTTAATGCTTCAGTTCTGATACCCGTCCAACAACACCCTGTGAGCACACTCTCAAGTGTGTTCACAGGGTGTTGTTTATCTTTGTGGCTATAACATTTGTGGTTAATAACGTTTATAGCCAATAACGTATCAGCACACGCTTGGCTGAAACATGCTTTACAGAAATACGTTTTATCAAAACCAGACAACAAGTTACGGAAACACACTATTTACGGAAACATACAAAGAGATGAGCTACTGGATCGATATTTGCGTCAATCTGACCGATAAACGCTTTGCCAAAGACCAGCCAGACATCGTAGAACAGGCTGTCGAAGCCAATGTGAAACAGATGATTATTGCAGGCACCAACCTGGCTAATAGCGAAGCGGCACTGACACTGTGCCAGCAATACCCTGAACAGCTGTATTGCACGGCTGGCGTTCACCCCCATGATGCTAAAGACGCTACACCGACACACTGGCGCAATATACGCGCCTTATTAAATGAGCAGAACGTCGTCGCAGTAGGTGAAACCGGACTGGACTTCAATCGTGATTTTTCTCCCAGGCCACAACAGATCGCAGCCTTCGAGCAACAACTGGAACTAGCTGCTGACTGCCATAAGCCCCTGTTACTCCACGAACGTGACGCTCATCAGCAGCAATATGAAATGCTAACCAGCGCCCGTGACCATATTACTGGCGGTGTTATTCATTGTTTTACTGGTGAACGTAAAGCACTGTACAACTATCTGGATCTTGATCTGTATATCGGCATAACCGGCTGGGTATGCGATGAACGGCGCGGGGAGCAACTGCAACAACTGGTGAAGGATATTCCGGCAGATCGGCTACTGCTGGAAACAGATGCTCCCTACCTGTTGCCACGGGATATAAAACCAAAGCCCAAAGGTGGTCGAAACAGCCCAGCCCTGCTACCCCATATAGGTAGCACAGTTGCCCGACTACGTAACGAAGACTGGCAACAACTGCAACACCAGAGCACCACCAACGCAACCCGACTGTTTCAGTTACCGGCGCTGTAATACCCCCTGGCAATAACCTCTTACAGATGTGGTAGAGCACCCTCTGGTAACTGCGCGATAAACTCAGCCAGCTGGGTCTGGTCAAACGGCCAGCCCAGCTCTACTCCACTCTGTTCACACACCAGCACAGGAATGCGTATACCATATTGGTCTATAAGCGCATCACTTTCAGCAATATCCTGAGCTTCGACAACGCAACCAGTTGTCAGAGTTTCTACTATCAACTGTTCAGCCACTTCGCACAGATGGCAGCCAGCTGTCGTCATCAGAACCAGCGTCTTCATAAAATCCGGCACTCTTGATTATCAGGCTGCAAGCTTACCAGAACTTCTGGCAAATCAGATAACAGCCAGACCATCTGCACAGCTGGCTTGTACCAGCTCCTGAACAGGTGCCAACAGGGAAGGATTCTTATGGCATTTTTCAGCACAACCAGGGCAACAACAGACTTAACGGCCGCAAAGCCAGCGCCAACACAGGTTGAAATCAGTATGGAGGACGATGAATTTATCGTCAGCAAAACAGACGGCAATGGCAAAATCCTGTACACCAACCGCGTTTTCATGCAGCTGTCCGGATACACAGAGAAAGAGCTGCTAGGGCAGCAACATAGTATGATTCGCCACCCGGATATGCCCCATGGACTATTCCATCATATGTGGGACACCCTGAAACAGGGCAACGAATTTATCGGCTTTCTGAAAAACCTCTGCAAAGATGGTAGTCACTACTGGGTATTCGCTCATATCACACCCGACCATGACGCCAACGGTAACTTTCGCGGTTACTACTCGGTACGGCGCAAACCCTGCCGCCATGCAATCACCACAATCTGCCACCTCTACGACGCCATGAATAGCCTGGAACAAACGTCCGGTGGGCGCAGTGCCGCCTCACTATCCGCTCGCCATATGCATGATTACATCAACGAACAGGAACTCAGCTACGACGAATTTATCCTGCAACTGGATCATCACTGATCCCCGGAGGCCCCGTGGACTATCAAAATAACTACAAAAACAGCACCAGTCGCGGTCGGCTGTATCTGCGCAGTAACACCCGTCTGCTCGCCGCCAGCAACTTACTGGCCATGCTCGCAACCCTGCTTACCGTTACGTTGTACTGGGAATTTCAGTGGTGGCTGTTGCTACCACTGGCATTTACCACGTTCAGCTCTATCTGGTTCTGGCGCAGCCGGGAGAAGGTATTTGATGCTCTGGACACCATTCACACAACATTGCACTACGCCAATACCGGTAGCCTGAGCCACAGAATCACCTGCGTGGCCGGGCTAGGCGAAGTTGGTCAGATAGCCTGGGAACTGAATGACCTGCTTGATCGCATGGAATCCTACTTCAAGGAAGTAGATACCTGCTTTCGCCAGGTCAGCCGGGGTAACTATAACCGGCGCGCTTTCTACCGTGGCATGCCTGGACGACTACGCAACTCACTACAAAAGATTAACGAATCACTCACACTGATGCAGTCGGGCAAGGAATTGCTGGCGGCAAACGAGCTGCATTCAGACCTGCATACCCTGAATACTCGTCACCTGATTGACAACCTGCGCCAGAATCAGACTGACCTTGTGCGCATCTCCAGCGAAATGGAACACGTACAGGGTATTGCAACCGACAATGGTCAGATGGCCGCTGACAGCCTCGACAAAATATCCCGTATGGCAGCCTCGCTCACAGCCGTACAGCATAATATGGCGAATGTGCGCACCATGACTCAAGAGCTGGAACAGGATGCCAATGACGTATCCCAGGCCCTGTCAATCATCACAGAGATTGCCGATCAAACCAGCTTGCTGGCACTGAATGCAGCAATTGAGGCGGCGCGGGCAGGTGAACAGGGGCGTGGCTTCGCCGTTGTGGCCGATGAAGTCAAAGCGCTTTCGCACCGCACAAAAGAAGCCGCAGTAGAGATCTCCGCTACTATTACATCATTCAGTACCCGCGTAGATAAAATGGTCGCTGAAGCTGAACAATCCAGCACGGTTACTACGACAGTCAGCGAACAGACACACCGCTTCCAGGAGCAATTCCAGCAGATCAAACAGTCGGCTGATGCCATCAAGGATTACATCACCTACTCCAAAGATCGCACATTTGGCTCACTCGCCAAAGTTGACCATGTTATCTACAAACAGAACGGATATCTGGCGCTGGATGATGGCAATGATCGCCGCGAAGAACTGGACGTTATCGCCAGTGATCATACTCAGTGCAGGCTGGGCAAATGGTATTACGAGGGGCCTGGTTTCGAAAAATTCTCCCATACCGACGCATACAGACAGGTTGAAGAACCTCATCATCTGGTACACAGTGCTGTCCAGCAAGCGGTCGCCCTGCGCAACAGCAACTGGCGCCACGACAGCAAACTGCGAAAACAGATTATTGCGCATATGCGCACTGCTGAAGAAGAGAGTTACAACGTTCTGCAATATCTCGACAGTATGGTAGAGCAGCGTCACAGCAATAATGAAACCGTGAACCATAGTTAGTGACAGGCAAGCTGGTGCTGCATTGCACAAAAAACCACCCGAAATCACACCGTTACATACAAAAGGTGCTATTTTTACAGGTGTTAAATGTGCAGATGCAGCACAAAATGCTGCATCTGCTTACGACTTTAGAACAGCTTGTAACTGCCCTGGATACCTGTCTATTCTCAAGAGTTCACAGATCAAGATTTGGACGATTGCCGGCATGACACTTACGTAGCTGGCCCGACAGAAAGGCGTAATGATGGATATGAAGCCGAATACCAACACAGACCCACAGGAATTTATCAACTTCCTGAATGAAGAAACACGCAAGCTTTTTGAGATGTTCTCTGCCAAAAATCAGGAAGATCTTTTCACCAACTTTGCTCGCTCCTGGACTGAGCTGGCAACACGCTCCTGGGAAGATCCAACTGTCTGGATTCGCGCTATTTCTGACTACCAGCAAGGACAGATGAACCTGTGGCGCAACCTGCTGACCGGTAATGCTACCAGCAGCCCGGTTGCCAGCCCTGCACCCGGTGACCGCCGCTTTCAAGCTGAAGAATGGAGCCAGAACCCGGTATTTGACTACATCAAGCAGTCTTACCTGCTGACGTCACAGATGCTGTCGGAAATGGCGGCCAACGCCCAGCTATCTGATGGTGAACAGCGCAAGCTGGAATTCTATACTCAGCAATACATTGACGCCATGTCACCTACCAACTTCGCCATGACCAACCCGGAAGTCCTGCACCAGGCGCTGGAAACCAAAGGCCAGAGCCTGATTGATGGCATGAAAAATCTGCTGGGCGATATGGACAAAGGCCGTATTTCCATGACAGATGAAAGCGCCTTCGAACTGGGTAAAAACCTGGCTTGCACAGAAGGCGCTGTCGTTTTTGAAAACGAAATGTTGCAGCTGATTCACTACAAGCCAACACAGACTCAGGTCTTTGAACGCCCAACTCTGATCATCCCACCATGTATCAACAAGTTCTACATCATGGACTTGCAGGAGCATAATTCCTACGTGAAATACTGTGTTGACCAGGGACAGAACACTTTCCTGATTTCCTGGGCTAACCCACGTGAAGACCAGAGCTACCTGAGCTGGGATGACTACATAGAAAAAGGCATTCTGGAAGCAATCAAAGCGGTGAAATCTGTTGCTGACAGCAACAAGATCAACACCGTTGCCTGGTGTGTTGGCGGCACCCTGACCGCATCGGCACTGGCTGTCATGGCTGCCCGTAAAGACAGCTCCGTTGCATCTGCAACATTCCTGACCACTCTGACCGACTTTCAGGACCCTGGCGACATTGGCGTTTTTGTGGACGAGCAACAGGTTAGTCAGCTGGTCGAGAAAGTAAACGAAGAAGGCTTTCTCAATGGCCGCAACCTGGCAACATCTTTCAACATGCTGCGCTCCAATGATCTGATCTGGTCTTATGTAGTCAACAACTACCTGAAAGGCCAGACACCGCCACCTTTCGACATCCTGTACTGGAACAGCGACTCCACCAACCTGCCAGCCACCATGTACACCTTCTACATGAAAGAGATGTATCTGGAGAACAAACTGGCACAACCTGGCGGCCTGACCATCTGCGGTGAGAAAATTGACCTGAGCAGCATCAAAATTCCAGTCTACTTCCTGTCGACTATTGAAGATCACATCGCACCATGGAAAGGTACTTTCAAAGGCACCGAACTGATGAGCGGTCAGGTTGAATTCGTACTGGGTGCATCTGGCCACGTGGCAGGTGTCATCAATCCAGCATCCAAAAACCGCCGCAACTACTGGACAGGCGGCAAACTGGGCGAAGGCGCAGATACCTGGCTGGAAACAGCCGAACGTCAGGAAGGCAGTTGGTGGAACCACTGGGCAGAGTGGCTGAAAAAACGCGCGGGCAAAAAAGTAGATGCGCCTGCACAGCTGGGTAACAGCACACATAAAGAGATTGAACCTGCACCAGGACGTTACGTAAAAACCCGTATCGACTGATCAGGCAATAACCCGCTCAACCGGGCATATTTTCTATCTTGCTACATAAAAAGCGCACAGAGTCATGTGCGCTTTTTATATTTTCAAGCCACACAAACGCCTCATGGGTCGACACACTTCAGGCCCACCATCAACAAAAACCGATATGCAGACAAAGCAAGAAACCTGATAGCAAGGAAAAATAAGAAACGCACAGAAAGACTGAAAATGCGCAGAACAGCACAAGTCAAGATAGAAGAGAACAGTATGAAATGAAAGAAAAGACTGGAGCGGGAAACCGGGTTCGAACCGGCGACCTCAACCTTGGCAAGGTTGCGCTCTACCAACTGAGCTATTCCCGCGTGGCGTCCCATAGGGGGTTCGAACCCCTGTTACCGCCGTGAAAGGGCGGTGTCCTAGGCCAC
>JAOXSF010000014.1 GCA_025800125.1 Marinobacterium sp.
ACGTGCAACAGGTTTCGCATCATCTGTCAGCACAATTCTGTGCTTCTGCCTCTCTTCGGGCGGCAACCCGTCAGGCAATTCATCAGGGAACAAGTCAGCAAACTCCTCGCACAACTTCTTCCCTCGAGGGTGATCAGGAGCATAGCCACCACCGGCATTCTCCTCCCTCACGTAGATAACAAAGCACTGCACATCATTGTCAGTCTTTTCCTGCATCGCGGCTAACCGCAAGTACTCAGAGCCAGAGATCAACTCAGACGCATCCATCGCCGCAGCAATTTCATGTCGATTTACTCCGCCCTCGTCCTCGTCATCAGAGGTATCAGGCCAGGGTTGCGGTTCATCATCGCGAATCTCCCGCTCCTTTGCCTTTGGTTCATCATCACCGATCAACCAACGAATCATCCCACCACCCAAGCTGGTGGTTTCATTCAGACTGCCAGGCAACACGCTGGGCCCGCTGTACGCAACCAAGCGCCCACGACCAAAGTCCATCTTCACGTTGTACCGTGACAGCCATGGCGAGCCCAAAATGCAGTCATGAGCAGTGTTAGGCAGCACGACAAAGCTGTGACTCCCGTACACACTCATCCATTCTGAATCCTTCTCCCATGCATCAAGCAAGTCATATGACATCACAACATGCTGATCCGTAGTCATTACGTTCCCGTTTGGCAGAATAATCTTCTTTTTCACCACATCGGTAATCACGGCCACCTGTGCATTTTCATATACAAGTGCCGTAGCGCCGTTCGGTAATCGACGCTCACGCGGTTCCTCACCGCTTCCGTCCAGCTGTAGCTGTATTTTATGCATCAGCTGTCCCGAAATAATATCGATGTCGGCTCCCGAATCAATCAGCGCTCGAAACTCAACATCAAGCTCAGGCAACCGTGCACGTACAGTCGGGCTGCGATACCAATCCAGGTTGTCCTTCTGCAGCACCAACTCATCAAAGTCCGGAAGAATCCGGGGAACAGCCACTCGAGGGCCGCTGCCATCCCCCTTAGCAGCGGACCACCTCAAAAACCCATTCCATCACCCCCAAGGCGCAGCACATTCATCTCGTTTGCACCTTCCTCAGCCTCGTCATCACCGCCCTGAGCCTGCTCACCGCCGTCCTCGTGGGCGTTCACTCTCCTTTCAGCCTCACGCTGCTTCTTGTACTCCTGCCACTTAGGGCAGTCACGACGCAAGTGCCCCTTCTCATGGCACCAATAGCAGGTCATCTCCTCGATGTTCGTCAGGTTTCCGCGACCACCGGCAGCTCCACGGCCACCCCTTCCAGCATCACCGCGGCCTGGACCACCCCGCCCGCCCTGGTCCCCTCTTCCGGGGCCACCAAGGCCAGGTGGCTGCTGCTTCTTCTTGATGGTCATTCCAGGCATAGCGAGCACCACCTGCGCAGCCGCGTAGGCCTCAGCCAGCGTCCCAATGCGGTTCAACGCCACATCCTGTCTCAGGCGGGACTGTGTCATGTACGGCAGACTGGTGGCATTGGTCAAGAACAAGGCAGCCTTCGTTGACTCAGTCGGTGGAGGGTCACACCCAGCCACCATTCCCGTGAACCTGGAGTAAAATGCCTCAAACGTCTCGCCGACTTTCTGCTTGCAATCCTGCAGCTGCTGGGTCCTCACGAATGCCGGTACGTTATTGATAAATGCCGACTCAACCCACCCAGAGAACGTGTACCAATCGTAAATCAAGGCACCTCCCGACTGACTAGGGTCCATCGCAGCCCTGCACTGAGCCTGAGCATCCGCATTCATCGACGCAGCCATGATCATACGCAGGAAATCCATATCATCCTTCAGGTGCCTGAACGGAGGCAGATTCACATAGTCGGTGACATCATCCAGATACACACGAGCCTGTCCGTACGTGATCCCCGGCTTCAGGGTCACTGCCCACTTCTCCTTCACCTTCCGTGGGAAGTCATAGGTCGCTGCAGCATACGTCCGTCCCGTACGGGGAGTCACCTCTGGGGTCCCCATGGGTGCAGCCCTCTCCCTAGCAGGGGCGAGTCGGATTGGCGGCACCTCTGCTCCGCGTGGCGCAGGCACAATCTCAGGCTCATCATCCGCAGCACTCGGCCTCCTTTCCCTAGCCACCGGCGCGGCACCCCCTTCACGTGGTGCATATTCAGGCAGGCCATCAAGCAGAGTTCGAACCATCAACCTTCTGCGATCAACCGATATACGGTCCAGCACGCGAGTCATCCGAGACCTCAACATTTCATCGAAGTTCTCATGCGATAGCTCCGTCAACTGGTCGTCCGTCTTAGTCGCCAGAACATCAGGAGTGCTTCGCGCAAGGGTACACAGTTGCCGAATCACCGTGTTACCTTCCCTCGTTATCCCACGCGTCTCCTCATGCCTGTCAAGAGTGTAGTACAGCAGCCTGCTCACGTTCGTCACCATTTCCCGCATGCGCACGTTCGACGGAACCTGGTTCCCGGTCAGCGCCTCAAGCTCATTCACGACATCTCTCAGTTCGTCCGCTTGATCATTCCAATACTGACGACCCCTGGCAGGTACAGGTCCAGCCGGTGCTCCCGCGCCAGCACCCGACTGCGACATACTGCTACTCTCAGGCACGGACACCGACGATGGATTCGAGTCCGGTACAACAACCGCTACGCGCTCCTTTTTCTTTCCAGGAACGTCTACTCCTCTTCCCGAGCGAGTTACAGTCATACAAAGCACAGCAAACACGCAAGTCGCTAGCAGTTCGCAAACCGTCGCTTTTCCGGAATCGCCCTCTCGAACAGGGCTTCGCTACCAGATGTTACAGCCACGGGTTGGGCGATTTCTTTTCTTTTCAGAACATTCACACTTCTAGGCAGAGCGGCTCTCCAGGCCTTGCTCTAGTGCATCCCGGCGGGATCCTGGACACGTGACTCCCCCGCCACGTGCCCGGCACGCGCCAGCCTAAACCCAGCGACCCCTAGTTAGCGTACTACCCCGGGGCCCTACGGCCGGCTGCTACACAACGTGAAGATGGACTTTGGCCGTGGACGCTTGGTTGCATACAGCGGGCCCAGTGTGTTACCTGGCAGTCTGAATGAAACCACCAGCTTGGGTGGTGGGATGATTCGTTGGTTGATCGGTGACGATGAACCGAAGGCAAAGGAGCGGGATGTGGACGCCCACCTGGCTCAAGTTGAGCACTCTTAACAGC
>JAOXSF010000021.1 GCA_025800125.1 Marinobacterium sp.
CACGGTAGGCATGGCGGGGGTTGTCTCCTGCAGCATCCATGGAAAGTAATGCCCTCGAGACTACCAGAACTTGCGGTCGGCTGCGCTGACCCGTATCGGGTCAGCGCAGAGTCAGTACCGGTTTTTATGGACCGGTTTTTATGGACCGGTTTTTACGAGCTGGTTTTTATGAGCTGGTTTTTACGAGCCAGTTTTTACGGGCCAGTTTTTACGGGCGATCCGGGGTGTGCTGGCGTAGTGGTTGTATAGCGCGCTGCTGGTGCTGTTCATTCCAGCGGTCACGCCATGGGCGTTTGCTCAGTTTCTCGCCCAGCAGCAGGGCAATCAGACCGGCTTCACGGGTCTGGGTCAGTACTTCCAGCCGTACCCCGGCCTGTTCGGCCTGGTTGCGAGTCCATTCAACGGCGTGGGGCCCCAGCAACTGACTACAACGCTGCCAGCCCAGCAGACTGAGCAGACGATCAATCAGTTTGTCGATCAGACGGCCCAGTTCATCATCAGACGGCAGGGGGGCAACATCGGCAAAATGTTCCCGCAGAGCGCGAATGTTACGCAGTGACTCCAGCGCCTGCACACCATGATCCCACTTGCGGCTGTATTGCCAGGCTTCCAGCTGACGCGGCCAGCTCAGCAGTTCGAATTGCAGCAGTTTCACATAGGCCTCCTCCAGTGCAGTATCGGCGCTCAGCTGTGGACGCTCCAGTCGCAACTGATACTGTTCCGGTGCGAACAGTCGGTAACCACGCTCTGCTTTGCTGATGTCGCTGATCTGCAGGGGGACTGCGTTGGCCAGTTGCAGTGCCAGGTCGAACAGATCACCGGGCTGGCCCTGTTTGAGTTCCAGCTCCAGTTCACTGATCGGGTCGCTGCGTCGTTCGCCATCCAGCTCCAGCCAGACCTCGCCACTGTCCAGTGCAATCTCTACTTCGACCGGTTCTCCGGCTGCATTCAGGCTGCGGTAGTGCCATAGCTGACGTTCAAAGTCAGTATTAAAAGCGGGTTGCAGCTGTTCGGGCGACGGCGGCTCTGCCAGCACTTCCGGCCACGCGGTATCGGCCAGCAGGCTGAAGTCCAGCGTTGCCTGTGGCAACGTCCATTCCCACTCGTTGCGCTCATGCAGACCGCCCTGAGAATGGCCACGGGTTTTCAGGGTCTGAATAATCTGTGTTTCAGTCTGGCGAATACGCAGGGCGATGCGGGCTGCCTGTAGTGCCTGGTCGGCGGTATCAAAATAGCAGTTGCGCAGCCGCTGCTTGCCAGCAGGCTGAATGTCAGGTTGCTGAAACAGTGGCTGCTGCAGCAATGCACCAACATGGTGCGGGCTGAGGGCCAGTTTAAGTTCGATCTCCTTCGCCATAGATGCGAGTCCCTGTTTGAAAATGACGATTCTTTTATCAGTTTTTTGGTCAGTGTACCGCAGCTTTTTGAAAAAAACGGGAGTATGTCAATACGGTTACAGTTATAAAAATTTTTGGCTACAAACGGATGACATCAGTCCGTATACTGCGCCCAGATTTCAACCTTATGGGGTAACGCCTATGGTGACCAACAACCCGATTCTGCAGATGCTGTCACGTTCACCGTTCCAGCCGATGCAGGAACATATCGCAAAAGCACAGGCATGTGCAGCGCAGCTGATTCCTTTTTTTGAGGCCGTCAAGGCGGAAGACTGGGAGCAGGCAGAAACGATTCAGCAACGCATAGCGGTGCTGGAAGGTGAAGCCGATGCGATGAAAAAGGATGTTCGCCAGAATCTGCCAAAAAGCATCTTCCTGCCCGTAGCGCGTACAGACCTGCTGGAACTGCTGCGTATGCAGGACAAGATTGCCAACCGTGCCAAAGATATTGCTGGCCTGATGGTAGGCCGTCAGATGTCGATTCCTGAGCAGCTGCAGCCGCTGATGACAGAGTATGTTGCCACCGCGCTGAGCACATCAGAGCAGGCGCTCAAGGCATTGAATGAGCTTGATGAGCTGGTAACCAGTGGTTTTGGCGGTCATGAAGTAGACATGGTGGAAGATATGATCCATCAGCTGGATGACCGTGAACACCGCACTGATGAACTGGAACGTGAGGTGCGTCAGGCACTGTTCCAGATCGAGAAGCAGCTGGACCCGGTGGATGTCATGTTCATGTACAACGTCATCAACTGGATTGGTGACCTGGCAGACCGTGCCCAGCAGGTAGGCAGCCGCCTGCATCTGCTGCTGGCCCGCTGATTACTGACCGTTAATTACTGACAAGGTTTAGAAGCAGTCTTATGGAAATCATCGCGCAATACGGTGACATCATTGTTCTGATGGCATGCGTTTTCGGTTTCTTTATGGCCTGGGGTGTAGGCGCAAACGATGTTGCCAACGCCATGGGTACCTCTGTGGGGTCCAAAGCCCTGACCCTGAAACAGGCGATTATTATCGCCATTATCTTCGAATTTGCCGGTGCCTGGCTGGCAGGTGGTGCGGTAACCGCGACCATCCGTAAAGGCATTATTGACCCGGCGCTGTTGTCCGGTACGCCGGAGCTGCTGGTGTTCGGTATGCTGGCGGCGTTGCTGGCGGCGGGGCTGTGGTTGTTGATCGCCACTTACTTTGGCTGGCCGGTATCGACCACTCACTCCATTGTGGGTGCTATCGTCGGTTTTGCCGCCGTGGGTATTTCGGTGGATGCGGTGAACTGGGGCAAGGTAACCAAGATTGTTGCCAGCTGGGTGGTATCGCCGGTGACGGCGGGGCTTATCGCCTTCTTCCTGTTCCGAAGTGTACAGAAGCTGATTCTGGATACTGACGACCCGTTCAAACAGGCCAAGAAGTACATCCCGTTCTACATCTTCATGGTGGGCTTCATTGTTGCCATGGTGACCTTCACCAAAGGTCTCAAGCATGTGGGTCTGGATCTGAGCTGGGGCCAGAGCGCCGGTATTTCGGTGATTGTTGGCCTGATTGCGATGTTTGTCGGCATGAAAATGCAGCAGAAGGTTGAACCTGACCCCTCTGCTGATCGTGATTACCACTTTGCCAGCGTAGAAAAACTGTTCGGCATTCTGATGATGTTCACCGCCTGTGCCATGGCATTCGCCCACGGTTCCAACGATGTTGCCAACGCCGTAGGCCCACTGGCGGCGATTGTCGGTGTCGTTGCTGCCGGTGGTGAAGTGGCGCAGAAAACCGCCATGCCGGTATGGATTCTGATTCTGGGTGGCGGCGGTATTGTTGCCGGTCTGGTGATGTACGGCCATAAGGTTATCGCCACCGTTGGCAACAACATTACCGAGCTGACACCAAGCCGTGGCTTTGCCGCTACTCTGGCCGCTGCGACAACGGTTGTAGTGGCGTCTGGTACTGGCTTGCCAATCTCCACCACACACACGCTGGTGGGGGCGGTGCTGGGTGTCGGTCTGGCCCGTGGTCTGGCGGCGCTGAACCTGCAGGTTATCGGTACTATCTTCGTGTCCTGGGTGGTAACACTGCCAGCCGGTGCGGGTCTGGCGATCATGTTCTTCTTTATGTTCAAGGGCATGTTCGGCTAAGTTGGTACTGAAACCGGCAGTGCTGGCTGCTGGTGCAAAACGTAAAACCCGTTCCTGTGTGAACGGGTTTTTTGTGCCTGCCTGTTCGTGCTTACGGGCGCAGGCCTGATGGACATGGTTCTTCACGGCGGGTGGTTGAGCCTGGCCCTGCACCGGTAGATACTGGGGTAACCGCCACCGACCTGTGGAGAACCCCGATGTCATCTTCTTCCCGCACAGCTGCTCGACCACAACCGCCTGAACTGGTCTCCATGCTGGCTGAACTGATTGCCAGCCCTTCTATCAGCTGTACCCGCCCGGAGTGGGATCAGAGCAACCTGAATGTGATCGAAAAGCTGGAAAACTGGCTGACCGATCTGGGTTTTCAGACCGAAGTGATGCCCGTACCCGGCCAGCCGCAGAAAGCCAATCTGATTGCGACACTGGGTGCAGGCCCCGGTGGCCTGGTACTGGCCGGTCATACCGATACAGTACCCTGTAACCCGGAGCTGTGGCAGTCTGACCCGTTTCGTATGACGGAGCGCGATAACCGTTTTTATGGCCTGGGCAGCTGCGATATGAAAGGCTTCTTTCCACTGGTAATTGAAGCGGTACGTAACAGTCTGCATCGTCCGTTGCAGGCTCCGCTGATTGTACTGGCGACGGCTGATGAAGAAACCTCCATGGCCGGGGCAAGGGCTCTGGCAGAGGCCGGACGGCCCAGAGCGCGGGCGGCTGTTATTGGTGAGCCAACCAGTCTGCGGCCGGTGTATATGCACAAGGGCATGATGATGGAATCGGTACGGCTGCGCGGCCGTTCTGGCCATTCCTCTAACCCGGCACTGGGCGCCAGTGCGCTGGATGCCATGTATGCGGTAATGGGGCAGCTGATCAAGCTGCGGGGTGAACTGCAACGTGACTATCAGAACAGTGATTTTGAAGTTACCGTACCGACCCTCAATCTGGGCTGTATCCACGGTGGCGATAACCCTAACCGGATCTGTGGCAGCTGCGAGCTGGAGTATGATCTGCGCCCGCTGCCGGGCATGTCACTGGACCTGCTGCGTGAAACCATTCAGCAGCGTCTCCACCCGGTGGCTGACCGTTTTGGTGTAGTGCTGGAAACTGAGTCACTGTTTCCTGGCATTCCGCCGTTCCAGAATCAGGCTGATTCCGAACTGGTCAAACTGGCTGAGCAGCTGACAGGTTACAGCGCTGCACCGGTTGCCTTTGGCACTGAAGCGCCATTTTTGCAGCAGTTGGGTATGGATACTATTGTGATGGGGCCTGGCTCTATCGACCAGGCCCATCAGCCGGATGAATATCTGGCGCTGGATCAGATTCGCCCCTGTATCTCCATTCTGGAACAGCTGATCGCCCGTTATTGCTTCTAGTGGCATTGCTTCTAGTGGCATTGCTTTTAGTGACATTGCTTTTAGTGAAACTGTTTTTAGCGACGGTTCTGTCTCAAGCCAGGGGTCTGCTTCTGGCTTTATGTTCTATTTTCATCGAACGGCTGATTTACCCGTTCCGGGGTTTCAGCTCTGAGCGGCAGACTGGTAAAGTGGCGGGCATGATTCGATGCCCGTTCCGGCATCAGGCCAACCGGAAAAACCCGCCGTGATCGACGATATAAAACAGTACGTTAACTGGTTCCGCCACAGCTCGCCTTACATCAATGCCCACCGGGGCAAGACCTTTGTGCTGATGCTCAGTGGCGATACCATCGCCCACACCAATTTCGCCAATATTGTGCATGATATTGCCTTGCTTAGTAGTCTGGGTGTGCGCCTGGTGCTGGTGCATGGTTCCCGTCCACAGATTGATGCCCGCCTGAAAGAGCGCGGCCTGGATACCCGCCTGCATCACCATCTGCGAGTCACCGATGCGGACGCGATGATGGCAGTGATTGAAGCGTCGGCCTCTACCCGCACCCTGATTGAAGCACGCTTGTCGATGGGGCTGGCGAATACACCGATGCATGGTGCTCGTATCCGGGTGGTGTCGGGTAATTTTGTCACTGCCCGGCCGATGGGTGTACATGAAGGGGTCGATCTGGCCCACACCGGTGAGGTGCGCCGTATCGACCGCGAAGCGATAGAACGCCATCTGGATGCCGGTGAAATTGTACTGCTGTCCCATCTGGGCTACTCGCCCACTGGTGAGTTGTTTAACCTCACCGTGGAAGACCTCGCCTGCCAGGCTGCGGCCCGGCTGTCTGCCGATAAACTGGTATTGTTTGGCAGTGATGCCGGTGTTGTGGACAGTCAGGGGGATGTGCGCAGTGAAGTGCTGGCGCGTAAAGCGCAACGGCTGGTTAGCCAGTACCGGGCAAAACTGGATGATACCACCGCCCCTCATAGCGAAATGTCCCGCTTGCTGGGGGCTGCTGTCGAGGCTTGCCACGGTGGTGTGGAACGCTGTCATCTGGTCAGTTATCGCAAAGATGGCGCGCTGATTACCGAGCTGTTCACCCGTGAAGGCACCGGCACTATGGTGCTGCGTGAGTCCTATGAACAGGTGCGCCCTGCGTCTATTGATGATGTGGGCGGCATCCTGGAACTGATTCGCCCGCTGGAGCAGAACGGGGTACTGGTGCGCCGCTCCCGTGAACGGCTGGAAACCGAAATCGAACGTTTTACCGTCATTGAACGCGACGGGGCCATTATCGGCTGTGCCGCGCTGTACCCGTTCCCGGATGAAAATATGGCCGAACTGGCCTGCGTTGCCATCTCTGGTGACTATCGTGGCGGCCAGCGCGGTGATGCCCTGCTGGATACCATTGCCGATAGCGCCCGTCAGCAGGGGGTGAGGCAACTGTTTGTACTGACCACCCGTACCGCGCACTGGTTTATAGAACGCGGCTTTGTTGAAACACCGGTGTCAGAACTGCCCGCCAGCAAGAAGGCGCTGTATAACCTGCAACGCAATTCCAAGGTGTTTTTTAAGGCGTTGTGAAGGTATGCAAGGAGCCCGCCACGCAGGTGTTACTTTCGGTTCCAGGTGATACGGTTGAATAGTTGCAATGAACACTTGCTATGCTACCTTCAGTCCTGGGTAAAGTTCAGGCTGCCTGTAAAATTTTACGGATTGAAATAAGAGTGTACATATAATGAGACGGATTACTTGCACAGCAGTTCTATTATCAACGGCAATTCTTCTTAGTGGCTGTAACAATGGCCTTTATAAAAGCTCAAGTCAGATCTATGGCAGTCTGACTCAACATGGTTATGAAGACATCCATATTCAGTTTGATCGTGATGCTACAAAGGTTCGCCCCTCAGAGTACAAGCAGCTAGAGGAGCTATCTAAGGCTATGCATTCCATAGAGCTTGATGGCCGTGTATATATGCTGATTGGTCATACTGATAGCAGTGGTTCAGACAGTTACAATAAAAGCTTGTCAAAGCGCAGGGCTCAATCAGTGAAAAACTATCTGGTTAAAGAGCATGGCATTAATGGAGCTGATTTGTATACGACTGGCAAAGGGGAGGAGGAACTTTTAGTTTCTCCTGAAAAAAATGATTATGACAGCTCTCTCAATCGGCGGGTTCAGGTACGACTGACCAGCAAAAATGAAGCAATGGCATCACGCTGATCACGGAAGGTGAGTCTGGTAATTAACTGGGCGAGTCTTTACCAGGCAAGAACACCTTCAACTCTTGCCTGGTCGAGTGTTACTGCCCTATCTTGATTGAAACGTTGCCTGACTGAGAGTTAGAGTCAACATCTGCTCTGTTCAGGTAATTATTGTTGAGTTTCCTGTCTATAATGAGCTCGGTTGATCTTAATCTATTATCGTATTTGTTTATTCTTTGATAGTGGATTAAGTCGTCATTTTCTCCATGAGGTCGGCTTTTAAGGCTACTCATTGTTAAAATCTGCCGCCTGTTACCACGGAATTCATAACTGATTAAAGCATGCCTGCTACCATTTGCGGCATCTATGAATTCATTATAAAGGGCACTATCTTTATCTGTCTTAATGATAAATGTTTTCACTGTGCTATCAGAGTCTTCCGGGTTTATAATTCTTGCGCGAATGGTTATTTTTTGCTCAGTGCCTTTGTCTTTCTTTTTATAGCTGACAATTTTTATAACAGGGTTTAATTCTTCATAGATACTATCTCTATTCGAATAATGACCCCCAGAACCTTTTATGTCTACAAGGTAATAATCAGTTCCTTGTTTACTCAAAGTAATAATTGCAGCGTTGTGATTATCTATTAGATATTCAATTAATTCCCTGTGTCTCAGGAACAAAGCCCGAGTCATAAATATTCTCCCAGGCATGCTGCTTTCATAATTTCTCCACTTCATATGTAGTTCAACTAACCTTTTTGAATTTCTTCTCACTGGCTCCCAGTCAGTTATTGTTCCCTTTTCTTTCATGATGTACTTAAGCATTGCAGCAGGGGTATTTTGAATTTTTTCTGACGAAAACTTCTCATCAATAATGTCGGCATTTATGATATAAAGCTGGTTTCCACGTGGTCTTAGCGTGAACAGCCCATAGCCTGTTCCTTTTGATATCTGTGACAGAATAAGATCAAGGTCACTGTCTATATCAATTTCTGCTTTTAGTGAAATCAGGTCGCTTTCATTCTGGATATGCCCAGAAAGAAGGCGTCCTCTGATATTGTGTCTAGCTTCTTCATCGTTAGTCGTACGTTTACTATGTAAGACCTTTACCTGAATGTTGTCATAAATAGTCTGGGAGTATGAGTGAAGTGACACAAAGGATAAGGACATTAAGATAAATCTTAAAGCCCAGATAGTGAGATTGAAGGCTCGATTAGGCATAGCAGTACATATCTCGTAGGCAGAAGAAAAGGGGCATTTATGCCCCCCTTTAAGTATTGCAAAATCAGTTATTCATCTGGTCTGAGAGTTCACGCATTAAAGCCACATAAACATCCGAAGTAGGGTCTCCACTCAGGTCTTCAGCATGGCGTTTTTTCTGAAAGTTACGAATCTTTTTGCGTGTTTGCGAACCAAATTGTCCGTCGACACTGATACGATGACCAAGCATTTTTAATACTTTCTGGATACGTAACGTTTTCTCTCTCTTTGAGAAATTTTCGAACTCTGTTGTCAACTTGGTGATAACTTTTCTATCCAGTTGTCCATTATAGATAGTAACCCAGTAAGGGTAATCTCTTAGCTGTCCTATCACTTCGACCATACTAAGCTCTACTAGCAGTCTTATAATAGAATGGACGCCTTGCTTTTTGCTTGTAGAACCGTTAATTCCAAAACCATTGCCACCAATAGAGAAACCGATATCCCGGCTTGAGGAGGCTTCATGTATCTTCATTGAGTTACTGACTTGAACCCCGGAAACATAACTCAGTTTACGTACGTCCATTAATGTAAAGTCAAGCGTGATGGAAGATATAGCTGCACGATCTCTGTATCCTCCCTCACCGTCGGCCTCGCCAGCAAAGAGGCCTAGGTTCATACCGTTACTTGAAATACTGGTATTTGCATCAAACTCAGTAATTGCACCATGTACGACATAAACAGGATGCCCTCTTTCTATATAACGAGTTATAGCTGAGTCCATATAAGGAATCACAACCACCTGTTTACCAATTTTATTAAGAGAACTTTCCACCATCATCGTTATGTCGTTGGGGAGCTGACCCAGTGCTGCTGTCTTATTCTCAATAGGTTCAACCGTAAGATAGACCTTTCTTCCATCATACATCTGTATCAGATCGCCAATGTTTTTTAACGCATCAGAGAACTGTGTTGCTTTCTGTACAGGTATATCCTCTTCAAGGTTAAGAGAAGGTTTGATTTCTTGACAGCCTGTCAGTATAGTAAAAATACAGGCTGAAAATAACATTAATATTTTTTTCTTCATGATAATGTCTCGATTAACCGCCGACTCGACTTTTCCTGATGTTTACATTGTTGTTAATGTTTAGTCGATCTGATCTATTACTACATCCAGTAAGATTGATGCCACTGTTAACTCCACCTGAAATGCCTGCGTTAATGGTTGCATTATTTATGTTTACATGGTTTGAAATCTGACCTCTATTTTTACAATTAATAGAAACTCCTATGTTCTTTAAATGAGAGCTATTAATGTTTACATTTTTTATATCAACAATATTTTTAACAGTACTGTACCCTCTGGCTTTACTGTTATTTATACCAACATCATCATCCTGATGTTTTAGGTCTCTCTTGTTTCTTATTACTTTATAATTATATCGGTCACTAATATTAGAAAGTGATTTGACGCGTGCCCTGTCATAAGCAGAAGGTTCTCCTTCACTATAACTGTGGCTACTAATGGTTATCAACAACAACAAGAACAAAGACAAATGTTTCATGCTTTTCTCCATTTAAAAACAGGCTGTACAGCCCAGCCCAGCCCAGCCTGATTGTCAGAATCAGTTACCTATCTGGATGCCAGAGTTTCCTATGGAAATTGCGCCTTTGCTAACCTTGGTTTTGTTTGTAATCGTAGAGTTTTCTACTTTTACATTATCACCTGTGATTTTTATACCAGAGTTACCAATAGAAATACCCTGAATAGCTGTTCTGTTAGTCAGGTCACTGTTCGAAATTTCTGTATTGGTTTCTTTTTTGATTGCTTCTTTTGCTACATCTGCCGCTGCTTCAATAGCACCGCTGAAAACACCGTCACCAGCACCAAGTGCATAGGCATTTGTACCGTAAATAGCGAAAGGAAGAATCAGCAGAGGTATGAATTTTTTCATGATAAGCTTTGCTCCATGCAGGATAATACGAAATCATATTTGTCGATATGTGAGTACGACAGGGTCTATCTTAGCAGGGATTTTTGATTGAGAAACTCTAAAGATCATGCAATCGACTAAAGTCGATCTACATCAAATAAAACTAACGTTTTTTAAATATATTCGTTTTGTATGTAACTAAAGCCTTTTCCGAATCACCCCCGCTAATCGCTTTATTCCCGGCAGGGCGAGAGCATGAACGCAGAGTGGTCTGACGAATACAGGTTTCACCTGTCAGGCCAATATGTTCAGATACCTGATTTACGATCAGATTATGAGCCTGAACATCCTTGCGCAGCACCTGTCCGGCATTAACGACATTCGCCAGAGTAGCAAAACGCTTTATTCATTATTCGATATCCTGTTTTTTGCGGTCACCGCCGTCATTGCTGGCTGTGAGGGCTGGGAAGAAATCGAGGACTTTGGGGAAGCGCGGATTGACTGGTTGAAGAACTATGGCACTTACGAAAACAGGGCGAGAGCACGAACAACCTGAAAGGGTAAAGCTTGTTCAAACGTTGACCTTTGTGAGCCTTGGTGTGCTGAAGGTTTGCTCGATAGATTGCTAGTTCTTCAGCCATGACGTTACCTGTGCATAATTACCAACCAAAATTGGGCTTGGAGTTGTACAGAAAGCCTTCATGCTCTCGCCCTGCTTACGAAAATGGTATTCCTGCTCACGATACCATTGCTCGTGTGATCAGCCAGATTGATTCAGATGTTCTCCATGAGCGCTTTATTCAGTGGATGAAAGACACCGAGCAGCATTCAGAGCAGCAGATCATTGCTGTTGATGGCAAAACACTGCGCAGCTCGTATAAACCCGGAGACCGACAATCCGCCATTCACATGGCCAGTGCATTTTCTACTGCCAGCGGTATTGTAATGGGGCAGTTAAAAAACGCATGAAAAGTCCAACGAAATCAAAGCAATACCAGAGCTACTCTCATTGCTGGATCTACAGGACAGTGTGGTCACACTGGATGCTATGGGTTGCCAGAAAGAGATTGCAACAACCATCATTGATCGCAAGGGTGACTATCTTCTGGCAGTGAAAGGCAATCAGAAGGCGCTGCAC
>JAOXSF010000042.1 GCA_025800125.1 Marinobacterium sp.
GTGTCTGTCAAACCGTGACGCACAATGTAAGGAACCTCTCCAGCAGCATGAGTTTGTGGCAAGACCCTGGTCTAGAGTGGCTGCTGACCTGTGCACCCTGGACAGTCGTACCCTTCTAGCGGTATCCGACTATTACAGCAATTTTATAGAGGTTGCACATGTGACTACCATATCCGCAAAGGCAGTCATTAAGCAGCTGAAGGCAGTCTTCGCAAGGTATGGTATTCCTGATGTTCTTGTGACAGACAATGGTCCCCAGTTTGCCTCAGCTGAGTTTTCAGTTTTCGCCAGAACCTGGGACTTTGATCATATCACGTCTTCGCCCACATACCCACAGTACCCACAACGGCAAGGCAGAAAATGCTGTCAAGACCGTAAAGCGGCTGTTCAAGAAGTGCAAAGCATCTGGTCAATACGAGTTTGTGGCGTTACTGGACTGGCGCAATACGCCAACGGAAGGCATTGGAACAAGCCCAGCGCAGCGACCAATGAGACGGCGTTGCAAAACCCTGCTGCCAACAGCAGGAGCTCTTCTAAAGCCCCGCTTTACCACCGAAGAAGACGCTCGGGCATTGACAGGGAGGAAACAACGCCAGCAGTACTACTATAACAGAAATGCCAAGCCACTGAAGCCCATTACCCCCGGCGAGACAGTGCGTATGAAATTACCTGGCCAGGACACCTGGAGCCCAGGCACCTGCACGGAAAGTCTAGATAACAGGAGCTACATGGTGAAGGTTGGCGACACACAGTATAGGCGCAATCGCAGACATACCCTGAAAACCAACGAATCAACCATTCCTGCGCCACCTGATGTAGTTGAAACCTTACCGACATCCCCAGAAGATAATCTGGCGAAACCGTCCTCCCCCAGCAAGGAACCGCTCGACTCAGATCCTCCGTAGGTCCAGTCGTACCTGCCAGACTCCAGTTTGGCAAAAGGACTATGTAATGTCATCCAGATAGGACTGTCAACAAGGTGCACCTTGCTAACCATGGACTTACGCCTGCGGGG
>JAOXSF010000062.1 GCA_025800125.1 Marinobacterium sp.
TGCGCCCCAGGATCAACCTCCGGCAAGTAATCTGCCTCACGTGCACAGGTAAATTCAAACGCCATCGCTGGCCCTCCTATGGTAAATAAAAAAATCAGAGTGATTAATCGATGGCTTCGGCCCATGGTGTTCTTGTGTCCCAGAATCGTGTCAATGAACAGGTGAGTGGTTTACCTCTCTGCTGAGAATCAAGATTCTCTTTAGCAGTTTCAAACCAGTGGTCAAAATTATCTGCTGTTAGTGCCTTTTTCTGACCCGTATGTAAGTTAAGCAATTGATCCGTAAACTCCCTGGCCACTTTCGGCCTTGGCCCGTGGATACCCAGCTCGGTATCTGTTTCCATGCTGCGCTGGTTGATATTGGCTGAGCTGAGCAGAAAATACTCATCATCCACCACCAACAGTTTACTGTGCACATAGATATCCCGGTAGCGGCAACTGCCGTCGTGGTTCTGCGTGTGGCTGACCAGGCTGGCCACGACGGTTTTCAGGCCCTCCTGCTCAAACAGTTCCGGGTCGATCTTATCGTAGCCGTGCTGTGCCTGCAGCTGTTGCAGCTCTTGCGCTTCGGCCTCATTGAGGGAATGTCCTTCGGCCACTTTTTCATCCAGTGCTTCCATCCGGTTAATCGCCTGTTCGTTGTCTGCCAGGCGTTGTTGGTCCTGTTCGTCCAGCCGGATCTCGTCTTCCAGTAAGCGGATCTCTTGTTGTAAGTTGCTGATTTTGTGCTCGCGCCAGTAGTGCATGACAGGGCTGAGCTGAAAGCCGCTTTGTTGTGCCTGCAGCTTCGCCAGCTCGGCGCGCTTTTCCTGCAGGATAAATACCCGGTCGCGCTGTACCTGAGGCATCAGTTGTTCCTGCCCCATTTCATAGAGCATTGCGTAGGTAGCGCTGGAAAAGTGACCGCTGGCGGGTTTGTTGGTGATGACAAACCAGTACAGCTCTTTTTCGGCTCCGGCATCCTGCAGTTGCGCTGCCCGCTCTTTTATCTGGCTGGCGAAGGCTTTGTAGCGGAAGTACTGGTTTTCCATAAAGATAAAGTCTGCGGCGTTGCCCAGGGCCCGCTGGTAGGCTTCAAGTATGGACAGCTCTTTGCCACTGCCCGGTTTACCGTCGGTGGGGTGGGTACGCACGATCTGCGCCATGCCCTGATGGTCTGCCCGTTGAAAGTCTATCGGTTTGAGCGCCGCTCGCTGTTCTGTCAGCGAGTGGGATCTGTCGGTTAAACGGCGCCAAAGGGAGGTTTGTTGATCCCATGCCGTGCAGAAGTTCTCGTTCAGATCCCATAACACGCCACCGCTGACTTCGCAGGAAAGGTCCTGCCAGGGGCCAAAGCCCACATCACGCCTCAGTTCGTGATAGTGATGAGCATCGGTATCCCAGTAGTTGCGGTGCAGGTTATGCCCCATCACCAGGCCGCGCGCCTGCTCTTTGCGTTCATAGTCGGTGAGCACCATTTTCTGATGGTGGCTGGGAAACAGCGATAAGGCCAGGATTTTACGAATCGATTCATTATCATGGCGGTTCAGCGCCAGGCGGTTGAAGATCCGCAGCCGGTGGTGCAATGCGTTGGCCAACCCGCCACCAAACAGGGCGCTGGGCTGCCGATCAAAATCCCGGGTACGAAACTCCAGGGTCGGATATTGGTTGTTCTGTACATGGTAAAACCAGTTGCGGGTATAGACATCATCATCGGCTTCATGGGCGGTGCCGCCGCTGCCGGTGATTTTACTGCCATAACTGCCCTGGCTGAGTTGGTCGAGGCGTTTTTCCAATTGCGTCAGTTGCTGGCTCAGTTGTGCAATCTGTTGCTGCAAGTGCTGCCGTTGCCCTGGATCGTGCGCATGATGAAAGTGCTGAATCAGGCGATCATAGTGCAACACTGAGCGTTCACGTTCCTGCCACAGTCGCTCCATTTCCGGCCCACTGCCCGGCTCACTGAAGATGCCGCTGTTATGCAGCACCCCGGAACCGATCGCGGTGCCGCCGCTGCCATACAGGCCATCACCGATCACCGTATTTTCCATCAGGTTGGCCAGTTTGTTTTTCCAGATCAGGATTCGCACCGCCACTTGCTGTTTTGTCGCACGCTCAATCAGGAGATCGCCCAGCCTTTTACCGCCCGGGCGGGTCAGGCGCATGGCCGGATCAAACCCCCAACTGATAATATCAATGGCGTGTTCTGCCTTCAGAATCGCATCTTCAACGGCGGCAAAGGCCCGCTCACCATTGATTAAAGGCGTGATCGCCACGTTGGCACGGCAGGGGTATTTGTTTTCATCAAGCGCCCACCAGTTCAGCGTGCCTCTGGCGGTTAAGCGACGCTCTGCTAAGGGGAAGTCGTGCTGGGGGTGTTTATACTGTGTCATCATCGGGCTCCCCGGTCGCTCTCTTACCCTGTTCATCCTGATGGCTTTGCCTCAGGTAATGATCCGTGCTGTTCAGGCCTTCGACAACGGCCTCAGACTCGAAGGCCCGATGCCCTTGGTGCGTGCCTGATACAAGGCTTCTTCTGCACCTTCCGGAAAGGCTTCCAGCATCGGAAAATCCAAGTGAATATTGCCAGGCAGTTCAATCCTGAAGTATTGCGTGCCTGTCGGACATAAGGCCGTTACCTTGCCGCCTTGCTCAGTGACGCCTTGCTCGATCAACGCACCATCGCGGTAGAGTGTATAGGGCATCCCATCATAGCCCCGGCTTTCCGGCGTTGCCGCGATAAAAAGCTGCACGGAAGGTACAAACGCTTCCGATTCAGATTCTGGCATCTCAGTCACTCCCGGCTGATGCGAAGGGATTGAGATACTTGAAAGGTTTGGCGCTTTTAATGGCCCCGGCACCCTTGGTCTAGCGCGAGTGCCGCTACCGCCGCCACCGCCCATATTGAGTTTTACCTGCGCGCCTTTAAAGGTGACGCCCCCCGGATTAATAGTGACCAGGCTACCGCCGGCAAGTAATCTGCCTCACGTGCACAGGTAAAATCAAACGCCATTGCAGACACCG
>JAOXSF010000064.1 GCA_025800125.1 Marinobacterium sp.
GGTAGCGGTGTAAGCCGCCCTGGTCTTTGAGCTGTAATGGCTCCTGGAATCCCCTTCGTTCACGGAGGGGAGAAGTCAAGCAGATGGATTGATAGTGACACAGGGGAGTTGATAGAGGCACAGAGGGGTTGATAGAGGCACAGAGTTGCCCGGTGCAGGCTTCTGCAGAGAGGTTCATATCTGCAGAAGCCGCCTGGATGCAGGGCTGAGTCAGGTCAGCTTTCGCTAACCCGGTTCAGTAGTGTTGCGCAGTCTTCAGCGCTGGCCAGTTGTTCTATGCAGCTTACCAGTGCATCCAGTTGCCGTGCGCTAAGGCTGACACCACCGAGCAGATAGAACTTGTCCAGGAATTCAGCGTAACTCATGGCGGTAGCTGGGTCGCCTTTGGCCTGAGTGACCGGGCTGGTCAGTTGTTGGCCATCGTTCAGTACAAGGGTGACACGGGACAGTATCTCGTCTGGGAAACGGGCGGAAAGATCATCCGCTTCGACAATCTCCACTTTCGCACTGATATCAAGGATATCCTTTGCCTGAATAGCATCGCCGGTTACTTCAGCCGGGCCGACCTGACCACGGGCAATCAATGCTGCAACCGGGAAGGCAAGGCCGTACTGCGCTTCATCTGCGTTGGCCGGGAAGTGGCCTTGCAGTCGCATGGACTCATGGAAAGTCTCGATTCTGACCCGAGCAACGGTGTCGCCATTGATCTGCGGATACTGATCCAGCATGTCGGTAATGGCGGTCAGTGATGGCTGCGCCCAGCGGCATACCGGCCAAGGTTTGTAGTATTGAGCGTCGATCTCCCAGCGTTGGCCGAGATCCTGCCAGCAGTGTTGCAGGTTCTCTTTAGCCACTGTTTCCGCTGGGGCACCGGTAATACCGGCCTGTGCCATAAAAATTGCGTTCAGACCCGCATACGCACCGGCACCGTGGGCGTCACGCAGCATGGATGGAAAATCGACCAACCGCATCATTGGGCAGCGTGGGCCGAAATATTCCGCAATGCCCAGTGCATGCAGTAGCTGACTTTCATCCAGCCGCAAAATTCTGGCGGCACCGCATACCACCCCCAGCCCGGAGAACGCGCCGGATGCGTGATATTCCGCTGCGCTGTCCATTAACGCGACACCTGCCCGCAGGCCCGTTTCATAAGCGATGGCCAGGGCGGTCAGAAACTCTTCACCGCTGATGTCCCGACCCTGATCATGGCAGGCATCAACCAGTGCCAGCAGGGCAGGGACAACGGTAGCACCGGCATGGCCTTTGGAAGTGAAATGGCCTTCGTGAGCATCCAGACTGTCTGCGCTGAAACCTCCGGCCCAGGCTGCACCCATCGGGTGAACCCGGCGACCATCAAAGGCCAGTCGGCTGCTCAAGGCTGTGGCGGGGTAATGCTGGCTGGCATATTCACGGATATTGCGGGTTGTTTCGTTATCGCGGGCACCGGCCATGACACCCAGAATATCCAGTAATGAGGTACGCACCAGATAACGGGTATGTTCTGGAATATCCTGGTAGGTCAGTGTCTGAATAAAGTTGTGCAGAGACATG
>JAOXSF010000067.1 GCA_025800125.1 Marinobacterium sp.
TGAAAAGAGTACCAGAATTGTATCTTTTATAGAGCAGCAGATATTCAATCGTGATCCACTATATTCTTATAAATTTTTTCTAAATAATCCAATCTTTATAGAAATAAGAAGAAATCAGATGGTGAGGAGAGTTTTTGTAGATTTGCAGGCTCTTGTTAGCGTACATACTAGCTATGGTGAGCCCTGCTGGTCACGGGGTTTAATTGCCAACTCTATCTCTGATGAGCTTCGGAAAATAATGCTTGTTTTTTATCTTTTTGACCTTGAGATAAAAAGAAAGAAAGGTTCGGGAGAACACATGTGCGAAGATTTTTGGGAGCAAGACAGATTTTTTATGCCTGAGAGGTTTTTAGTGAAAGAGATTTTTCAAGACTTAACAGAAGCTTTCTATAAAGAAACAGGTGGAGTGGATAATAGAAATTTTATGGAGTTTATGAATCGCTCTTTGAACTCCAACTTGTTAGAGCATAAATTTTTTGTTCAATCTGACTTGGAAGCTCTTCGTCGTGTTTGCAGATCTAAAGTAATATTGCACAGAAGAACTATGAAAGCCTGAAAGCTTTAACAAAAGCAGGCTAAAAAGCCTGCTTTCTCAATCTTCCCAGAATCAATCCTTACTCTTAGATATCATCCAGTCCCAGTTCTTCAATAGAGATTTCACGCATCTTGAACTTCTGGATTTTGCCGGTCACTGTCATCGGGAATTCTTCCACAAACTTGAAATAGCGTGGAATTTTGAAGTGGGTGATCTTGCCTTTACAGAAGGTGCGCAGGTCGTCTTCTGTAACGTCGTCCGCTTCAGGGTTCAGTTTCACCCAGGCGATCAGTTCTTCACCATATTTTTTATCTGGTACACCGGTTACCTGTACTTCAGTGACGGATGGATGGGTGTACAGGAACTCTTCAATCTCTTTCGGATAAACGTTTTCACCGCCACGGATCACCATATCTTTGATGCGACCAACAATCTGGATATAGCCTTCTTCGTCCATGGTGGCCAGATCTTCGGTGTGCATCCAGCCTGCATCATCGACTGCTTTGCGGGTGGCTTCTTCGTTGTTCCAGTACTTCAGCATTACCGAGTAACCACGGGTACACAGTTCGCCGATTTCGCCGCGTGGCAGAATACGACCCGTAGCCGGGTCAACAATTTTGGTTTCCAGGTGTGGCTGGGTACGGCCAACGGTGGTTACCTGCTTATCGAATGGGTCTGTTGAAGCGGTCTGAGTTGAAACCGGTGAGGTTTCAGTCATGCCGTAGGCAATCTGTACTTCTTTCATATGCATACGGGAGTTGACTGCTTTCATCACCTCGGCCGGGCAGATGGAGCCCGCCATAATGCCGGTGCGCAGTGAGCTGAGGTCGTACTGCTCAAAGTTTGGGTGCTCCAGTTCAGCGATAAACATGGTTGGTACACCGTAGACAGCAGTTGCGCGTTCTTCAGCAACGGCTTTGAGTACAGATTCTGGCTCGAAACCTTCATCCGGGTAGATCATCGCAGCGCCGTGAGTCATACAGCCCAGGTTACCCATTACCATACCGAAACAGTGATAGAGTGGCACCGGGATAATCAGGCGGTCCTGCTCGGTGAAGTTCATGCTCTCGGCAACAAAGTAACCGTTGTTGAGGATATTATGGTGGGAAAGGGTAGTACCCTTCGGGAAGCCGGTGGTACCAGAGGTGTACTGAATGTTGATCGGGTCATCAAACTGCAGCAGGCCTTGCAGGTCTGCGAGGTCTTCAGCAGAGACCTGACTGGCCATCTCCAGGAAGTCCGACCAGCGGTACATGCCTGGATGTTTTTCATCGTCCAGATTGATTACACCTTGCAGGTGCGGTAGCTTCTGGGCTTTGAGTTGACCTTCAGCGCTGAGTTTCAGTTCGGGGGCCAGCTCCTGAATCATTTGTGTGTATTCAGAGCTTTTAAAGCGGTTGGCTGTTACCAGGAAGCGCATCTCTGACTGGTTCAGGGCGTATTCCAGTTCGTGCAGGCGGTAAGCCGGGTTAACGTTAACAAGAATGGCACCCACCTTTGCGGTGGCAAACTGAGTGATTGCCCATTCTGCACAGTTCGGTGACCAGATACCAACACGGTCGCCACGTTCAACACCGATTGCCATGAAGGCACGGGCTGCTTCGTCTACTTTCTCTTTCAATTCAGCCCAGTTCAGCCGAATGCCCTGGTGGTGAACAATTAACGCATCGTTGTCCGGGAAACGGGCAACGGTGTCGTCGAACATATCACCGATAGTCATACCGATCAGTGGCTTGTCGCAGGTGCCACTGGTGTAACTCAACAGCTGTTTGGTCATCAGTTAAAACCCTTTGAATTTTATAGTTATTGGTTATGCCGTCCCGCCCGCTGTACTGTCTGTAAGGTGCCACTCACAGTACGGCAGGCGTGCCGGGCATGCAGACACAAAATTTGCAGATACAAAATCACAATCATCAACGTCGTAAAAAGGCTGATACAGGCCGCTGGCGGCTGTTATAACCTCTCAACGGCTATGGCTGTGATACTCCGGGTTTGGCTGCATATCCACGGCGCTGGCAACCCGATTCGTCATGTTGTAGAAACCGGTAATATTGGCGATATCCCAGATACCCTGATCACTGAAACCGGCATCGCGCAGGCGTTGGCGGTCATCCTCACCCATCTGGTCAGGGGTTGCAGTGAGTTTGTGGGCAAAATCGAGCATGGCGCGGTGGCGTTCTGAAAGCTCGGCAACGCGATAGTTCATCACCATCAGCTCGCCCAGTGCAGGTTCGCCGGAATATTCGCGTACGGCTGCCCCATGGGCAACCTGGCAGTAATAGCAGTGGTTCTGAGAGGAGACGACCACAGCGATCATCTCTTTTTCCAGTTCGGTCAGCTGGCTGTCACCGAACATCAGTTCGTTATAGAGGCGGGAAAATGCGTCCAGCTGGGCCTGATTCTGGCTATAAGCTGTCAGCACATTAGGCACCATGCCCAGCTTCTCATCGCAGATGGCAAAGTACTTCTGAAACTCTGGTGTCAGCTGATCCCGTTCCGGGATCGGCAGATCCAGCGCGGTGATATAGTCCGGCTGAGATTTCATGGCATTACCTCGTATTTTTGTTTTTATGGCGCGAGGTGAGGGTGGCAGGGCCACCCTGCATAGTTCTGTCAGTTCAGCGCACTGTCACTGTGCAGACGCTGAACTATGGATATAAGGGTATACCTGTATTCAGTTGTCCCCGCAACCCATGGCCAGTGCAACTTTAGATCCGTTGCCACGGCCCAGCTGGTCGGTAATCCAGTGACTGGTATTGACCAGCTTCGCCAGATCGATTCCGGTTTCAATACCCAGTCCGTGCAGCATATACACCACATCTTCGGTGGCCACATTGCCGGACGCGCCATTGGCGTATGGACAACCGCCCAGTCCTGCCACCGAGCTGTCGATAACCGCCAGACCTTCCTCTACCACCGCGTAAAGGTTGGCCAGCGCCTGACCGTAGGTGTCGTGGAAGTGAGCGGCCAGTTTCTCCATCGGCACTTCTTTGCTGACCGCCTCCAGCATCGCTTTGACGCGATGGGGTGTGCCTACGCCGATGGTATCGCCCAGCGATACTTCGTAGCAGCCACGGTCGATCAGCTCGCGGGCTACAGCGGCTACCTGTAACGGGTGAATATCACCGGCGTAAGGACAGCCCACCACAGTGGAAACATAGCCACGTACACGGATACCATGTTGTTGTGCCAGTTCCATAATCGGGGTGAAGCGCTCCAGCGATTCTGCGATAGTGCAGTTGATGTTTTTATGGGTAAAGGCTTCAGAGGCAGCGGTAAACACCGCCATTTCGTCCACTTTTCCCGTTTCAATCGCGCTTTCTGCACCACGCAGGTTGGGTGTCAGGGCAGCGTAGAAAACACCAGGCTGTTTATTGATACCGGCCATCACGGCGGCGGCATCCCCCATCTGTGGCACCCACTTGGGTGATACGAATGAAGCCGCTTCAATATGGCTCAGACCGGCATCGGCTAGCTGGTGTACCAGGCTGACTTTTGTTTCGGTTGGGATAATATCGCCCGGCTCATTCTGCAGACCATCACGAGGGCCGACTTCGACCACCCGTACGCTTGCTGGCAATGCCATGATCAAGCCTCCTCGGCTGCAGCTACGGCGATCAGCTGATCCCCTTCACTGACCAGATCGCCTTCGCCGAAGAAGATGTCAGTCACGGTGCCATCAAATGGAGCCTTGATGCTGTGCTCCATCTTCATCGCTTCCATCACTACCAGGGTTTCGCCTTCGGTAACCTGTTGGCCGGACTCAACCAGTACCGCTACCATGGCACCGTTCATCGGTGCAGTCAGGGAGCCTTCGCCAGCTTCATCGCCACCTTCAAAACGCTCGCGGTACAGTTCGCAGTTGAACTGTTCACCTTCGTTAAACAGCGTAAAGTTGTCGCCGTCTTGGAACAGATGCACGGTCAGGCGGTGACCGTTGATCATTACCTGCAGGGCGTCATCGTTCAGGCTGGCGGAAACCTGGTACTCGGAGTCATCGACGCTGATCAGGTACTGGTCAGCCTGTTCCAGAATGGCCAGTTCGTGGGTTTCTTCACCGCATACCAGCTTCATCGGGCGGGCATACTGGCTGTTCATACGCCAGCTGTTCTGACGGCTGAACGGTGAGTACGGGTCACCGGCGACAAAAGCGGCAGCTTTCTGGCTTTCCAGCACATAGGCTGCAACGATTGCCAGGTTGCGGTAGGTGTCGGCGTTGTTAACTGGGAACAGCAACTCGCGGTGCTTGTCGATAAAGCCGGTATCCAGGTCTTCATCGCGGAATGGGCGAGCATTGGCCAGGTGGCGCAGGAAACGGGTATTCGTTTTCAGGCCACCAATACGGTAGTCCTCCAGCGCAGTAACCATGCGGTTGATGGCGCGCTCACGGTTATCGTCCCAGACGATTAGCTTGGCGATCATCGGGTCGTAGTAAACCGATACTTCGTCACCCTCGATAACACCGGTATCAACACGTACATGGGTATTTTCCTGCGGTGTACGCAGGTATTTCAGGGTGCCAGTGGCTGGCAGGAAGTCGTTGTCCGGGTCTTCGGCGTAGATGCGGGCTTCCAGTGCGTGGCCGTTGATGCGGATCTGATCCTGGCTCAGCGGCAGGTCTTCGCCGTTGGCGATACGCAGCTGCCATTCCACCAGGTCCTGACCGGTGATCAGTTCGGTAACCGGGTGCTCTACCTGCAGACGGGTGTTCATCTCCATAAAGTAGAAGGAGCCGTCTACGTCATACAGGAATTCAACGGTGCCCGCACCCACGTAGTCGATCGCTTTGGCGGCACGTACCGCTGCTTCACCCATCGCTTTGCGGGTGTCATCGGACAGGCCCGGTGCAGGTGCTTCTTCGATAACCTTCTGGTGACGACGCTGTACTGAACAGTCACGCTCGGCCAGGTAAACACCGTTGCCCTGTTTGTCACAGAACACCTGAATTTCAACGTGACGTGGTTGAGTCAGGTAGCGCTCAATCAGCATATCCGGGTTGCCGAAGGCGTTCTGTGCTTCACGGCAGGCGGAAGCCAGTGCTTCGTCAAACTCGTCCAGTGATTCAACAACACGCATACCCTTACCGCCACCACCGGCTACGGCTTTAAGCAGCTGTGGGAAGCCACACTTTTCCGACTCGGCTTTCAGCAGGGTAGGGTCCTGGTCTTCGCCGTGATAGCCTGGTACCAGCGGTACATTGGCGTGGGACATGATCTCTTTGGCGGCGGACTTGGAGCCCATGGCGGCAATTGCAGAAGACGGTGGGCCAATAAAGGTAATGCCGTTGGCTTCCAGTGCTTCGGCAAAGTCGGTGTTTTCAGACAGGAAACCGTAACCTGGGTGTACCGCCTGAGCGCCAGACTGCTTGCAGATCTCGATAATCTTGTCAGCGCGCAGGTAACTTTCAGCGCTGGGTGCCGGGCCCAGCAGGAAGGCTTCGTCAGCCATTGCCACATGGCGGGCGTTGCGGTCAGCTTCAGAGTAGACGGCAACACATTTGATACCCAGACGGTGTGCAGTCTGGATGACGCGGCAAGCGATTTCGCCACGGTTTGCAATAAGAATCTTGTTAAACATAGCCGCTTACTCCTGAATCCAGTTCGGTTTGCGCTTTTCGAGGAAGGAACCCAGTCCCTCCTGGCCCTCTTCACTGACACGGATGTCGGCGATACGGCGGGCGGTGTCGTCGATCACGGTCTGATCGATCACCTTGCTGCTGACGGCAAAGATCAGCTCTTTGGCCGCGTGCATCGCCTGCGGGCTGTTACGGCGTAGCTGTTTTACAAAGCGCTGGCAGGCATCGTCCAGCAGCTCCGGGCTGGCAACCACTTCATGTACCAGGCCGTATTCCTGCGCCTGGCGGGCACTGAACAGCTCAGCGGTAACGAAGTAGCGGCGGGACTGGCGCTCACCAATGGCGCGCACCACATAGGGGCTGATAACCGCTGGAATCAGGCCGATCTTCACCTCGGACAGGCAGAATGCGCTGGACTCGGCGGCAATCACGATGTCACAGCAGGCCGCCAGGCCAACCGCGCCACCGTAAGCCGCACCCTGTACCAGGGCGATGGTGGGTTTATTCAGGTTGTTCAGCACTTCCATCAGGCGTGCCAGCTGGCCGGCATCTTCGACGTTTTCCTGATGGCTGTTCTGGGCCATGCGCTTCATCCAGGCCAGATCGGCACCGGCGGAGAAGTTTTTGCCGTTGGAGCGCAGTACCAGTACGCGGATCTCTGAATCTTCGTTAACCGCTTCCAGTCTGTTGATCAGCTGGGCAATAACGTCATCATCAAAGGCGTTGTGTACATCCGGGCGGTTGATGACCAGTTCGGCAACGCCACCAGGCTTCTTGTTAAGGAGTACAAATTCATTGCTCATGGTATTGCCTCCTTACATGCGGAATACGCCGAACTTCGTTTCACCCACTGGCTTGTTCAGCGCAGCGGACAGGCCCATGCCGATTACATCGCGGGTCTGTGCCGGGTCGATGACGCCATCATCCAACAGACGGGCAGAGGCGTAGTAAGGGTGGCCCTGGTGCTCGTAGGTTTCTACGATCGGTTTCTTGAAGGTTGCTTCTTCCTCTTCGCTCCAGCTTTCACCAACGCGGTCCATATTGTCGCGTTTTACGGTGGCCAGTACGCCAGCGGCCTGTTCGCCACCCATTACCGAGATGCGGGCGTTTGGCCACATCCACAGGAAATTCGGGCTGTAAGCACGGCCACACATACCGTAGTTACCGGCACCGAAGGAGCCGCCAATCAGTACGGTGAACTTGGGCACATCGGCACAGGCGACGGCATTTACCATCTTGGCACCGTGCTTGGCGATACCTTCAGACTCGTACTTCTGACCCACCATAAAGCCGGTGATGTTCTGCAGGAACAGCAGTGGAATCTTGCGCTGACAGCACAGCTCGATAAAGTGCGCGCCTTTCTGCGCAGACTCGCCAAACAGGATGCCGTTGTTGGCCACGATGCCGACCGGGTAGCCGTGAATATGGGCAAAACCGGTCACCAGGGTGGTGCCGTACAGCTTTTTGAATTCGTCGAATTCGGAACCATCCACGATACGGGCGATTACTTCGCGGACATCAAATGGTTTTTTCAGGTCGGTACCGACAACGCCGTACAGCTCATCAGCGGCATACAGTGGCTCGCTTGGCTGTTTCAGTGCCAGATCCACCTCTTTGCGGCGGTTCAGGTTGGCAACACAGGTACGGGCGATCTGCAGCGCGTGGGTGTCATTCTCGGCGTAGTGGTCGGCTACACCGGAGGTACGACAGTGCACATCGGCACCGCCCAGGTCTTCCGCAGAAACCACTTCACCGGTAGCGGCTTTTACCAGCGGTGGGCCTGCCAGGAAGATGGTGCCCTGCTGTTTAACGATAATGGACTCGTCCGCCATCGCCGGTACATAGGCACCGCCTGCGGTACAGAGGCCCATTACCACAGCGATCTGCGGGATGCCTTTGGAGGACATACGCGCCTGGTTGAAGAAGATACGGCCGAAGTGATCGCGGTCCGGGAATACATCGTCCTGCTGTGGCAGGTTGGCACCGCCGGAGTCAACCAGGTAGACACAGGGCAGGTTGTTCTGCTCGGCGATCTCCTGGGCACGCAAGTGTTTTTTCACCGTCAGCGGGTAGTAGGTGCCGCCTTTTACCGTTGGGTCATTGGCGATGATCATACATTCAACGCCGGACACCCGGCCAACACCTGCGATGATGCCCGCAGCTGGGATTACATCGTCGTAGACTTCGTAAGCGGCCAGCTGGGACATCTCCATAAAGGCGGAGCCTTCGTCCAGCAGGACATTGATACGGTCGCGGGGCAGCAGTTTGCCGCGGGACAGGTGGCGCTCCTGGTATTTGGCACCGCCGCCCTGTTCGATAGTGGCTACTTTATCGCGTAGATCCGACACGGCCTCAGCCATGGAATCATAGTTGGCGCGGTATTCATCGGAGCGGGTATTGATTTTGGTGTTCAGAACAGTCATTCGCAAACCTCTCGGGCTGTTGCTGAGCAGAGGGAAGGGCGGTTGCACGCGCGGCAGCGGTCAGGCTGTCCGGTCTTCCCTCTATATATAAGGAAGCTATATAAAAGATGCGTCGTGTTTCAGCCGTCAGTGACAGCTGTATTCGGTGTTGACGCTGTCCGGCCAGGTGCGGGCCTGAAGCTACAGACCTGTATATACAAACCTGTAAAGTTAACCTACCTGTAAAGTTAACCTGTAAAGTTAAAAAGCCTCAGAAACCAAAACACCTGTACCTGACGTTCTCTTATGCCGGTGCTTATTTGTTCAGAAACAGCTCACGGCCGATCAGCATACGACGGATTTCAGAGGTGCCCGCGCCAATCTCGTACAGCTTGGCATCACGCAGTAGACGGCCTGTCGGGAATTCATTGATGTAGCCGTTACCGCCCAGCAGCTGGATCGCGTCCAGGGCCATTTTTGTAGCCACTTCAGCGGTGTACAGAATGACGCCTGCACAGTCCTTACGGCTGGTTTCACCACGCATCGCCGCCTGAGACACCATGTAGGTGTAGGAGCGAGAGGCGTTCATCTGAGTGTACATATCAGCGATCTTGCCCTGTACCAGCTCGAATTCGCCAATGGCCTGGCCAAACTGCTGGCGGTCACGGATGTATGGCACAGAGATATCCATGCAGGCGCGCATGATACCCAGTGGGCCACCGGCCAGTACCAGACGTTCGTAGTCCAGGCCGCTCATCAGTACTTTTACGCCGCCATGCAGCTCACCCAGAATGTTCTCTTTAGGTACCGGGCAGTCTTCAAATACCAGCTCACAGGTGTTAGAGCCGCGCATACCCAGTTTGTCCAGCTTCTGATGACGGGAGAAGCCTGCGAAGTCACGCTCAACGATAAAGGCTGTGATACCGCGTGGGCCTGCATTGACGTCAGTTTTGGCGTAGATCACATAAGTGTTGGCATCAGGGCCATTGGTGATCCACATCTTGTTGCCGTTGAGCAGGTAGTGGTCGCCATTGTCGCGGGCGGTCAGCTTCATGGATACCACATCGGAACCGGCGTTTGGCTCGGACATTGCCAGTGCGCCGATATGCTCACCGCTGATTAGTTTTGGCAGGTATTTCTGCTTCTGCTCTTCGGTGCCGTTACGGTGGATCTGGTTTACACAGAGGTTGGAGTGTGCGCCGTAGGACAGGCCTACAGAGGCAGAGGCACGGCTGATCTCTTCCATGGCGATAACGTGGGCCAGGTAGCCCATATCAACACCGCCGTACTCTTCTTTTACGGTGATACCCAGCAGGCCCATGTCACCGAACTTACGCCACAGATCATTCGGGAATTCATTTTCCTGGTCAATCGCTTCTGCCCGTGGGGCGATCTCTGCGGCTGCGAAAGCGTTTACCTGCTCACGCAGCATGTCCATGGTTTCACCCAGGCCAAAGTTCAGTTCGGAATATTGAGAAATCATAGGTTCACCCATTTGCTCCGGGGTGGCCTGCCTGTATTCCTGTCAGTAGCGCGAGGTGTAATGCGCTAATGGCTGATTCAGGCATCGGCCCCCTGTTGTTTTTGTTGTTCGATCAGGTCGTCCAGTGCGTCACGGCATTTTGTTTCGGCACTGTCCAGCTCCAGCTGCACCATTGCGATATCTTTCAGCTGCTGTTCCAGCTCGGCCCGCTTTTCAGCGATTTTATCCAGCAGCAGACGCAACTGTTTTTCACTACCGCTGGCTGTTTCGTCCCAGAGGGCAAACAGTTCGCGGATCTCCGCCAGTGAGAAACCAAGACGTTTACCACGCATGATCAACTTCAGGCGTACCCGGTCCTGCTTGCTATAAACACGGGTCTGGCCTCGTCGCTCGGGTGCCAGCAGCCCCTGATCTTCATAGAAGCGGATGCTGCGGGTAGTAATGTCGAACTCGGCTGCCAGTTCACTGATGGAGTAAGTTGTTTTTTTCACCGTTCTACCTGTTGCTAAGCCGGTAATGGGTTACCCGTTTACCAGCGTTGAAATTGATACTAAAGGAAGTTTACGTAAACGTAAACATTGTAATCTGACGGGTTTGGCTATTTTATTGGGGAAAGTATTTATTGTAAGTGCCTGAAATCAGTAGAAAAACTGCCAAAAATAAGGTCAAAAAGATAAAAATACGACTAAGGTATTACTTGGCTTCCAGTAAGGGAAATTGCTAACTTCAAGGGCGTCACCAGTATCGAAGGTACGGTGATGGGCCAGGGCAACTGCCCAACATCTAATAACAATAAGAACGAGAGGCTACGGTTTAGCATGAGTGCTGACTACGTTCTTCAGACCATTGATCTCAGGAAAGATTTCAAGGGTTTCACCGCGGTTGATGATGTTAATCTCAATATCGAACGCGGCACCATCCATGCCCTTATCGGGCCAAACGGCGCAGGTAAAACTACCGTATTTAACCTGCTGACCAAGTTTTTGACGCCGACAACCGGCAAGATTCTTTACAACGGTACAGATATTACTCAGATGAAACCGGCGGCCATCGCCCGCATGGGAGTTATCCGCTCGTTTCAGATCTCTGCAGTGTTCCCGCACCTGAGTGTACTGGAAAATGTTCGTGTTGCGTTACAGCGCAAAGAAGGCAACAGCTTTCACTTCTGGAAAAGTGAGAAGATTCTCGACGACCTGAATGACCGTGCGGTCGAATTGCTGAAATCAGTTGGCCTGGAAGGTTACGCTAATACGATTACGGTTGATTTGCCTTATGGTCGTAAACGCGCACTGGAAATTGCAACCACACTGGCGCTTGAACCAGAACTGATGCTGCTGGATGAGCCAACCCAGGGTATGGGCCATGAAGATATTGATCTGGTTGCTGACCTGATCAAAAAAGTCTCTGTTGGTCGTACCATCCTTATGGTTGAGCATAACCTGCACGTAGTATCAAAACTGGCAGACCGCATTACGGTATTGCAGCGTGGTGCAATCCTGACCGAAGGTGATTACCAGACTGTTTCCGCTGACCCTCGGGTACGTGAAGCCTACATGGGTGTCTCTGAAGATGAAGAAGTTATTGATTCATCAGATAAGGCAAAGCAGGCAAAGTCAGAGGAGGTTGAAGCATGAAAGGTGGTGACGAGAAGATCCGCATAAGCGACCTTCACGCATTTTATGGTGAGTCCCATATCCTGCATGGCATTGATATGTGGGTAAACCAGGGCGAGCTGGTCACTTTGCTTGGTCGCAATGGATCCGGGCGTAGTACCACGCTGCGTTCAATCATGAATATGGTGGGTCGCCGCACCGGCAGTATCGTAATCAACGGTAATGAAACCATTGATACGCCACCACACAAAATTGCACATCTGGGTGTTGGGTTCTGCCCGGAAGAGCGTGCAATCTTTTCCAGCCTGAATGTTGAGGAAAACCTGATGCTGCCGCCAGCAGTGCGTAGTGACGGTATGAGTCTGGAAGAGATCTACGAGATGTTCCCTAACCTCTATGAGCGCCGCATGAGTCAGGGTACGCGTCTCTCTGGTGGTGAGCAGCAGATGCTGGCGCTGGCCCGTATTCTGCGCACAGGGGCTAACATCCTGCTGCTGGATGAGATTACCGAAGGCCTGGCGCCGGTTATTGTTCGTCGATTAGGCGAGGTGCTGACACAGCTGAAAGAACGTGGTCTGACCATTTTGCTGGTTGAGCAGAACTTCCGTTTTGCCGCGCCAATTGCTGACCGTCACTACGTGATGGAGCATGGTCACATTGTGGAAGAGGTAATGGCGCACGAGCTTGAAGCCAAGTCTGAGATGCTGAACACCTATCTGGGTGTCTGATGCAGGCTCTGAACAACCGATTTGCTGATTACAGGGCTGCTAGAGACTGAATCAGGTAGTGCAAATTATGGGTATACATCGTCTGTTAATGTTGTTCATGAATGTCGTTGACTGATGCTGTAACCCGCGTGTCTGGATAGAAACGGTTGTACTGACGCTGGGTGCCACAGGATGAGTTTCATACTGTGTGCCTGCTGTAATGTACGTTTAAGCCGATGTTCTATCGCGATTCTGAGTAAAGAAACAAAAAAAATAAAAAGATTTATCAGGAGAAGAACGATGAAAGCAATGACCAGAACTCTGCTGTCTGTAGCAATGTCTGCTGCGCTGGTTTCCACGGGTGCGCAGGCAAGTCTGTCTGACGACAAGGTCAAAATTGGTGTACTGGCAGATATGGGCGGCGTTTACGCAGATATCTGTGGTAAAGGTTGTGTCGCTGCGGTAGAGATGGCCGTTGAAGACTTCGGTGGTAAGGTGCTGGGAAAAGAGATTGAAGTAATCTCTGCTGATGACCAGAACAAGCCAGATGTAGGTTCTGCCAAGGTACGTGAGTGGGTAGAAAGCCAGCAGGTTGACGTTGTTACCGGTCTTGTTTCGTCTGCGGTAACAGGTGCCGTAACGAAAGTACTGACAGACAACAAAAAGCTGGCCCTGATCGCTACGTCTGCTTCCAATGCGTTTACCACCAAGGCCTGCTCCCCATATAACGCGCACTGGACATACAACGTAGCTGCACTGGCAAATGGCACCGTTAAGCCAATGGTACAGGCGGGTAAGAAGAACTGGTTCTTCATCACGGCTGACTACGCATTTGGTCATGCTCTGGAAGGTGTTGCAACCAAAGTAATTGAAAGTAATGGTGGTAAGGTCGTTGGTAAGGTACGAGCGCCGCTGGGTACAACGGACTTCTCTTCCTACGTATTGCAGGCTCAGTCTTCCGGTGCTGACGTTGTGGCCCTGGCGAATGCTGGTTCTGACTTTGTTAACGCATTGAAAACCTCTGCTGAGTTCGGTTTGACCGAAATGGTAGATGTTGCGGGGCTGCTGGTATTCACCGCTAACGCTAAAGCGCTGGACCCATCCATTGCGGCTGGTATGAAACTGACAACCGGTTTCTATTGGGATATGGATGATCAGACCCGTGAGTGGACCAAGCGTTTCCGTCAGCGTCACGATTCCATCCCTGCTATGGGTCAGGCGGGTGCTTACTCCATGACCATGCACTATCTGAACGCGGTTAAAGCCACGGGTACAGATAATTCCGAGACCGTGATGAAGTACATGAAAGAGAACAAGCCAAACGATTTCTTCGCACGTAACGCATACCTGCGTAACGATGGCCGTATGGTTCACGACATGTACCTGGTGCGCATCAAGAAAGCATCTGAGCGTAAGAGCGAAGATGACATCTTTGCCATTGAAGAGACCATTCCGGGAGATCAGGCTTATGCGCCAATGCTCTCCCAGTGTGATTTCAAATAAATCACGGCATCAAGCCTGATGCGGAGCGTCTGTTGACGCTCTGCCTTCACCAGTGGGCAGGGTAGCTCTGAAATTCCAGTCCTTTATAAGCTGTTCTTTCATTGCTATTACCTGAAGTGATACATAGATATTGCAAGCCTGCTGGTACTGCTTTGTCCCTGAATTTGTACTGATTGTTTACATAGTCAGTGTCGATCTCCTGGGCAGAGTAACTGTGCGGATTTTCTGGTGGTGTTATGGCTACATTTTTAGGTATTAATCTTTTTGGCCTGTCAGGGCAGCTGCTGGTTGGCCTGATTAACGGTTCTTTCTACGCCTTGCTGAGTCTTGGTCTGGCGATCATTTTTGGTCTGCTGCGTATTATCAACTTTGCGCAGGGCGCACTCTATATGCTAGGCGCGTTTTTCGCCTGGATGGCCCTGCAGTACATGGGTATTAACTACTGGGCCGCACTGATTCTTGTCCCGCTAGCTGTCGGTGTTGTTGGCATTCTGATGGAACGTTATCTGCTGCGTCCGATTGCTAATGAAGATCATCTTTACAGCCTGTTGTTGACATTTGGTCTGGCACTGATCATGCAGGGTGTGTTCACCCAGATGTATGGTTCTTCTGGTATGTCTTATGCCATTCCGGATGCGCTCAAAGGCGGTACACGTCTGCCATTCATGTACCTGCCGAACTATCGTGCCTGGATCATTGTTGCATCGCTGGCGGTGTGCTTCAGCACTTGGTGGATGATTGAAAAGACCAAACTTGGTGCCTACCTGCGTGCAGGTACTGAAAACCCCGCTATGATGCAGGCGTTTGGTATCAATGTACCTCTGATTGTGACGCTGACATTCGGTTTTGGTGTTGCGCTGGCAGGTTTCGCCGGTGTAATGGCTGCCCCTGTGTACTCTGTCAGCCCTGAAATGGGTTCAAACATTTTGATTGTGGTATTTGCCATCGTGGTTATCGGTGGTATGGGCTCCATTGGTGGCGCGATCCTGACCGGTCTGGCCATGGGTGTTGTCGAGGGCCTGACCAAGTACTTCTATCCTGAGGCCTCCACCACTGTGATCTTTATGGTGATGGTGATTGTACTGCTGGTTAAACCAGCGGGTTTGTTCGGTAAAGAAGCCTGAGGGAGCAATAACAATGAAAATAAATAAACTCTACCTGGCACTGTTTATTTTTGCGCTGATTGCGCCAGCAGCACTGTACCCGGTGTTCCTGATGAAAGTGCTCTGTTTCGCACTCTTTGCTTGTGCATTTAACCTGCTGCTGGGCTTTGTTGGCCTGCTATCTTTCGGTCATGCCGCCTTCCTTGGTACGGGTGGTTATGTCACCGGCTATCTGATGATGAACGCCGGTGTTACGCCGGAAATCGGTATCATCTGCGGCACAATTGCTGCGGGTATACTGGGTGCTTTCTACGGTAAGCTGGCGGTGAAACGTGAAGGTATCTATTTCGCGATGGTAACTCTGGCGCTGGCGCAGCTGGCATTCTTCTTCTATCTGCAGGCTCCATTTACCGGCGGTGAAGATGGTATGCAGGGTGTACCGCGTGGTCATCTGTTCGGCTTCATTGATCTGTCTGACAATATATCCATGTACTACTTCGTACTGGCCGTATTTATCTTCGGTTTCTGGATGATTCACCGTACGATCCATTCTCCATTCGGTCAGGTTCTGAAGGCAATTCGTGAAAACGAGCCACGTGCGATCTCCCTTGGTTATAACGTTAACGATTACAAATGGGTTGCGTTCATCATCTCGGCTGCGCTGGCGGGACTGGCAGGTTCTACCAAAACACTGGTATTCCAGCTGGCATCTCTGACAGATGTACACTGGCACATGTCAGGTGAGGTGGTACTGATGACACTGCTGGGCGGTATGGGCACTATTTTTGGCCCACTGCTGGGTGCCGGTGCGGTTGTTACCATCCAGAACTACCTGTCCGGTGGCGAGCTGGGTAACTATGTATCCATCATTATGGGTGTAATCTTTGTGGTCTGTGTACTGGCATTCCGTAACGGTATTGTTGGTGAGATCAACAAGTTCGTTAAGAAAAACTTTGGTCACTGATTGATGCAGCCCGGTGAACCATAAACCGGGCATGCAAAAAACAGACAGGTAAAAACAGATAAGTAGAAACCCTAAGGCGCAGCTTGTTATCAGGTTGCGCCTTTCTTTATACTCGAAGACTAAATTGACGTTTACGTAAAGGAGATTCGGTGATGACAGATTCTGTGGTAATTGTAAGCGCGGCTCGCACCCCGATGGGCGGAATGATGGGCTCCCTGAGTTCTGTGCGTGCGCCGGAACTCTGTGCAACAGCGATCAAAGCAACCCTGGAACGCGGGCAGGTTGCGGCTGATGATGTAGATGAAGTGATCATGGGTTGTGTATTGCCAGCCGGGCTGGGCCAGGCACCTGCGCGTCAGGCGTCTCTTGGGGCTGGTATCCCGATCAGCGCCGGTTGTACCACAATCAATAAGATGTGTGGTTCTGGTATGAAATCTGTGATGATGGCAGCAGACCAGATTATGGCAGGCCATGCAGACATCATGGTTGCTGGTGGTATGGAGAACATGAGTCAGGCACCTTACATGCTGCCAAAAGCCCGTGAAGGTATGCGTATGGGGCATCAGCAGGTGGTTGACCATATGTTTTTTGATGGCCTGGAAGATGCCTATGAGGGCGGTTTGATGGGGACTTATGCACAGAAGTCTGCCGACGACTACAGTGTAACCCGTGAAGGCATGGATGATTTTGCCATTAACTCACTGGAAAAAGCGCTGAAAGCGATTGAAACCGGTGCGTTCAAAGATGAGATTACGCCCGTAACCATCAAGAGCCGTAAGGGTGAAGTCGTTGTTGATACTGATGAACAGCCAGGCAATGCCCGCATCGACAAAATTCGCAGCCTGAAACCAGCTTTCAAAAAAGATGGTACGGTAACGGCAGCTAACTCCAGTTCAATCTCCGATGGTGGTTCTGCACTGTTGCTGATGCGTGAGTCTGAAGCGCAGAAACGTGGTCTGCAGCCGCTGGCACGTATTACTGCGCAATCTACCCACGCACAGCTGCCCGCTGAATTTACCATTGCACCGATTGGTGCCATTGAGAAAGTGTTGAAAAAAGCAGGCTGGGATAAAGACGAAGTTGATCTGTACGAGATTAACGAAGCATTTGCTGTGGTTACCATGCTGGCACAGCAGGAGCTGGGTCTGGATGCTGACAAAGTGAATGTGCATGGTGGAGCTTGTGCGCTGGGCCATCCTATTGGCTCCAGTGGCTCCCGTATTCTGGTAACACTGCTGTACGCACTGAAAAACAAAGGCCTTAAAAAAGGTGTGGCTTCGCTGTGTATTGGCGGTGGTGAAGCGACCGCAGTCGCGGTAGAAATGCTGTAATTCAGCGTTATTATTCACCTTACATGTTGATCTGATTGAAAGTTGATCTGATCGAAAAAACCGGCCAAGCGTATATATGCCTGGCCGGTTTTTTATTGTCTGGCGTTTCTAGCTAATACTTGTCGTTACCAGCTATCCGTTACCAGCTATCTATCCGTTACCAGCTATCGGGTACAAATAGATAGCCTTTACCGCGTACTGTAATGAGCCGTCGTGGCTGACCTGAGCTGTCGGCCAGTTTTTTTCGTAAGCTGACAATGCGGTTATCGACGGTACGATCCAGCCCGTCGTATTCAATACCACGTGTTTGTTTGACCAGTGATTCACGGGACAGAATTTCGTCCGGGTGTGATGCCAGTAGCCAGAGCAGGTCAAACTCTGCGGGTGTCAGATTGATTTCCTCATCTGCCAGCGTACAGCGTCGCACCGAGCTGTCCAGCACCAGGCTACCATGCTGACGAAAGCGGTTATTATCTATCTCTACTGTGCTTGGGGAGGCCATTTCGGCAGTTGCCATCTCCTGACGGCGCAACAGCATGCGGATACGTGCCAACAGTACACGGGGTTGAAGGGGTTTGGTAACGAAGTCGTCAGCGCCCATCTCCAGCGCTGCTACCTGATCCATATCGTCGTCGCTGGCAGTCAGAATCAGAATACGCCCACTGTACTGATTACGCACTTCGCGGCAGATGCTAAGGCCGTCCAGACCGGGCAGCATCAGGTCAAGAATGACTAGATCGGGCTGATATTCAATAATCTGCGCTGGGGCTTCAAAGCCATCGCTGCAATGCTTGATTGCCAGCCCCTGACGTTGCAGATACTGGCTCAGCAGACTTGCCAGCTTTTCATCATCTTCTATCAATAAGATTTGTGGTTGGTCCATATCCGACAATCAAATTTGTAAATAAGGAATATTTGGTAAATGAGGCAAGCGGTATAACAGGTAAACAGAAAGGCATTATTACGACTCTGCGTGCATGCCTCAAGCTTTGTTGGGTGTTTTCGGCACCGGCTGTTGCCTGAGAAGTTGGCAGCCTCGCCCGACAGGGCGGTTAGCTGTCAGAGGATACCGGGGCTCTGGGGCCGCAGAAGATGTGAGGGGATTAATTGAGTCTGCGTGCTGATACAGCTTTTTCTGCCGTAATAATCTGTTGGCGTGCCCAGCGGCACATCGCATTCTGGTGGTGGCGTTGATGCCAGTATAGCTGTATTACAAACGGTGGTGGCAGAATGGTTGCGGGTAGTTCACAGGTATGAAGGTTGTATCGCCCCTGTAAAAACTCAGCAACAACCAGAGGTACAGCCAGAATGGTATTAGTTTGTTCGCATAAACCAGCCGCGAGTGAGAAATTTGGCAACCAGAATGCGACCTGCCTTTTCAGCCCTGTTTGAGCCAGAATTCGGTCTATTTCGCTTGCTCCTGTACCGGTAATTGATACAACACCGTGGTTACAGGCCAGATATTCTTCCAGTGTCAGTTGCTGGCGCTGAGCCAGAGGGTTGTGTTGCCCCATAATACAGACAAAACGGGTATGACAGAGAGGGTGGTGATAGAGCTGCTGCGTGCTATGGTCTGGTTCCAGTCCCGAGATAACCAGATGTACTTCGCCTCGCTCCAGTAACTTGAAAGGACAGCCCGGCTGGCTGAGTATCTCAAAGCGCATACAGGGTGCGTCTTTTTGTAAGCGTGGCAGGTGGAGCATCAAAAAAGCAGAGCTTTCTGCTTCCAGCCCATAGATGCGGAGGGTTTCGCGGGCGTGGTTGGGGTGAAATGCTTCGTTGTCCAGCAGATCACTCAATGATTCCAGTACAGAACTTAGCTGCTGGCGCATATGGAGCGCTTTATCTGACAGGATATAGCCGTCTGCGGTGGATATGAGCAGGGGATCGTTAAACAATTCGCGCAGCTTTTTCAACTGACGGCTGACAGCGGGCTGGCTCATACATAACTTTGTTGCGGCCTGAGAGACATGACGTGTCTCCAACAAAGCGTCCAGGATTACCAGTGTATTGAGGTCAACATTTCTGAGATTCATGGCTCAATATTACAGTGCCGTGCCAGACTAAGCACGGTGCAATAATCGTCTTCGGGGTGTAATAGTCGTCTTCGGGGTGCAATAGCCGCCTTAGGTTTTCTGCATGCCTTGAAGAAGATAATTACTTGAATTTTGTAGTTGCTGTAACCGATGATTCACCTGTCTTAGCAGAGCTCCTCTATAACGCAATCAGAAATCTTACGGGTATGGCAGGGTCGAACGGGAAATAGCAGAATGTGGCGACCGTAACATCGCCTTAACATATTCTTAAGTTTGAGCTATCGGTTAACGGCTGGTGGTAGAGTATGTTCGTCCTTTAAATTAGAATGCGCGCATTCTGTTATATCCATTCGGATCACAGGGGGAAACTGTTGTACAGGGAAACCGATAGTTCGGCGGCAGACCGGGTGCTGGCGCACAGATATAAAGCGTTAGCTTTGCTGGTTGAAGGCGCTTCACTGGAAACCGTTTTACGCCAGATTGTATTGGATATGGAAGCAACCATGCCGGGGGCAATCTGTACCCTGTTACAATATGATGTTGCCACAGACACATTGGGTAATGGCATAGGCCCGAGCATGCCCCGTGGCTATATGACGGCGGCAGATGGTTTACCCGTCAAAGAGGGTAATGGCTCCTGTGGTTCTTCTGCTGCCCTGATGCAGAGGGTTGTCGTGCCAGATATCTCTATTCATCCATGGTGGCTTGAATATAGAGAGCTTGCTCGTCAATATAATCTGGCTGCTTGCTGGTCGGCGCCTGTCTGTGCTGTAGATGGGCAGTTACTTGGCACGTTTGCGATCTATTATCCCATTCCGGCCGAACCTTCAGAAAAAGATCTGTTCTGTATTGATAATGCTGCGGCGCTGGTTTCTCTGGCGTTTCGTCATCATCAGCGCTTACAAAAGCTGAAAAAGCTATCCCTGGCCATTCGCCATTCCTCTATTGGTATAGCGATTACTTGCCCGAATGGCATCATTGAGTACACAAACACACGCTTTCGAGAGATCAGTGGCTATGCGCGTGATGAACTGCTGGGCCAGTCAATCAGCTTGATTCGCTCCTCAGAAACCCCTCGTCACCTGTATAAAGATCTGTGGCAAACTATCCGTTCTGGTTGTAGCTGGCGTGGTGAAATTGCTAACAGACGAAAAAATGGTGAGCTTTATTACGCACTTGATCATATTTCACCGATCCTCTCAGATGGCGGTGAAGTACTGAACTATGTTCTGTCACAGGAAGATATTACCCATATTAAACAGATGGAGCAGAACCAGCGTTATACTGCCCAACATGACCAGTTGACGGGCCTTCCTAACCGTGAATGTTTCCGCTTTCGTCTGAATGAGTTGTTGCAGGAATCTGAACGGCTGGGGCTTATCTGCGCCTCTCACTGCATGGTATTGCTTGACCTTGACAACTTTAAACTGATCAACGAAGCCGCAGGACGTGTGGCTGGAGATCAGGTGCTACGCCAGGCCGTGCGACGCATTAAGCGGATTCTTGAAGGCAGTGGCGAACTGGCACGTTTGGGGGGAGATCAGTTTGCGATCCTGTTACCCGATATGAATGCAGAGCGGGCAAGTCAGCTGCTGGAGCAACTATTTGACGTCATGGCTGCCGAGCGTTTGAGTTGGAAAGGGCATGAGTTTGTACTTAGTTTCAGTGCCGGACTGGTTGAACTGACCCACCCTTTGCCGAGCATTCGTGAAGCGTTTGCTCAGGCGGAAAGCGCCTGCTTTGCTGCCAAGCAGAAAGGTAAGCGCTGCATTCATTTATATCGACCGGGTGATGAGCAACTATTGATTGAGCGTCAGGGATATGTTGAGTGGGCGCGGGAAGTGCGTTTGGCGCTGAATGAATCTCGCTTTGTTCTGTTTGCCCAGAAAATTTTGCCTTTACAGCATCTACCCTCGCAGCATTTATCCTTAAAGCAACAGTTGAATGCCTCGCCATTACCCTCGTACGAGGTGTTGCTGCGGATGCAGATGCCTGATGGTCGCCAGATTCCGCCTGGGTGCTTTTTACCCGCTGCTGAGCGTTACAATCTGATGCAGGAGCTGGATCGCTGGGTCGTTTCTGACAGTTTGCGCTGGTGTGTCGATAATCCGTCATTACTGGCTAAAATCAGTAAGCTTTGTATCAATCTGTCGGGTCAGTCACTCAGTGATCCAACCATGCTGCGATGGGTAGAGGATCAGATTCAGGCGCATGAAGCGATTGCGAACCAGATCAAATTTGAAATTACTGAAACTGCCTGCATTGAAAACCTCAGTCTGGCCGAAAGTTTTATACGCACTTTACAGGGGTACGGTTGCCAGTTTGCACTGGATGACTTTGGCAGTGGGCTCTCTTCATTTGGTTATCTGAAGAACTTGCCAGTTAATACCTTAAAAATTGATGGCTTGTTTGTGCGTGATATGTTGCGTGATAGTACTAACCTTGCGTTGGTGCGTTCTATCAATGAGGTTGGCCATATTATGGGTATGGATACGGTGGCTGAATTTGTTGAGAATGAAGCTATCGCACTGCAACTAAAAGAGATGGGGGTCGACTTTGTGCAAGGCTATGGTATTGAGAAGCCAAAGCCTTTAGCTGACGTTCTGATTGACCAGCTTCCAGTTTCACAAACCGCTGAACCTGAATAGCGTTTGCAGCTGAATAGCACCCGAGTCCAGTACCTGAGTCCCAGAATAACAGGCCGTTTTGGTGGCGGCCTGTTATACACGATGGTTGCTATTCTTGCTTATTGTTGCAAGCGTTGTTGTGTCCAGAGTGCCAGCCCGATAAATGCACTCAGCTTGTCATCATCAAAAAAATGTTCGCTGAAGGCTTCAGCGTCCAGAATGCCAATTACTTTGTCCTGTTCGTTGTATAGCGGGATGCAGAGTTCAGCCTGTACTTTCGGGTCGCAGGTATAATATTCTCCCCCTGCTGTTCGGTATTGCGTGACGCTCTGTATCAAGCGACCTGTGCCGGTCAGGCCAACTGTACTATTGTTGGACAGGGCTGCAAACGCCGGGTTTAGTGGAAATTCAGCACGGCTGGCGGCACCGGTATACGCCATTTTCGCTAGTACTTCTTCTCCGTCACGATTTACGCGGCGGCTGTAAACCCCTAACCAGTCCGCTCCCGTTTGCGTCGTAATCTCTTGTACAGCAGCGTTCAGGTCGGTCAGTAGCTGGGTATTCTGATCGCTCTTACCGCCCAGAATCAGGCTCAGGTCGTAAGGCTCTTCTGCCAGTTCACCAAACAGAGAACAGGTTCCACCTTCTCCCAGCTCCGGTACCTGAAAGCGGTACAGGCTATCTATATCTGTCAGGCTATCTATATCTGCAACTGCGGTTTGTGATGCAGTCAGCTGCGTCAATTTATGAGCATGCTGGTCAGCGGCTGCGGAGGACTCCAGCGTAAGGCTGGATAACGCCAGATAGTGAGAGGCAAGCATGGAATGATTCCTGAAAGTTGAGTGAATGATAAAATATAGAAGGGTGAAACATATAGAGGGGTTATATAACTATCAAGCTTTCAGGTATATAAATATCAGTTTTTTATAACTGAAAGGTATTTGAACAGTGGCTCATACCCTCACACCGTTCGCACGTTTCCTCAATGAAACAGACACTTTATTTCTGTCTGCTCTTCAGGCGTTTTCTGCTTTTGCATGCTCTATTGTTGAATACTCTGCCGTTAAAACAGTCAGCATATTGGTGTTATACCCTGTTGAGATGTTATCTCTACCTCTGAGCAGGGCATGTTGAAAAAGCTGGGTATAATGGCTAGCCGTGCCCTGTTGCAGTGGGTATAAGGGAAAAGAATGATTGTGATGGTGTACTAGTACATGAATACATGCAATAATGACGACCATAAATACTTGGGTGAGCTGCTGAATCATCTGCTGGACGTAGATAGCCCCGCGCAGATGCAGCAGGCACTGGAAGAGTTGCTGACCCCCTCTGAACTGAGTGAAATCAGCAAACGGTTACAGATTTTTAAATTACTGAAGGCCGGTGTGCCGCAGCGCCAGATTGCAGAGCAGTTAGGGGTGGGCATTGCGACGGTGACGCGGGGGTCTCGTGCCTTGAAAGAAACCCGCTCAGCGACTGAAACCGGTACAGACGAAAAGAGTTGAGAGTATTGTATGTATCGCAAGCCTGAGCCCATAACGCTGCCGCGCAAGCCGCGCTATGTCACGATTACCTCCCATTGTGATTTTTTTGGCCTGTTCAAAAAGATAGAACAGCGCTATGACAACTGTTTCTATCTGGAGTCGTTAGGCGAAGATAGTCATATTGCCCGCCACTCCATTATCGGTTTTGACCCGGAACAGCAGTTTTATGCCAACGGTAATGAACTGGTGATTGAACAGCGCGATGGCAGCACGGAAACCTATCCCAGCGAAAATCCTTACTATCTGCTACGAGACATTGTGCCGCAGAACATCATTTCGCGTAAGTATGCAGGTGGCTTGACCGGCTACCTGGGGTACGACGCGATGAACTACTTCGAGCCAACATTGAAGCTGCAAAGCAGTGATATGTTTGATGCGTTCCGCTTTGGCCTGTTTAAAGATGGCCTGATTCTCGACAAGATGACTGGCGAAGTTATCTACTTCTATTACAGCGACAGTCGGCTGGAAGAAGTCTTGATGCTGATTAACGCACCCGCAGTGAAAAGTGGCCCGCTGACGATTACCAGCCTCGGTGACACTATGAGCCGTGAAGAACACGAAGCGGCAGTGATGAAGGTGAAGCAGGATATTATTGACGGGAAAATTTTCCAGACAGAAGTGGGCTTTAAAAAGCGCTTCCGGCTGGAAGGTGATGCTATCAATATCTACGAAAAGCTGCGTGAAGTGAACCCATCACCACAGATGTATTATGTGCGCTTTGGCGAGCAGAAACTGATTGGTGCCAGCCCTGAATTACTGTTCCGCCTGCGTCAGGGTGAAATGGAAACTTTCCCGCTGGCAGGTACTGCCAAACGAGGGGTAACAGCGGCGGAAGACCGTGAACTGGCACGTAATCTGCTAAATGACCCGAAAGAGATTGCTGAACACAACATGATTGTTGACCTGCATCGCAACGATATTGGTCGTGTGGCGCAGTTTGGCACCGTCAAGGTGCGTAGTCTGATGGACATCAAACGTTTCAGCCATGTGCAACACATCTCTAGCGAAATTGTCGGTATCATCTCCGATAAACACGATATGTTCTCTGCTCTGGCGAGCAACTTCCCAGCGGGTACCTTGACAGGTGCGCCCAAAATTGAAGCGATGAAAATCATTAATGAGATGGAGAACGATGGCCGTGGCCCCTATGGTGGTGCAGTAGGACATTTCTCATTTAATGGTGATTGTACCTTTGCGATTCCGATCCGTACCGTATTCGCCAACGGTGAAGATGCTTATGTGCAAACCTGTGGTGGTAATGTGTATGACTCTAACCCGGCGGATGAGTATGAAGAGATTCGGCGCAAGTTTGCAGGCACTAAAAAAGTACTGGATATGTTTGCCGCCCCTGAACCTGAACAAACTGATCTGGCTGAGTAAGGAGTCCTGTAGATGAACATCTTTATTATTGATAACTATGACTCCTTCACCTACAACCTGTACCAGTTTATTGGTGAAATTCTCACTGCTGCCCAGAACCGTGGTGAGATCGAGCGTTTTGAGATTACTGTCAAACGTAACGATGAAGTGACATTGGCAGAGCTGCAAGCACAACAGCCTGATCGAATCATTATTTCGCCAGGGCCGGGCTCGCCGGATGATGATAGTTATTTTGGTGTCTGTGCGCAGGTGATTCGCGAGCTTGGGCCGACCATTCCGACACTCGGTGTCTGTCTGGGGATGCAGGGTATTGTGCATGTGTTTGGTGGCAAGGTGGTTAAGGCGCATTTGCCGATGCACGGCAAAATCAGCCCGATTAGCCATGACGGTACCAGTGTGTTTCGTAATATCCCGGATCAACTGGAAGTGATGCGTTACCACTCGCTGATGGCAGAACGTGAAAGTTTTCCCGATTGTCTACGTCTGACAGCCGTTGTTGGTGAAGATTTGAAAGTTACTCAGTTTGAAGATTTGGCCCGTGTACGTAAAGGTGGTCGTTTCGAAGTGATGGGAATACAGCATCGCGATTATCCGATTCACGGCATCCAGTTTCACCCGGAATCATTCGCCACTGAAGGTGGTCAGGAGCTGATTGCTAACTTTCTGTTTGCACCTGCTGAGTGAGTGGGTGTGTAAATCGGTGCTATATCTCAGTATAGCCGTTGATTTGCACCAAAACGCCAGCATAGGTTGGCGTTTTGGTTGTTAACCCCGATATCTGTTGTTAACCCCTGTACATCTTGTCAATCCCGGTACATGACCTGCACCAGGTGGAAGCCGAACTGGGTTTTGATCGGGCCGTGGACAACCAGCTCTTTCTTTTTGAAAATTACCTGATCAATCGCCCGCACCATCTGGCCTGGGCGCACTTCGCCAAGGTCACCAGAGCGTTTACGGGAGTTACAGGTTGAGTGTTTTTTTGCCAGCAGGCCAAAGTCTGCGCCTTTAGCGATTTTCTGCTTCAGGGCTTCTGCTTCTTCCTTTGTTTTAACAAGAATATGACGGGCAAGTGCCTTGGCCATGATGCTCTCCGACAGGGTTCAATCAAGGGATCTGGAAGGCGCAGATTCTGGCATAAATTTCTCCACAGCGGGAGCAGCGAGGGGATAAACTTGCTGTTATCGCTTAAATGAAAGCGACCTTATCGCCGCATCGGGCTGACCTTTCTCTATCAGAAAATCAATAAGTACCCGTACACGTCGCGCTTTCTGACTATTTTGTACGAAGTAGAGATAAAGGCCCGGGTAGGGTATCCACCAGGACTCTAATATCGGTTGGAGTCTGCCCTCAGTCAGTTGCTGCCTGATCATGGGGGTTACAATTCGGCCAATCCCCAGCCCTTTCTCTGCCGCGTCCACCATGGCATCGGTGTCATTCACGATCAGCGCGATGGGCATCTGTCCCGCTTCGGTCAGTTCAATCCTGCGTGTAGAGCGGGTAAATAGCGGTAGATCTAATCCGCTCTCCAGTTGCTTCAGTGCCTGGCTGACTGAGGGCGCGGCCATCTCCAGCTTCCGGGGAGCACCGCGAATGCTGCCTGCGCGCACAATTGCCTGAAAAACTTTGAGCTGGTTAAAGGTGCTGCCATTCATTGTGGTTACGCTACGGTTTGCCTTGTTGTGACTTACTGTAAGCCCTGCAAGGTGAAGTGGTGAATATGCTGGTCAATGAGTACTGGACCATTTCACTGGATGGGTTGGGCGATGTTCTGATCAGTGATTACCGGGTTGACGTGGTGTCTTGATGATACTGCCAGTATTTTCCAGGCGAAGCTCCCTGTTCACGCTGAGGTTTGTACAAGGTGACAGGCTTTCATACTGGCAGTGTAGTGGTAAATTTATCCCGCTTCATGGCGATCAGGGTGCGAAATTTGCGCATATTCGATTCCGCGTACAGCACCCGTTCGCAGAATGCCTGGAAGGCATCCATATCTGGTACGGATACGATCAATACAAAGTCAACTTCACCGGTTACCTGGTAACATTGGGTAACTTCTGGTGCCTGTTGTACTGCGCGACTGAAGCGCTGGCTCAGGTCAACGCGGTCGCGCTCCATCTCTACTTCCACAATCATGGTGATAGGAACCCCTGCCAGTCGTGGGTTCAGGATGGCAACATCAGCGATAATAGCCCCCTGTTCTCTGAGTTTGCGTACCCGCTTCAGACAGGCAGGTGGTGACAGGCCAACGGTGTCAGCCAGGTGCTGGTTGCTGATCCGATTGTCCTGTTGCATTTGACGCAGAATGTGTCGGTCGATCTCATCCATAGTGGTGTCCATGCTGACCAGTGCCCGGGTTTGTGGAGAAATTCTGAATATTAATCAACTTATGGCTTTTGTGAAATTTTATTTTGCTTATGCAGCCTGAAATATTCTGTATACGTTTTAAGCAAAGGCAAAAAAGAAAGTACGTGAACAGTGAAGCTGTCATGATTGCGCCCCTGACTATCTTGTGAATTTTTCCATATTGTAAGGGTTTAACCATGTCATCACTGGGCAATCTACCGCTTCAACCGGACGCATTGAAGCGCTTTTTTACTGAGCTGGCCGCAGAAATCTGGGAGGTATCCTGGACGCTGTTTAAACTGATGGTGCCGACTCTGCTGGTTGTTAAAGTGCTGGAAGAGATGGGCGGTGTTGAGTTGTTGGGCCAGTGGCTGGGGCCCGTTATGCAGCTGGTGGGGTTACCAGATAGTATGGGCTTGGTATGGGCAACCACCATGCTGACCAACATCTATGCCGGTATGATTGTGTTTTTTCAGCTCAGCCTGCAAGAGCCAATGACTGTCGCGCAGGTAACGGTCTTGAGCACGCTGTTGCTGTTCGCCCACGGCCTGCCGGTTGAAGTTCGAATTGCACAGCAGGCGGGTATGCGGGTACGGGTCAGCCTGTTATTGCGTATTGGCGGTGGTTTACTACTGGGCTGGATGCAGTATCAGTTGTATGCAGCAGGTGACTGGTTACAGCAGCCCAACGTACTGGCCTGGCAACCAGAGCCCGTTGATAACAGTTTGCAGGGTTGGTTTTTGGCTCAGGCAGAAAGCCTGGTAATGATTCAGCTGATTATTATTGTGCTGCTGACCGGCCTTAAATTACTGAAAGTGATCGGTGTTGAAAAACTGATGGCCTGGCTATTGCGGCCGTTGTTACGGCTGCTGAAAATTGGCTCTGAAGCAACCACGATCACCATTATCGGTGCAACATTGGGGCTGGCATTTGGTGGTGGTCTGTTGATTAAAGAAGCCCGTGCCGGGCATGTACCAGAAAAAGATGTGTTTGCCGCGATGGCCTTTCTGGCGATGAGTCATAGTCTGATTGAAGACACCTTGCTGGTACTGGTGCTGGGGGCAGACCTTACCGGTGTACTCTGGATGAGATTGCTGTTTACCGTGGTGGTGGTTGCCTTCCTGACCCGCTGGGTAGCACGACGCAGTGACCCATTCTGGCAACGCTGGCTGGTAAACCCGCATATACGACCACAAACCTGATAACGTAAACAGGTTTTGTACCGGCCTGCATCAGGGCAGATGTGGCCGGTACGGTTATCAGAACTTATGTTCAGTAAAGCCTGGTGTTCAGTAGGGCTTAGTTCTCAGCAAAACCTGGTTCTCAGCAGAGTTTAGCGCTCCAGCGCATCGCAAAACAGTTTCCAGTCATTATCAACTCGACGGGCATAGTTGAGTGCCACACCGCGTAATACCCGCAGGAATGATTTGCGATCTGGTGTCACTTTTTGGCGAATAAAACGGATAAAGCGGTTATCCGGTTCCTGCACATGAGCAGAGCCTCGGGCATGCTCGCGTCCCAGAATTTCGCCCCAGATGGATGCCATATGAAGGTATTCTGCTTCGTTCAGTTCTTCCGTTGGGAAATCCCGTTTGAAAGGGGAGCGCTCACGTACTGAAAACTCCTGTTCGCCCAGTTCCAGCCAACCCAGCCAGCTGTCAGGGTGTTCTGCAATCGCATGGAAAGCACGTGCATGGCGCTGCCCTTCATGCGGGAAGGTGTGGCGATACCAGTTCTGTTCAGCTTCTGGCATCACGCAGACGGAGGCGGGACGCTTTTGTTCTTTGATGTCGAGAATCAGGTTTTCTTTTGGGGTTTCACCGGCAATCAGTGCATAGTAACGCTGGCTACCCAGTGAACCAGTCCCCGCTCCCTGACGCGCTGCTATATCCAGAATTTCAGGCAGTTCCGGGGTGTCCGCGTTAGTGCGGGTATGGTGGTATTGCTGTAACGCTTGTGTCAGAGCGGTATGCTGGTCATCGTTGATTGGGTCCAGCTTATCGTGTTCCGGGTCCAGTTTGCTGAAATTGTCACAGGTCCATTTTTTCAGCATCCGTTTACGGCTGTATTTATCGTGTACCTGTTCCAGGAAGTGGCGAATCGGCTTCGGTGCAAACTCGATACGTGCTGCCGGGTTATCTTCAATGGCACTGACCACTGCTTTCAGGTAGGCCCTGCCAAGGTTTTTTACCGCATCGTCTGCCAACCCTTCGCGATAGTACGGCTTTTCAGCAAGATCCAGCACCATGCTGACCGCCAGCCGCCACAGGTCATATTGATAGTCGGCAACAACAGCATCATCAAAATCGTCCATACCATAGTAGATGCGGTCGTAGTGGTCATGCAGTGCGCCAAAGTTGTAGACATGGGCATCACCCTGTAGCCAGATCTGACTTTCCGGGCAGCCGCCGAATAGCGAGATGCGCCAGTCATGGGACATGTCCTGCCAGAAAAGATGGTTGGTACCACGGAAGAATACAAACGGACTGGCCGCCATCTTCTGGTATTTCAGGGCGCGGGCGTCATCTGGCAGCGTGCTGTTAAAACGGGCGATTTCTGTCAGTAGCAGCTGTTCGCGTGTATGCAGTACCTTCATTCTGTATGTTTCCTTCTTTCCATGATGCTGGCGATCTGGTTCCAGACGATCAAGAGCCCAGGCTGTGACATTCGAGGCGCAATAGTCTGTCGCTGGATTGTTGCAATTTCGGGAATTTATTTCTGTTGAGGAAATTGTAACGCTGCCGGATGGAAAACCCTATTACGACCGCTTACCACGATTGCGCTTAAAATCATGGCACTTAAAATAGCCGTCTTTCTGAGTGACTGGAGTGCCCGTCATGGCCATTGCTGCCAAACCGTCCGCTGTATCAATGCCAATGGAAGCTGATGGTTGTGAAACTGTACTGGATTTTCTTTGCCAGCGTTTTCCTCGTATTGAGGCGCAGGTCTGGCGGGAGCGGTTGCAACAGGGCAAAGTGCATCGGGAAGACGGCACACGCTATCAGTTGGGCTCGCCCTTTGTACCGCAACAGAAGGTGCTTTATTACCGTGAGGTTCCTGATGAGCCACTGATTCCTGTGCAGGAACAGATTCTGTTTCAAGATGAGCTGATATTAATTGCCTGTAAACCGCATTTCTTGCCGGTGCATCCCAGCGGCCCCTGGGTGAATGAGTGTCTGGTGAACCGTTTGCGCAAATGCACCGGTAACAGTGAACTGACCCCTGCCCACCGTATTGATCGTGAAACTGCCGGGCTGGTGCTGTGCTGTAAGCAAGCGAAGCATCGTGCAGCCTACCAGCGACTGTTTGCAACAGGCGATATTCAGAAAAGTTATCGCGCTGTTGCCGCGGTTACTGAGGGTGTCGTTTCCGGCCAGCAATGGGTAGTCAGAAACCGCATGGTGAAAGGCGACCACTGGATGGTAATGGCGATTGCCGAAGGTGAAGCTAACAGCCACTCCACTATCGAATGCCTGAAAATCGAGCGGGGACGAGGTCTGTTTGCGTTGAGCCCTCATACGGGTAAAACCCATCAGCTACGGCTGCATATGAACAGCCTGGGTATGCCGCTGGAATATGATCGTTTCTATCCACAGTTACTGCCCAAAGCGGCTGACAATTACGCCTGCCCACTGCAACTGCTGGCGTACAGTCTTGTCTTTACTGACCCTGTCAGCAATCAGTTACGGGAATTTATAACGCCTCGCCGGTTAAACTTCTGAGCCCGATAATGTCGTATTGTTCTTCCACTGTGGTTGATGATCAGAGCGGTTCTGGTGCAGGAAGTCTCGTTTACAACTGGTTACAACTGGTCACATCACACGGCAATACTGACAGCCCAGGCCAGGTAAAGTCAGACGGGCACTGAATTTCTGGAGATCCCCATGTCTGACCGGCTGTCGCGTTTTGCCTTGCGCAATCTGTTGTTACGCGCCATTGAAAGCCCAGACCCGCAACGTCTGCAACAGGCTCTGGACTGGTTGTTTGGTTTTGTCCGGCCCCAGCGTCGAGCGATACTACAGGTTGTGGGGTTGTCACTGCTAGCGTCCATGTTGGTGTTGCTGCAACCCTGGTTAACCAAACTGTTGATTGATGATGGTTTGCTGGCAAAAGACTACGCCATGCTGGTGCAGCTGGCGCTGATCATGATTGCTGTGGGCGTTTTCAGCAGTGCGCTGGCGGGGGTAAACCGCTATCTGCACACGCGCTTATCAGCGCGGGTGCTGTTCAGCTTACGGGATGATGTTTATGGGCATCTGTTAAAACTTGCGCCGAGTTTCTTTGCGCAGCGACGTACCGGCGACATTCTGTCGCGACTGGATGGCGATGTTGCACAGATTCAGCGTTTTGCCGTGGACTCGCTGTTTTCAGCACTGTCCAGTGTACTGGGGCTGGTAGGGGCACTGGTGCTGATGGTCAGTCTCAGCTGGCAGTTGTCGTTGATTGTTGCCTTGCTGATTCCATTGGAAGTGCTCTGGTTGCGCTGGATGCGACGCAAGGTTGAGCGTCAGAGCCGGAGCCTGCGTGAGCGCTCTGCTGACCTGTCTTCCTTTCTTGTTGAAACGTTGCCAGCTACAAAATTTATTCAGGCCAGCGGTCAGCAACAGCGAGAACAGCAGCGGCTGGGCCAGTTGAATGAACAGTATCTGGGAGATTTGCTCAAGTTACAGATCACCGAATTCTTTACCCAGGCGGTGCCTGGTACTTTAACCTCAATCTCCCGTGCCGGTGCCTTCCTGATTGGCGGTTACTGGGTGATTGAGGGCAGCTGGCAACTGGGGGCGCTGATTGCCTTTTCAACCTATCTGGGGATGGCGGTTGGCCCGGTGCAGAGTCTGTTAGGGTTATATGTGGCTGTGCAGCGAATGACGGTCAGTCTGGAGCGGGTCATGGAATTACGACTGGCTCCGCAGGCTGTGGCAGAGGTGCCTGAGCCACAACCATTACCGGAGCAAGGCGGATGCTTGCAGTTGGAGAGCGTCAATTTCAGCTGGCAGAACGCCCGTGGTGTTATGCCGTTATTAAACAATGTTAGCGTGACTGTTCCCGCAGGTTATCGGGTGGCACTCAGTGGCCCGTCTGGCAGTGGTAAAACGACGCTGATTGATCTGCTGCAGCGTCATTATGATCCCCAACAGGGGCGTATCCTGCTGGATGGTATAGACCTTCGCCAGACATCACTGGCCCAGTTGCGTCAGCGCATTGCTGTGGTCAGCCAGGATATTGTGCTGTTTCGGGGCACCCTGGCCGACAACCTGCGCTATGCCGCGCCCCATGCCAGTGATGAACAGCTGCAACAGGTAATCAATCAGGCACAGCTGGACAGGCTGGTGGCGCAACTGCCGCAAGGGCTGGACACAGCACTGGGGGAGCGTGGACAGCAACTTTCCGGTGGTCAGCGTCAGCGTATTGCCATTGCACGGGCGCTGTTGCAACAACCACAGATTCTGGTGATGGATGAAGCCACCTCTGCGGTTGATGAAACCACAGAGCAGGCGATTATCCAGGCGGTGGATGCCCTTTTTGCTGACCGCACCCGTATTCTGATCAGTCATCGTGCCAGTAGCTGGCGTGATGCAGATTTGCACCTGCAACTTTCTGACGGGGCGCTTCGTACCCATGTGCAAACAGCGCGAGACAATAAAGGGGAACACTGATGCAGACACAGACAGCAGACAGCGCTGATGCGATCAGAGTCGGCATTGTTGATAGTGGGTGTAGCGAGCGGCACTGGGCACAGGTCAGTGCTGCAACAGCTTTTATCGTTGAGAACGACAGCCTCTGGCAGTGTGATGCAATACCGGATCAATTGAGCCATGGCAGTGCTTCAGTTGAAGTAGTGTGTGCTGAAGTACCTCAGGCTGCGCTATATATCGCTCAGGTATTTCAGGCCCGGTTGACTACGACTGCTGTGCAGGTTGCGGCTGCTATCGACTGGTTATGTAGTCAACAGGTGCAACTGATCAATCTTAGCCTGGGATTACGCCGTGATGACCCAGCACTGCGTGAAGCTGTCGCTGCTGCTGTGGCGCAGGGTGTGCTGCTCTGCGCCTCTACACCGGCCCGTGGCGAGCCGGTGTGGCCCGCCAGTTATCCTGGTGTGTTACGTGTGACAGGCGATGCTCGTTGTCAGCCTGGCGAATGGGCGTTACTGGCAGGACAGCGTGCTGATATAGGGGCCTGTGTGCAGGGGCTGAGTGATGCGGGGAGCGGTGCCAGTATTGCTACCGCTCGGGTGACGGCAACACTGGCTCGCTTTATGACTGCACAGCCCGGCATCAGCCGTGCCCGGCTAGGGCAACAGTTGAAACAGCAGGCGCGTTATATGGGTGCTGAAGGGCCAGGCCTCAATGGGTCGGTCTAGCGGGGCTGTACCAGGGGGGGCAATGATGCAGCATATTATTGTGCTTGGAGCGGGCCCGGCAGGGGCTACGGTGGCACTGGGCCTGAAACGGCTGGGTTATCAGGTAACGGTTGTCAGCCAGCCGCGGCCCTTTGCGGCACTGGAAGGTATCTCTTCACGGGTGGTACAGGGGTTAAAAGCCGCTGGTTTCCAGCAGGCGTTACACTGTATCAACCCGCCCTCGGCCCGAAATGCCAACTGGAATGGCCGCTATAACAATGCCAATACAGAACATCTGGTAAACCGCCAGGCACTGGATGCGGCAATCTGGCGTGATTTGCAACAAAGCGGTATTCGTTGTGTTGAAGCGCGTGTTACTTCGACGCAATGCCAGGGTAATCATCTGCCTGCATCTACAGGTAATGCAGCTGATAAAGCTGTTGGGGTGACTGTTAGTTGCCAGCAGGGAGAGTGCAGTTATCAATTACAGGGGGACTTCCTGGTAGAAGCCCGTGGCAGGGCTGCTCCGGCAACGAATCTGGTACGCCAGCAGGGGCCAAAAACATTATCACTGTTGCAGTACTGGCAGGGGCCACCCGGTGAAGCCTGTTCTGCGGCCGTCAGTTTTGAACAGGGCTGGGCCTGGCTGGCACAGGACGCAGAGGGTCATCGGTATCTGCAATTGACACTCGACCCGAACCATACCCCGCTACCTGAGAAAGCAAAACTGGCTGAATTCTGCCAGCAACACCTGCAACAGATACCCCAGGCACAGCCTTTTATGAAGGATGCCCAGCCCGTTGGTGTGCCTCATGCCAGAATCAGCACGGCGGTACTGTACCCGCAGTGCTGTGGAGCGAACTGGCTGCGGGTGGGGGATGCGGCGATGGCGGTCGACCCACTGTCAGGAAACGGTATTTTTCAGGCGATCTCTTCAGCGCTACAGGCACCCGCAGTCATTAATACGCTGCTGCAATCGCAATCAGAAGGTCAGCAGGAACAGCAGGAACAGCAGATCGTTCTGGCACAACAATTTCATCAACAGCGTATTGATGGGCTGTTCTGGCGTTTTGCCCGTATCGGGCGCGATTTTTACCGTATGGAGCAACAATGGCCTGTGCAGCCATTCTGGCAGCAGCGTAATCAATGGCCTGATGCACAGCCGCTGCACCTGACGGCCCGGTTTGAAGATATTGCAATTGTGACGCGCCCGGTCGTGTCTGATAACCGCATTGTGGCGAAAAAAGTAGTGGTGACGCCAGATCAACCATTGGGCATCTGGCATCTGGCGGGTGTCGAGCTGGCACCGATTGTGGAGGCTTTGCGCCAACGCCCACCGGAGCAATCATTCATGGAATGTCTGGCTGGCCTTGAAATAGAACCACCGGTACGGCAGATGATTATCAACTGGGCGATGCAGCTGGGTTATCAGCAGTAAGGCTGTGCCTGTCACGCTTTACTGTTCCCGTTAAAAATTAACCTGGTGTCCCTGTTTTTTTACCAAGCGTCCCATTAGTCATTGGTGGGGCTGTACAGACTGGCAGGTTGTGCAAAGATAGTGGCGTGATTTACGGAGCATGGCTGATGGGCAAACGGATGGCCAGACGGCTATGCCCTTCTGTCTCCGATAATCACTGATCCACTCCTTCTGGGGCCTGCTTGCGCGCAGGGTTTCCCCTTCAGAAGACAGTTTTTGCGTTACGGTTGCTTGCGCAATGTTCCCTGACGCAAAGATAATTATGGCGCTGCCATTGGCGCGCCTTCTTTTTTCTGTTCAGCGCTATACGTTTTATATTCAGCAACACTGTGATAGAAATGCACACCTGATTTGCTGATAGCCCCTGATTGTTGCTTCGAAGTGCTATGAACCCTTATCGTCACCAAACTGCTACACCGGTTTTATTGCTGGTACTGCTCCTGAGCTGGATAAACTATCTGGCGGTGCAAACTGTAGTTGTTCATACGGTAGAGCCTGCAAACAGTGCGGCACTGGCGACCAGTATGACGTTAACGAATAGCATGACGTTGACAGGTGGTATGGCATTAACCAGGGGGCAGGTGCCAAGCGGTACAGTGGCTGGTAGCACTGATGTTGATCATGGCCACACGCATGGCGAACAGCCGCTACATCAGTTGGTGAGTATTGCCCATCAGCATAGCCAGCACACCCCGGACCACCTTCATGATGCGCCACAACTGCCAGTTGTTATGGCGGTTATGACGCTGCGACTTCCTGAACATCGGCCTGTTATTTTTCAAATAGGTTGCCCTTCAGAATATACATTTCGAATAGAACGGCCCCCCCGGCTCTATAGCTGAGTTTATCCAGGCCTGAATACTTTTTATGACAGCTTGTTTAAATGACAGCTTGTTTAAATCACTGCTCGTTTAAATCATTGCTCGTTGACATGACGATTGGTTTGCATGACTGCCTAACGTAACGGTATTGCTTGCACGCACCTGGTAGCGACATATCTGTTATGCCGGGTTGTGTAATGCAGCGTTGTGTATTAGCGAAGTTGTATGCTTGAAAAGTCGTGTACTTGAAAAGCTTCAGGCCATTACAGAGGTGGCTATAGCCTGTTCGTGGGCTGTTGTCACCGCAGCAGATAACTCTATAAAGAGCCTTTCTTTATGTCGATCTATCTATCGTTACGTGATGTTTCCGCATTGCGTCTACTTTGGCCTGCGTCTCGTTTATTACCCTGGCTGGCAGTACTGGTGTTGATGCTGGTATCGCAGTTTGCGGCTGCACATGGGGTTGCTCAGGGTGACAAAGGGTTTATTCAGGAGAGCAGCGGCGTTATGTTGCTGCCATTTACCTATCTGGGGGCCAAGCATATGGTCACCGGTTACGATCACCTGCTGTTTCTGTGTGGGGTGATCTTTTTTCTTTACCGGCTGAAAGATATTGGTATCTACGTCACATTATTTGCCGTTGGCCACTCGGTCACCCTGTTATATGGAGTGTTACAGGGGATCAATGTCAGTCCTTATCTGGTGGATGCCATCATCGGTTTTTCTGTGGTCTACAAGGCGCTGGATAACCTTGGCGCTTTCCCGCGCTGGTTTGGTATTCAGCCCAGTACAAAGCTGGCCACATTATTGTTTGGTCTTATGCATGGTTTTGGTCTGGCGGCAAAAATTCAGGATTTTGAAATTTCGCCGGATGGTCTGATGGCCAATCTGATCGCGTTCAATGTCGGGGTTGAGCTGGGCCAGTTACTGGCGTTGAGCCTGATTCTGATTGTGATGGGGTATTGGCGCCATACCCATGGTTTTATGCGCCAGGCCTGTGCGGCCAATGTTGTGATGATGTCCCTCGGTTTTCTGCTGATGGGCTACCAGATTACCGGCCTGATTCTGTCGGCTTGAGAAACGTAGAGGTAAATAACGATGCATAATCATAATGCTCCGCAAAATCATGAACTGCCAACGGCGCGCCAGCTGGTGCGTTCTACTCTCCTTGCGCTGGTTGTTGCGCTGGTACTGCTGGTAACTGTAGTGTTGCCATCGGAATACGCTATTGACCCAACCGGGGTTGGACGTCTGCTGGGTTTAACCGAGATGGGCGAGATTAAACAGCAGCTGGCAGAAGAAGCCGCAGCAGATGCGCAGGCAATGGTTAAACCGTCTCTGAGCGCGGCGGGTTCTCTGTCTACGGTTGCCATGGCCGTTGTGAAGCCAGTTGCACCACAGCCGATTGCTGCTGCTGTTATCGCACCTGGCCCGCAGCCGTTGCAGCTTGCACAGGCAAAAACTGTTTCTCAGCCAGTCGCGGCAACTCCTGAAGCGATTGCAACCACAGAAGCTGCTGCCGGGATCAAAAAAGATCAGATCAGCTTTACCCTGACGCCTGGTCAGGGGGCTGAGGTCAAGCTGGAGATGAAGCAGGGAGCGATGGTGGGTTATCGTTGGAGTGCCAACGGTGGTAAGTTGAACTATGACACCCATGGCGACCCTTACAACCCACCAAAAGGTTTCTATCATGGCTATGGTAAGGGGCGTTTCCAGCCAGGTGATAGCGGTATTCTGGAAGCAGCCTTTGATGGTAATCATGGCTGGTTCTGGCGTAATCGAACCAAAGACAATGTCACCCTGACACTGACCGTAGAGGGTGAATTTATCAAAATGAAACGGGTTATCTGACCCATCAGGCCGCTGCTGTCTGTACTGAATGCGGCGGCCTCTATCCGTGATCATGCAAATAGAACTATTTGTCAGGTTCCGGACGATTAACAGGCGGTAGTATGACGGTAACTGCGGGTTTTCTGCTGGAATATCACACCTTTGCTGAAACCGTGGCACTGGCCCCGGATGTGGCCTCTTTTCTACAGTTACATTACCCGCAGTTGACGCCGGAGCAACTTCAGGCCTGGCAAACAGCAGCGGCAATAAGGCTGGATGGCAAAATAGTCCGCTTGCAGCAGCCGTTGCAGGCGGGACAAGTGGTTTCAGTTAATTTGCCAGCACACCCGGAAGCTGAGGTGAACACAGACTGGCAGCTGATCTGGCAAAATGATGAATTGATGGCGGTATATAAGCCGCCGTTATTGCCTGTCAGCCGCACCACCCGCAACCTGCATAATACGTTGATCTCGCTGGTACGTCGGCAGACACCCCATTACAACGCCCACCTGTTACACCGGCTTGATACGGAAACCGATGGTCTGCTGCTGATTGCCAAAAACAGCGCGGCAGATTGTAAATGGAAGAAGCAGTTATCAACGCTAATTTTACGTAAACGCTACCATGCCAATATTTATGGTGTGCCAGCCTGGCAGCAGAAAGAGTTGATATGTGCATTATCTGAACGTATCGGCAGTGAAATTCGTAGTCAGATGTATGTGGTAGATGAAACGCAGCCGACGCTTTACCCCAAACCCAAACAGAGCCATAGCCGATTTCGGCGCCTGGCAGTGAAAGGTGGCAGGGCGTTGATTGAATGTGAGCTGATTACGGGCCGTAAGCATCAGATACGGGCGCAGCTTGCACACCTGGGCCACCCGATTGTGGCGGACAAAATCTATGCACACCAGGGATATTACTATCTGCAACGGCTGGCATTGACCCGGCAGCAGCAGGAATTCACTGATGCCGAAATTGCAGCACTAGGTGGCCCACATCACCAGCTCACCGCTGTGGCCCTTGAAATACAGCCCTATGCTGGGCAAAAGCCCATTGTTTTGCAGTTGCCGTGGCTTGATTAATACTGACAGTCTTTACATAAATTTACGCCATATCAGATTTTTTGAATGTAATTCCAGTGCTAAGATGGCGGCGCTCGGGTGTTATGTGAGGACGCCCGCGCGATTTAAACGATCTTTGGGTCTCTGGCTTTTGTTAACAGACAGATACACCAGCAAGATCGACTGATGAGAACGACCAAGACAGAAGTTGTCTGACAGGAGTCCTATTGTGAAAGCAACCGTTAAAGTATTGTCCGCCGCCGTGCTGGCCACCCTGGTATCCCTGCCTGCTGTTGCAGAGCAGCCATTTGAAGCTGAAGTTGAAGCCCGTCAGGCACACATGCAGCTGGTTAAATACAACATGGGCATTCTGGGCTCTATGGCTAAAGGTAAGCGTGATTACAACGCTGAAGTTGCGGCGGCGGCGGCCAGCGATATGTTGATGCTGGCAACCATGAACAATATGACTCTGTGGCCGAAAGGCTCGGACAGCTCTGTAGAAGGCTTGGGTTCTAAAACCAAAGCCTCTATGTGGGAAGCAGACTCTACCGTTATGGATAAGCACCAGGACTGGGTAAATGCCTCTAAAAAGATGGCGGATGTTGCCGGTAATGGTCTGGGTGAGCTGAAAGGTGCAATCCGTGATCTGGGTAAATCCTGTAAGGGTTGCCACAAGGCGTACAAAGTTAAGTAAGTTTTGTGAATAAATCGTCTGTGCTGATTGTGCATATCGAATAACAGGGGCTAACCCTCTGTGCCATAGCGGTGGCAGTGTCCACCGCTATTTTTCTGACTGTACCTCTTATCCCTCTTATCTGTTTTTGCCTGCCAACCTTCTGATTGCGAGATACTTTATGAGTCAGCTTAATGTCAAACCGATGGTTAAAGTCTGGGACTTGCCTGTACGTCTGTTTCACTGGAGCCTGGTGGGGCTGTTTGTCTTTCTGATTATCAGCGGAGATCTGGGGGATGATCTGATTGAATGGCATTTCTACGCGGGTTATCTGTTATCCGGGCTGATTGTCTTTCGTCTGGTGTGGGGGCTGGTTGGGTCTCACCATGCTCGTTTTGTAAACTTTATTCGCAATCCGCTGCATACTTTGCGCTATAGCCTGAATGTTGCACGGGGCAAGGCTGGCCACTATGAAGGTCATAACCCGCTGGGCGCGCTGATGGTGGTCGCGTTACTGGGGTTGTTGGCGGTACAGGTGGCCAGTGGTCTGATTACCACCGACGATGTCATCTGGGATGGGCCTTTCTACAGCGCGGTCAATGAAGAGATGGCAGAGCTGGGTGGTATAACCCACCATTATGTTCAGCTGGTATTGAAAGTGCTGGTGGGCCTTCATCTGCTGGCAATCGTGGTGCATAAGGTGGCATTCAAGGAAGCACTGGTGCCTGCTATGCTGCATGGCCGCAAGCCGCATCATCCTGCCGCTGTTGAAACCGGTGCAGTTAACCCTGTAGCACTGGTTGCTGCTGCTGTACTGGCTGCCGGTTGGGTGTACTACCTGTTCAGTCTGCCGCTGTAAACCTGATGCGATAACCCTGGCTGGTGCTATCAACCTTGGCTGGTGCTATCAACCCCGGTGCTATCAACCCCGGCGCGACCAGCCTGGTTTTGCCTGATAAACCGCCTGTGGCCTGATGTGCCGTTACATCGGGTCACAGGTTGGATTTACCTGTCCGTCTATTCTCTCTACCATGCCCGCCATATTGTGCGCTTATCCGTCTGAGGGCTGATAAGTCGCTAGCGGATTCTGATAATTCGAAAAGCTATGATTCAGGGAGAATTCTGTGCGTTATCTGGTGTTTGTTACCGCCCTCTGGGCGTTTTCTTTCAGTCTGATCGGTGTTTACCTGGCCGGTAAGGTTGATAGCTACTTTGCTGTGCTGATGCGTATTGTGCTGGCTGGGCTTATCTTCCTGCCGCTAACCCGCTAACCCGCTAACCCGCTGGCGCGGTGTACCGGCTGGTCTGCGTGGTGGTATTACGCTGACCGGTGCGTTGCAGTTTGGTATTACCTATATCTGTTTTTACCAGTCGTTCCTCTATCTGAGCGTACCGGAAGTGCTGTTGTTTACCATCTTTACGCCGCTCTACGTCAGCCTGATTGATGATGCGCTGAAACAACGTTTCTCACCGGCGCCACTGTTGGCAACAGCCATTGCCGTCGTTGGGGCGGGGGTTATCCGTTATAACGACCTGAGCAGTGATTTTATTACCGGCTTCCTACTGTTACAGGTGGCAAACCTTGCCTTTGCCGCAGGACAGGTAGGTTATGCTAACCTGATGCAGCGTTATAGCGACGTTGAACTGCCTGCCTGGCGTTCTTTTGGCTATTTCTATCTGGGAGCCGTGATCGTAGTAGCGCCTACCTTCCTGCTGCTGGGTAACCCGGACAAACTGCCTGCTACTGCAGAACAGTGGGGGGTATTGCTCTGGCTGGGTGTCGCCGCTTCGGGATTGGGCTTATACCTGTGGAACCGTGGTGCCTGCATGGTAGACGCGGGCACGCTGGGTATTATGAACAACGCTCTGGTGCCTGCTGGGCTAATTGTTAACCTGCTGATCTGGAATCGTGATGCTGACCTGGCCATGCTGGCGCTGGGCGGCGGTATTATTGTGTTCTCGCTCTGGGTAAATGCGCGGCTGAACCGCCATTTCCATTTGCAGGGGGATGAACCCGTGCAG
>JAOXSF010000085.1 GCA_025800125.1 Marinobacterium sp.
CTTTGTATGTTTCACGTTTCAAATTATAACGATAGCCATGGATCATGGCAGGCACTGTATTGCCCGTTCGGCAATTCATTAAGCAAAAAACTGTTCATATTAAAGGAGGCTTTCGCCTCCCGCGCTATCCTTCCCCGCACTGGAAGTACGGGGCTTGTCGCGCATTCTGGTCAGAAAAGCGGCTTTAACGACGCTTTGCGGCAGGGACACCACCCCTGCAAAATTTTTCCAGCCATCTACAGGTGGCCTTACAGCATGCCCTGCTGCTTCAGAAATTCGGCAGCGACCTCTTCAATGGAGCGCTTGTTAACGTCTACTTCACCGTTCAGGCGGGTCATGGTGGCGTTGTCCAGACGGCTGGACAGATCATTCATCAGCTCACCCACCTGTGGGTATTTTTCCAGCGTGTCTTTACGAATTACCGGCACAATGGAGTAGTCCGGGAAGAAGCCTTTATCGTCGTCCAGTACCTTGAAGTTGAAGGCACCAATACGGCCATCAGTGGCGAATACCAGTGCTATATCGACCTCTTTTACCCGCAGCGCGTTATAAGCCAGACCCGGGTCCATCTTCTTGATCTCGGAGCGTTTGAACTTCACACCGTACTCTTTCTGGAACGGCTTGAGGCCGTCCGGACGTACCGGGAACTCAATACTGGTGGAGAACGTCATACGGGTGCCGCTGTTAATCAGTGCAGCCAGCTCGGTCAGGGTGCTGACATCGCGGGTGCGCTCATCATCAGCGCGTACTGCCAGCGCGTAGGTATTGTTAGCACGAGACGGGTTCAGCCAGATCAGCCCCTGTTCACCGTCCAGTTTTCTCACGGTATTGTAGGCTTCCTGTGCGCTCATTCGATCCTTGATCTTGTTAAAGCTGCGCAGTGAAGTACCGGTGTATTCCCAGTACAGATCAATCTGGCCATTGAGCTGAGCTTTACGCAGTACGCTGGAACCCATACCGTCGCGCTTGTCGACATCAAAGCCTTTGCCTGTCAGCAACTGCTCGGTCATCGAGGCCATCAGCAGCTGTTCGGTATAGCCTTTGCCACCAACGACCAGGTCAGCCGCCTGTACAGAGGTTGCACCGAACGCAACCGCCGCTGTAAAGGCGAAGGTGCCAAAGCTTTTTTTAATCAGCTCTTTTCTTATCATTATGAATACTCCTCAGAGTGTCTGGAACGCCTGCAATGCAAGCAGAAAGATCATCACCGCAGCGTACCTGTCAGCAGACAGCCTGAGTCACTGCGATGATGTAATTTAAGCCACAGGCCCTGGTCGCCAGAGCAGTGAGCTGGTGAGCTAGTGAGCCGGACGCTGACGCAGCGGGTTAACACCCTTGCTGACCAGCACAAAGGTCAGTGCGCCCAGCACAAAATCAACCGTAACCGCCAGCAGCGCCGTCGGTATTGCACCGGCCAGCATCATCGCCTGCTCATCAACGGCAATACCGGTGAAGATCAGTTCACCCAGGCTGGTGCCACCAATCAGAAACGCCAGCGGCGCGGTGCCAACATTGATCGCCAGCGCCGTACGGATACCAGCCATGATCACATAAAGCGCATTGGGCAGTTCTACCTGCCACAGCATCTGCCGGGGCAGCATACCCATACCACTGGCAGCTTCCTTCAGGTGCACCGGCACTGACAGCAGGCCGGTATAGGTATTGCGCACAATCGGCAGTAGCGTTGCCACCAGCAGGCCCAGAATGGCCGGGCTATTGCCGATACCCAGCAGACTCATGGACAGCGCCAGCAGAGCCAGCGTTGGCACTGTAGTACCAATGTTCAGCACCTGCATGGCATTTTCCGCCACATGACTGAAGCGAGGACGACTGAGCACAATCCCCAACGGCACCCCGATCAGTACCGCCAGACCACCGGATACGGCGGTCAGTTTGAGGTGCTCGACCACCAGATAAACCACATCCTCTTCATATTCCAGCATCTCTTCCAGAAAGCCACTACGTTCAGCCCAGACGCCAAACAGAAAGATCAGCAGCAGCATTCCATAATAGAGGTAACGTCGCATCTGTTGTGCCAGCATCGCTTACCCCTTTGCCCGGTAGGTAGCACCCAGATGATGGGTGATACCACGCTGGGTAATATCGCCAACCAGGCGGCCTGACGCATCCACCACCGGCAACCAGCTGCTGTCGGCAGTAAACATCTGCGCCACTACGGTACGCAGATCATCACTCTGGCGGGCAATACCATGCAGGCCCTCATAATGCTCACCACACAGGCCCTGATGGTTCCAGGCAATATCACGGGTAATAATGCCAATTGGTTCACGCCTTTCATTGGCCAGGGTAATGGAACGGTGTTCAAAACGCTCCATGATTGCCAGCGCTTCAGACAGGCTCTGCTGCGGTGTCACAAAAGTCGGCACTGGCCCCATCACCTGTGCCGCCGTGACCAGCTGCAATCGCTTCAGAGTACGGTCACTGCCAACAAAACCGGCGATAAAGTCACTGGCCGGGTGGGCCAGAATATCGTCCGGGCTGGCGTACTGTTCCAGCTTGCCGGTACGGAAGATCGCGATTTTATCACCCATTTTTACCGCTTCATCAATATCATGGCTGACGAACATGATGGTCTTGTTCAGCTCGGCCTGCATTTTCAGAAACTCGTCCTGAATCACTTCACGGTTGATCGGGTCGATGGCACCAAATGGTTCATCCATCAGCATCACCGGTGGATCAGCCGCCAGCGCCCGGATCACTCCGACCCGTTGTTGCTGACCACCGGACAGTTCATTAGGGTAGCGCTTGAGGAAGGTTGCCGGGTCCAGTGCTACCATATCCAGCAGCTCTTTTGCCCGCGCCTTGTAGCGCTCTGGCTGCCAGCCCAGCAGGCGTGGAACCACACTGATGTTTTCCTCAATGGTCATATTCGGAAACAGGCCAATCTGCTGAATCACATAGCCGATATTGCGGCGCAGGTCGACGGTATCCATCGCCGTGGTGTCCTGGCCATCAATAAATACCCGGCCCGAAGTCGCCGGAATAATGCGGTTGATCATCTTCAGCGTGGTCGTTTTACCACAGCCAGACGGGCCCAGCAGGACACAGATTTCACCCGCGGGCACTTCCATGGAGATATGGTCAGCGGCGGTAATGGTGCCGTCCGGGGTGTCAAAAATCTTGGTCAGGTTATCAAGTCTGATCATCGGTAGTCGGTCCTTATCCCATTACCTTCATGCCTTTTGGCGTGAATTTTTTCTGTACCCATAACAATGCGTAATCGGCAATAATCGCCAGCAGGCTTACCGCCACCGCACCAATAATCAGCTGGCGCGGGTCGGTCTGCGAAATGCCTCGCTGGATATAGGTACCCAGCCCACCTGCGCCGATATAGGTCGCAATTGCCATCACCCCGATATTCATCACCACGGCAGTACGTACACCCGCCATAATGACAGGGACAGCCAGTGGAATTTCCACCATTTTCAACCGCTGCATCGGCGTCATACCAATACCACGAGCCGCTTCGCGCAGCGCCGGGTCAACATTGTTAATGGCGGTATAGGTGTTACGGATAATCGGCAACTGCGAATACAGCAGCACAGCGATAATGGCAGGCAGATAACCGATCCCCTGACCGATCACGGACAGAATCGGAATCATCAGGCCAAACAGTGCAATGGATGGAATGGTGATAATCACCGACGCCACATACAGCACCAGATCAGCAGCACGCTGGTTCTGGGTAATGGCGACCCCAATCGGTACGCCGGTGATAATCGCCAGACCAACCGCGATACTGACCAGCATCAGATGCTCCAGCGTCAGCGCCATGACCTGGTCCAGGTTCTGAATCAGAAAATCAAGCGTTTCCAAACAGGCCCCCACGTTTATTGTTATTTATCTTCAATCGTTGATATTCAGGCCATCGTGCTTCGCAATGCGGTACGACGGTCCCCGCTCCTGCTGTGCATGGGTATCATCAGGAAGATTCGCGCCCGAAGTAAATAGCGCGTTATACAGCAGAAGGTAACGCCAGCAAGCGTGGCGAGGTGGTGGAGACAGATAACGTCATCTCCGTCAAAGAGGCGGCTATTAAGCCATAAAATGACAGCAGGGTTAACCTTTATAACGCGATGACACCCATCTGCATCAACACAGACAACCATTCTCTGCCACCGTTGAGCACCGCTACGGATACTGCGGGTTCAAAACAGATCAGGCACCACAACAGAACCTCTGATATGCAGTGCTGCTGCAATGCGGGGAGAATGGTAGAATTGCCGTCGATTCAGACTGAGACTCCGGTGATGACTTCATACCCGCAAGATGCCGAGCTGCTAGGCCAGCTGCTGTCGATCTATGATGCCCGCTACCTTTCCCGCCACCTGGACCAGATTGCCAACGGGCAATGGACACCGGCACGCCTGAAAAAACTGGCGACTGGTGGTAATGTCCAGGGGCTGACCGGGCCGGAGTACATGTCACTGCATGAACTGCTGCCCAGACCACCACAGCACCATGGCAATTACGACTTCCGTTTTGTCGATCTGTTTGCTGGTATCGGTGGTATTCGCAAAGGGTTTGAAGCCATTGGCGGTGAATGTGTGTTTACCAGCGAATGGAACAAGTTCGCAGTACGCACCTACAAAGCCAACCATTACTGCGACCCTCAGCGCCACAGCTTCAATGAAGACATTCGCAGCGTCACCCTGTCCGACCAGCCGGACATCAGCGAAGAAGAGGCCTATGCCCATATCCGTGCGCAGATTCCCGCCCACGATGTACTGCTGGCCGGTTTCCCCTGTCAGCCCTTTTCTATTGCTGGAGTTTCCAAGAAAAACTCGCTGGGCCGCGCCCATGGTTTCGAGTGTTCTACCCAGGGTACGCTGTTCTTTGATGTTGCCCGCATTATCCAGGCCTGCCGTCCGGCTGCGTTTGTACTGGAAAACGTCAAAAATCTGAAAAGCCACGACAAGGGCAATACCTTCCGGGTGATTGTAGAAACCCTGGACGAGCTCGGTTACTGGGTGGCAGATGAAAATGATATGAACCCCCGTGATCCGAAAGTGATCGACGGCCGTCATTTCCTGCCTCAGCACCGTGAGCGCATTGTTCTGGTTGGCTTCCGCAAGGATCTTGATATTCACCACGGTTTCTCACTGCGGGATATAAAGAGCCAGTACCCGACCCGGCGGCCAGCGCTGGGTGAGCTACTGGAACCGGCGGTCGATGACAAATACATCCTCACACCAAAACTGTGGGAATATCTCTACAACTACGCCGCCAAACATAAAGCCAAAGGCAACGGTTTTGGCTACGGACTGGTCAATGAAGACAGCGTTACCCGCACCCTGTCTGCCCGCTACTATAAAGACGGTTCAGAGATTCTGGTCGACCGGGGCTGGAATTTCAGTGTCGGTTTCCACGACCTGATCAACCAGGCTAACCGGCCACGGCGTCTGACACCACGCGAATGTGCCCGGCTGATGGGCTTTGAACAACCCGGTGGCAGCACTTTCAGAATTCCGGTGTCAGATACTCAGGCTTATAAGCAGTTTGGTAATTCGGTTGTCGTACCAGTATTCGGTGCCGTAGCACAGCTGATGAAACCGTTTATCGAGCGGGCACGGGTCGCTGAACGAGCAGCCCATAACACAGACTGATCACCACATTACACTGCAAGCCTGACCAGCCGTCAGCAACAGACACTCCCACAGGAACGCCAGGCATGACCGATATTGTCGATAAGGCCACCCGCTCCCGTATGATGTCCGGCATTCAGGCCAGAAACACCCGGCCTGAACGCCTGTTGCGCAGCCTGTTGCATCGCGCCGGGTTCCGCTTCCGGCTACATGACAAGCAGCTGCCCGGCAGCCCAGACCTGATACTGCCACGCTATCGCACCGTCATCTTTGTCCATGGCTGCTACTGGCACCGCCACCCGCGCTGTAAACTGGCTTACACCCCGAAAACCCGTACCGAATTCTGGCAACAGAAGTTTAACGGCAATGTCGCCCGTGACCGGCGCGATACTGATGCACTGCTGCAGGCAGGCTGGCGGGTAGTCATCGTCTGGGAGTGTGGCCTGCGCGCCGTGGCAAAAGGCGACAAAAATCTGGACTGGCTGATACAGGAGCTACGGGATAATCCGCCGACAATCGTTATCAGGGCAGATGTCAAAGAAGGTGTCAGAGCAACTTTCAGCACCGGTATCAGAATTGAATGGCCTGTACTGACCGGGAATAGCCGTTAGCTCCTGGCAGGCTAGCTCTTAACACGTTAGCTCTTAGCACGTTAGCTCTTAGCACGTCACCACCCAGCGGGTTAACCATCTGCCCGTTGCTTCTCAGCCGTTCACCGGGAAGGGTTCCATGCCATCCTGTGTCAGACGCTGGCGAAATTCCCTTGAAGTACGATGCCAGTCGAGCACATCCACTCGAATATCCAGCTCAGACTCTTCAAACGCATCCATCAGCTGATAAAAACGGGTAACGGGCAATTTTTCCGGGCCATGAATCATCAGGTCAAGGTCCGACCACTTACGGGCCGTCCCCCTGATACGAGAACCAAAAACCCAAACCTTTTCGTCTGGTTGCAGAAATGTCTGCAGCACCTGAACAGTCAACTGTTGCTGTCTGGGTGTGAGATCAATCATTGCGGCTGACCAGAGCCTGTTGCAGCGCTTGAGCAGAAGGCAGAAATAATGATGCGATTTCGTGTACCTCAGCTGCCACAACAGGGTCATACACATGGGATGTACGGTTACGAGCACGGTGGAACAACATCCACTCATCCACATCACAGAGCAGACGGTGTTCTGCCGCCAGACGAAACAGTTCTCGCCGGGTCAGCCCTTCAACATAGGTTGAGCCGATATTATGCTCCAGCCAGCGCTTCATAAACTTCCAGCACAATTCATAGGAGAACTCGAAGTTCTGGATAACTCCGGCAATAAACGTATTTCGCTGTGCATCCGTCAGCATGGCCATAAAGGCTTCGTTGTCAGTATCTGCCAGTGCCTGCTCCATTGATAGCAGTGCCTTATTCAGTGCGGTCAGATCCAGCATAGTCATGGCTCCATTGTTCAGAGGGTGGCCAGCGGCCATCCAGCACAGATGATTTAGTGTACAGCTTTAGAATAGCCTGCCAGGATAAGTTATTCACAATACGAAAAACACCTCTGACTTACCCCCATTTTCAGTGTGCAAAACTGTGTTTTACACATTCACAGATAGCTGCATCCCATACCAGATAAGCGATAGCCAGATGCGATCAAAAAACGATCAATTCATGTATTCGCGGTACTTATCCGGTTTTCCACAGAGGTTTTTCCTTTTTTTCCACTTACTTAACCACAGACAAACCCCGCAATTTTATCCACAGATTCAGCCTTTACGGCCTTTTTTCGGGCTGCGTGTGGACAGCAATGATGGGCGGATACCGGGTTTGCGCGGCGGCTCCGGCTCGCTGTTATCCTGTGCCACGGCTTTTTTCTGTTTTGGTTTTGTTCCTGGTGGGGTTTTCTGGACACCACGGCTCTGTTTTGCAGCCCGCGCCCTTTTGCCCGGCATGGCATCTTCAAAAAGTACAGACTGGCCCTGATCATCTTTCAGCGCAGGCAATGGCTTGAGCTTCAGTACCCGTTTAATCAGGGTTTCAATTTCGGCCAGAAAACTGCGCTCATCCGGGGAAACAAAGGTAATGGCCTGACCGCTGCTACCGGCACGGCCAGTACGACCGATACGATGCACATAGGCTTCGGCCTGTTGTGGTACATCGTAATTCACCACCCGTGGCAGCGCTTCAATATCCAGTCCACGGGCAGCAACATCCGTAGCTACCAGAATACGGATACCACCCGACTTGAACTGCTCCAGTGCCTGCATCCGTTCACGCTGTTTTTTATCGCCATGGATAGCCGCCGCACTGATACCCGCATCCTGCAAATGCTCGGTTACCATATCGGCGCGCTTCTTGGTACGGGCGAACACCATCACCTGCTTCCAGCCACCATTGCTGATCATATAACGCAGCGCCTGCGCCTTATCACGGTTATCCACAGCGTAGGTAATCTGCTGTACGCTCTGAGCCGCGCTGTTACGTTTGTGGGCCTTAAACCATCTGGCCTCTGTGGTCAGCTCACGGGCCAGTTTTTCCACCGCCGGGCCAAAAGTGGCCGAGAACAGCCAGGTCTGACGCCGGGCCGGGATTTTCTTTACCAGCTGCTTTATATCGTTGATAAAACCCAGATCCAGCATGCGGTCTGCTTCATCCAGTACCAGGGTTTCCACCTGTTGCAGGCTGATTTCGCCCTGGGCAATCAGATCCAGCAGACGGCCCGGGGTCGCCACCAGCACATCGGTGCCACGGCGCATCTGGTGCATCTGGGTGTCCATGCGCACCCCGCCAAACACCGCCACCGTCCGCACCCCCTGCGCAGCGCCATACTCAAAGAAGCTTTCTTTGATCTGAATCGCCAGTTCACGGGTGGGGGCCAGTACCAGCGCCCGCACAGGACGCACCTTTTCCGCAGTCGGAACAGCATTGAAACGATGCAGCAGTGGCAGCGCAAACGCCGCTGTTTTACCGGTACCGGTCTGCGCTTCCGCGATCAGATCATCCCCCGCCAGCGCAGGCTCAATAGCCTGGGCCTGAATCGAGGTCGGCTTGCTGTAACCAAGGGCCTGCAGGGTCTGCTGCAGTTGTGAATTAAGGCCAAGGCTGGCAAAAGAAACGCTGGACATGGAACAGACTCGCACAAGCTGGATAGACGAGGCTGCATTCTAGCGGGAGAGAAGCGTTCAGGCGAGGTTGCGCGCCAGCTTACTGGCACGCATGGGTACAGACCATCGCTGGTACAGGCAGCGACAGCCTGAAAAAGCGCATGCAGAAAGAAGGGGGCTTCTGCATGCTCAGCTATAACGGTATCCCTCAGAGATTCACCAGCACTTTCTGCAACGAGAAAGCTCCACGCAGGTCTCCGGCATTAAAACCACGGGCCTGGTCCTGTGGATAAAGTGCATCCAGCTTCTCAGCCAGCGCCGGTTTGATCTTGCTGCCATGACAGCCCAGACACTGCTGACCCACCGGAATCGCTTTCATCATGCGGAACACTTTCTGGCCTTCATCATTCACCACCACCTGACTGAACGCCAGTTTTTTCAGGTTGGCGCCGGCAGCAGCCTGGCTGGCGAACTGCTCCAGCACCCGCTGTTCCCACTTATCAGGTGCATTGTTCGGGTTGCGCAGTTTCAGACTGGTACGGCTGACAGTCCAGCCTTCCTGCTGAGAAACCTGAGCGGTAATGGGTGCCGCTTTGGTGTTACACACCTGAATAGCTGCAACCGGGCCGCCTGCCTTGACCGCTGCTTTCAGTTCACCGCCCAACTGACCGGCCAGCGCTTTGATAACGGTTTTGGCTTCACCCTGCAGCTGGGGAATATTCAGCGTTTCCTGTGCAGTGGCGGTAGTGGCAACGGAAAGTGCAGTCAGCGCGCAGAATGCGCTGCTCGCCCAGAGTCTGTTCATGGCTCAATCCTGTCGTGAATAGCGATATATAAAGCAACGCAATGGATCGCGCCGCATTAGTTAGATCTTTATTAGATAGCGTTATACCAGATAGCTATATCGTACATGACACGGTAATGGATCAGTACAATCTCTATTTATGGCGCAAGCCTAAAACCTGGCCGCTAAATTAGCAATAGCTTATGTTGCATTGAGGCATCAGTATCCCGGCCAGCCCGGGCGCTAACTTTATAAGGTTATCCAGAGCTGGATAAGTGAAGTTATTCATTCACAGATACGGTGTGTAAAACTGTGCGTGAGTTATTGGTGGTTGCCAGTAGCCCATATATTGCAAGGCCTGCAAAAAATTGATCAAAAAATATACAGAAGCCGGGTATTAGTGATACTACACATTTTCATACCTGAAATTTCCCTTTTATTAACAGATTTATCAACAGCCATTCAGATCGCCATCTGTGAGTATTTTTTATGCAGAGCAACGTTGAAAATCAGTGCCGAACAGTCGTGCCAGTCTGGTTAAGTAATGACGCCGGACAAAAATTACATCCGGTTCAGCTGATATTAAAACCTGATTGCTATTGAGAATCAGTATTGATAGCGTGCTTTCTATTTATTCTTGAACGGAAACATCAGAATGTACGCACGCGCCCTCCTGTCAGCCACACTGGGGCTGGCCCTGTCACCGCTGACCATTGCCATTCAGGCTCAAGCAGCAGAAGATGACGCTGCTGTATCACTCAATGCTGTTGTCATTACAGGGGAAACTCTGTCACGTGACCTGCAGCGCACAGCGTCCAGTGTCGCGGTACTGACCGGTGAAGAACTGGAGCGCGCATCTGATGTTACCCTGTACGACAGTTTTAACCGGGTGGTAAATCTGACCCCGGTGGCCAGTTCCGGCGGCTTTGCTATTCGTGGTATCACCCAGACAGGGCCTGGCGGTGCCGGTAATGGTCGTACTATCAATATCTCTATTGATGGCGCCAGCCTGCCCACTACTCAGGCTACCTTCTTTGGCCCCTACAGTGGCTGGGATCTGCAACAGGTAGAAGTACTGCGCGGCCCACAGTCTACCCAGCAAGGCCGCAATGCACTGGCCGGCGCTATCAATATTCGCAGTGCAGACCCGGAATTCGAGCAGTATGGCAAGGTGCGTCTACGCGCAGGCAGTCACAGCAGTAGTGGTCTGGCAGTCATGTACAACCAGCCACTCAATGATGAGGTGGCGGTACGTTTTGCCGGTGAATACAGCCGTAGCGACGGCTGGGTAGAAAACCCGACCCGCAACGAAGATGACTACGACGCCCGACAGTTATCACTGGGTCGCTTCAAAGTACTTTACGAGCCGTCCGATGATTTACGCGTAGTATTGAGCCACAGCGCCAGCAACAACGAAGGTGGCGAGGATTATATTGATTATCTGCAGTTTCCAGGCAAGCGTTACAACTACTCGGATGAAGCTGCCAGCGAGTACAGCAAGCATCGTAACACTGGTCTGCGCATCAATTATAACCTGAATGATCTGTGGTCACTGGAGTCCGAAACTACCCTGTATGATCATGATTACCGTCGCCTGGAAGACTATGACGGCCTGGCCCTGCCCGGCGGCCTGCTTGACCGCTTCAAGGGTGACCGGGGTGTCTCTCAGGAAGTCAAATTTATCTACGATAACGGCAGCAATACCCGTGGTGCAGTTGGCGTCTATGCAACCCGTATCGAAGCAGGCCAGGACGATTTTCTGATCGGCGATGCCAGCCTGGTTGACCCACGTATTCCGGCGGGTTCAGCAACCTTCAGCCGTATTTTTGACCGACAGACCGACACGGATAACCTGGCGCTGTTTGGTGAACTGGATTACGACCTGAACAACCAGTGGACGCTGACTGCCGGTGCTCGCTACGACTACGAGAAAATCCAGGCAGCCGACGTTACCCGCTATACCCTGACCCCACAGATTATAACGCTGCCAGAGGGTGCCGAAACCAATCTGTCAACCTCCTTCAAAGCCTTCCTGCCAAAGGCTGCGGTGACATATCACTGGAACGAAGATATCAACACCAGCTTTACCATCCAGCGCGGCTACCGTGCCGGAGGCAACGACATCAACCCGTTTACGCTGGAGCCGGGCCAGTTTGACCCGGAATACACCTGGAACTACGAACTGGCACTACGCTCGACCCTGCTGGATGGCCGGATGACCTTCAACGGCAACCTGTTCTACACCGACTGGGAAGATCAGCAGGTACGCGTCTATGGCCCCAGTGGTAATAGCAACGACAGCTACATCACCAATGCCGGCAAGTCGTCGCTGTACGGTGCCGAGCTGGAGATGCGCTTGCAGGCAACCGAGCAACTGCAACTGGCTGCCGGTATCGGTTACACCCACACCAAGTTTGATGAGTTTGTAAACGCCAACACCGATTTCAGCGGTAATGAATTCCCATACGCGCCCGAGCTCACCGCCTTTGCTGGCGGCGAATACCGGCTGACCGAGCAGTGGTTTGTTCAGCTTGATGGCAGCTTCACGGATAACTACTACAGCGTTGCTGCCAATGAGGCGGACAAAGAAGTACCGGCACGCTTTATTATCAATGGCCGGGTGGGCTATGAAACCCCGGACTGGTCTGCGGTGCTGTTCGCCCGCAATCTGACCGATAAGGACTATTACACCCAGCGCAACGATATTGCCAATGTACAGCGTATCCGCAGTGGCGAACCGCTGACGCTGGGCGTGGAAGTCAGCGCCAGCTTCTAGGCTGTTGCTTACCACGTTTCAGCTTGATAACAGCGCTACCGGCAGGTAGCGCTGTTATGTCGTCTATAAGGGACTGAAAATGACTCTGCTCACGTCACTCCGCCAGCGCTGTACATGGCTGCAATGCCCACCCTTTATGCAGCGCCATGGCACACTGATCAATCGCATTCTGGCCGCTGCACTGGGCGGTTATCTGCTGACTAACACACTGGCGGTATTTATCGCATTTCTGTTACCTCTGCCACGTGCCCATGCCGTCGCAGTCATGATGCTGGCCAGTTTCGCCCTCTATGCAGCGGTAATTATCCGGGTATTTGCGCTGCACTCACTGCGCCGGGTATGGCGCGAAATCGGCCTGCTCAGTCTGACCAGTGTACTGGGTAGTACAGCTTTCCACCTGCTGGGGAATGGCGCATGAAACCCGCAACCTTTCGCGAAACCATGGGCGGTCTGCACACCTGGACCGGGCTGATCTTCGCCTGGCTACTGTTCTTTATTTTTGTCACTGGTACGCTGGGCTATGTAGATACCGAACTGGACCGCTGGATGCAGCCGGAGCTGGCTACTCAGCCACCGATCAGCGCAGAAGAAGCCACCGCCCTTGCACAGCGGTATCTGCAGCAACATCACCCGGATGCAGAAGAGTGGTTTATCAGCCTGCCCTCCACCCGTAATACCCCATGGCTGCAGGTATTCTGGCGCTATCCAAAAGACAGGCATAACCAGGAAAATAGCGAACACACACGGCATCGGGGACGGGTACGGCTGGATGTCACCACAGGTAAAGTGTTACAGGGCCGCGATACCGGTGGTGGACAATGGCTGTATAAGCTGCACTACAAACTGGCGGGTATCCCGCGTGATGCCGCGAAGATGCTGCTCGGTCTGTTCACCATGTTCATGCTGCTGGCACTGATCACCGGAGTCATTATCCACCGCCATATCTTCCATGATTTTTTCAGCTTCAGACCAGGCAAACGCCAGCGCAGCTGGCTCGACCTGCATAATCTGACCAGCGTTGCCTCACTGCCATTCCAGCTGATGATCACCTACAGCGGGCTGATCTTCTTCCTGATCAGCTATATGCCATTCATTGCAGTGGGCAGTTATGGTCTGGGAGGCGACCGGCTGCAAGCCTTCATCAATGAGATATTTCCCCGAGAACAGATTGAACAGCAGCACCAGAACCAGCCGGTACCCGACCTCAGCCAGCTGGTTGCCAATGCTGGACAGCAATGGCAGCAACCGGTCACAACGGTGGAGGTTCACTGGCCTGGCGATAGCGGCAGCGAGATACATATTGGCGGTTATCAACCCACCATTCTGCGTGTCGGCCACTATATGGCGCTGGACGCCAGCGGCCTGCCACTACATAAAACATTGCCAGACTCTGCCCCGGTGATCTTCCACCAGGGTATTCTGGGCCTGCATGAGGGCACCTTTGCCGGGCCGGTGCTGCGCGGTTTCTATCTGCTATCCGGTTTGCTGGGTACGCTGATGATCGCCAGCGGACTGATTCTGTGGGCCAGTAAACGACGGGCTCGCCAGCTGAAACAACCGCAGCCTGACCCCGGCTTTATGCTGGTCGAGCGCCTGAATGCTGGTACGCTGATTGGCCTGCCCGCGGCCATTGGCCTCTACTTTGCCGCCAATCGGTTAATACCGGTAGCGCTGGAAAACCGTGCCGAACTGGAACAGAGTGCACTGTTTATCAGCTGGGGGCTGATACTGCTCTACAGCGCTCGTCGTCCAATTCAATGCTGCTGGTATGAACTGAGCCTGCTGAGTGCAACAATCTACGCCCTGCTGCCGCTACTCAGCCTGATCACGGTTGAACAGCACCTGTTCTGGGGGCTGGCCAACAGCGACTGGGCACTGGTCGGCGTTGAACTGGGCTTTATCGCCACCACTGTCAGCTTTACCATTATCGCCCGCAAACTGCGCCAGCACTGGCCACAACCAGGCCAGCGCACACCACGTAAAAGCGCCACAAGCATGGAGGCGACCGCATGACTGCAACTGTCTTTCTGCTCAGCTGGCAGGCTTGTGTGCTGCTCTGTCTGGCAATGCCCCGCCACTGTATGGACATGCTACCCGGACGACGACTCAACAGACTGCAACAACGCGGGTTACAGCTACTGGCTGCACTGGCATTACTGAGTGCCCCGGTGCTGGCGATACAGGCCGATGGCCCCGGTATTGGTCTGGCCTGCTGGCTGGGTATTCTGAGTCTGGTGATTATGGCACAGGCGCTACTACTGGCCTGGCGGCCAAAGTGGAGCCTGTGGGGGCTGGCCGGGAGTTTGCCGTTGCTGACAGTGGTTCAGTTCTGAACCGCACTTCCAGCCAGAAAATCAGCATAGATGATCGTTATTCACCGGACTGTCAGCAGCAGCGAATCGACTACAGGTGATTGACAACGGTGTCGGGCTGAGCGCTCAGGCGAGGGGCTATGAGGGCTTTGGTATCGGACTGAAACTGGTTGAAGACATCTGTGCCCGTTACAACTGGCACTTCAGCCTGACCGAAAACAATGGCCTGACCGAAAACAGTCAGGAGGATGCACAGCAACTGTCTATTTTTCAGGGTATAACTCGAATAACCACTGAGCTTGTAGCTATCTGAACGATTAATTAGTATGCGGTCTCCATTCTTCAGGGACAGATACCATGAAAAAAGCTTTCACTTATGCCGCTACTATCGTTCTGTTGTCGGGGTGTGCAGGAAGTGCCAATCACGACATACTGGTCTCACATCAGGCCCAGGATTCACACCTGGGCTGTAAGCAGATTAATGACGAAATGGTTCGCACCCAAGTGGTAATTGATGGCGTTAATGCAGACAAAGCAGATGTCTCTGGTGCCGACGTTGTAGATGGCTTGCTCTGGTTTCCATTTAACCTGATCGCCAAAAACAACAACTACAACTCTGCCATGGAAGCTGCGGGTAAGCGTATGGCCAGACTGACAGAGCTACAAGACGAAAAGAACTGTGCGGCATCCAGTACACATAACGACACCTACCGGAGCATGAGCAAACGACTGCAAGAACTTCAGCAGTTATACAAAGATGGCATCATATCAGCTGCTGAATACACAGAAGCAAAGCGTAAAGCAATGGGACTGGCAGCAAACTGATCAGATCACTGTCTTTACTCTGCAAGGCCACCATCACTGGCAGCCCTGCGTACACTTACTCAGTACGCTCAAACATCAGGTCCCAGACACCGTGGCCCAGACGTTCGCCACGCTTCTGGAATTTGGTCACCGGACGCCATTGCGGCTGTGGTGAGTACAGACCTTCACCGGCGGCATTAGTGTAGCCTTCGGCGGCGCTCATCACTTCCATCATATGCTCGGCATAGTTTTCCCAGTCGGTCGCCATATGGAATACACCACCGACTTTCAGTTTCTTGCGGATCGCCTGAGCAAAAGCAGACTGTACGATACGACGCTTGTGATGCTTCTTCTTATGCCACGGGTCCGGGAAGAACAGTTGCAGGGTATCAAGCGAGCCGTCCGGGATGCACTGCTCCAGCACTTCCACCGCATCGTGCTCAAATACGCGGATATTGGTCAGGCCTGCCGCATCAGCGTTGCTCAGCAGGCGACCCACACCCGGTGTATGCACTTCAATCCCGATGTAGTTTTTCTCCGGCTGTGCTTTAGCCATTTCGACCAGTGAATCGCCCATACCGAAACCGATTTCCAGTACCACTGGCGCTTCACGGCCAAAGGTCTGTGTCATGTCCAGCGCCCCATCGGCCACATTCAGACCCATACGCGGCCAGACTGCCGCCATGGCATTCTGCTGGCCTTCGGTCATACGGCCGGTACGCAACACAAAGCTGCGAATAGTGCGCAGATGTTTTGGCTGGTCCGTGCCCTGGTCGGCAGCACAGTCCTGCTGCGGTTCGATTTCAGCCTGTGGCTGCGGAGTCTGTTCAGTCATCAGTTTTCAGTCTCTTAAAAACAGGTCAGCCCGGCCACGACAGCCAGGCTGATAAGCTATACGCAGGAAAGATAGATCAGATCAGGCCTTCCATCGGTGACGACGCGCTGGCGTATTTTTTACGTGGCATACGACCTGCCAGGTAGGCCTCACGGCCTGCTTCAATCGCTTTTTTCATGGCTGACGCCATCAGTACCGGGTTTTTGGCTCCGGCAATAGCGGTGTTCATCAGTACCGCTTCGCAGCCCATCTCCATGGCAATAGCTGCATCAGACGCAGTGCCGACACCAGCATCAACCAGTACCGGAATGCTGGCCTGCTCCATGATGATGCGAATATTATGCGGGTTCAGAATGCCCAGACCAGAGCCGATCAGCGAGCCCAGCGGCATGATGGCGCAAACGCCCATCGCTTCCAGCTTCTGCGCGGCAATCGGGTCGTCGTTGCAGTACACCATCACATCAAAGCCATCCTTCACCAGCGTTTCGGTGGCTTTCAGGGTCTCTACCATGTCCGGGTAGAGGGTTTTCTGGTCGCCCAGCACTTCCAGCTTCACCAGGTTATGGCCATCCAGCAGCTCACGGGCCAGACGACAGGTGCGCACGGCATCGTCAGCGGTGTAGCAGCCTGCGGTGTTGGGCAGAATTGTGTACTTCTCAGGTGAGATGACATCGAGCAGGTTTGGCTCGTCCGGGTTCTGGCCAATATTGGTACGGCGCACCGCAACCGTGACAATTTCGGCACCACTGGCAGCAATGGCTGCTTCGGTTTCTGCCATATCCTTGTACTTGCCGGTACCTACCAGCAGGCGGGAGTTGTACGCCTTACCGGCGATAATCATCTGATCGTTATGCTGCTCTGACATAGCTGTTTATCCGTGCGCTATCCGTTAAAAAGTGTCGGTTAGAAAAGCTGTATAAGGCTGGGCTTCTGTTCAGCCACCACCGATGGCGTGTACCACTTCAACCTTGTCACCCGTTTTGAGTACCGTCGCCGGATGCTCACTGCGGGGGATAATTTCCAGGTTGAGCTCGATCGCAACACGTCGCCCTGTCAGCTCCATCTGCGCCAGCAGGTCGCTCAGTGTCGCGCCCTCGGCCAGCTCGATATTGTCGCCATTGACTTCGATCTGCATTAATTCAGTCCCGTACTGATTGAAATACGCCCCAACCCAGACAGAGCCAGCCACTGAGCATCAGTAGCCCGCCCACCGGTGTCACCGCACCCAGCCAGTGAATACCGCTGAGCGCCAGCACGTAAAGGCTACCACTGAACAGCAACACGCCCAGGCTGAAACAGAACCCGGCCAGCCGGAAGCCCCGGTGATCGAGATGCAGCTGCAACAGCCCGGCCGCCAACAGCGCCAGCGCATGGTAGAACTGATAGTCCACCGCCGTCTGATACACCTGGGCACTGTAACCACTGAGCACCGTTTTCAGGGCATGAGCACCAAAGGCTCCCAGCACCACAGCAGCAAAGCCGTAAACCGCTGCAATCAGCAACATCCAGCGTGAACTCATCGATTTCTCACAGGGTCAGGTCAGGGATTAATGGTGGCAGATTATAGCGGATAGCAACGAAAGGCGGGGGATTTATTGGTCAGTCATCTGTCAACCGGTCTGCCCAGAAACACAAAAACCGCCCGCAGGCGGTTTTTGTCAGTAGTCAACGATAGCGGTGCCGGTCAGGCCACCAGCGTCATCGCCTTTTTAACCTTGTTCATGGCGCTTTTTTCCAGCTGGCGGATACGCTCAGCAGACACGCCATAGGTTGCCGCCAGTTGATGCAGAGTGGCTTTCTCTTCTCTCAGCCAGCGCTGTACCAGAATATCGCGGCTACGCTCATCCAGCGTTTCCATGGCAGCGACCAGCCGTTGCTGCTCATCCTGCTCCCAGTCGGCGTTTTCCACCTGCAGCGCCGGGTCGGCACTGTGGTCTTCCAGCGTCAGTGCCGGAGCAGACCAGCTGCGTTCTTCATCGTCACCGGCCGGGGCATCAAAGGCGGTATCGCTGGAGGCCATACGGCCTTCCATCTCACGTACCACGGCGGGCTCAACGTTAAGATCACTGGCGATGGCATTCACTTCCTCGTCATTCATCCAACCCAGACCTTTCTTTTTCGAGCGCAGGTTGAAGAACATCTTGCGCTGGGCCTTGGTGGTGGCAACTTTGACGATACGCCAGTTACGCAGAATAAATTCATGCATTTCAGCTTTGATCCAGTGCACCGCGAAGGAGACCAGACGTACACCAACGGACGGGTCGAAACGTTTCACCGCTTTCATCAGACCCACATTACCTTCCTGTACCAGGTCACCCAGTGGCAGACCGTAACCGGAGTAAGATTTTGCTACGTGGACAACAAAACGCAGATGGGCCATTACCAGCTGGCGGGCGGCCTCCAGATCGTCCTGGTAGAACAGACGCTCGGCCAGTGTTCGTTCCTCTTCCACGCTCAGTACCGGAATGGCACTGACAGATGCCACGTAAGCATCCAGATTGCGGCCTGGAGAAAGGTTTTCGATTACCTGCAAGCTTTTGCTCATTTATATCCTCGTGTATTGCTCTTGTTCTTGCGTCAGCGTTATAACAGTCATAGCTGAGTTATAACTGAATCACTGTTGTGACAATTCGCCTGTCCTGCACAGACCGGTCATCAATAACCGCTGTTACATCCTGTTGCTGACAAACATCAGCAGACAGGCAGAATAGCCAGCCCCGCACGGATGTTCAAGCCGACCGGGGTCGTATTACAGGGCGGTAATGTGACGGTCTGATGACAGCAATCCTGATAACAACTGTTCTTCTGGTAACAACAGCACTCCTGGTAACAACAGCTATCAGAAAACATCAGCGGGGTTCGATAGAGCGCAGATAACGGCTCACCGCTACCCAGGCACCAATCAGCCCCAGCAGCAGGCTGGTACCGATCAGTATCGAAGTTTCGATCAGGTCAGGCCCCAGCAGCACAAAGGCGTTCTGATACAGACCTGACAATTTCTGTACTGGCGTATCCAGCAGCATCAACGCCGCCTGAATCAGGCCCCAGCCACAGACGCCGCCCAGAATGCCATACCAGGCACCGGTGTAGAGGAATGGCCGTCGTACCCAGCCATCAGTGGCCCCCACCAGTTTGGCCACGACAATTTCATCGCGCCGGCTTTCGATGGACACCCGTACCGTATTGCCAATCACCAGCAACACCGCCAGCCCCAGCAACAGCCCCAGCATCACTGTCAGTCGCTGTGTAACTTCCAGCGCGCTGTTCAGCCGCTGTACCCAGATCATATCCAGACTGGCTTCGGCTACCAGTGGGTCCAGCTCCAGTTGCTGCTGTAACTCGATCAGCTCATCGTCACTCATGCGCTGCGGTTCGATATTGATCACCGCCGGGATCGGGTTATAACCCAGGTAGCTGATGACATCGCCAAAACCGGACAGGCTGCGGAACTGCTCCAGGCCATCCTTACGGCTGATCAGCTCGACTTCGGCGAGATCTTCGCGCTGCTGCAAATAACGGCTCAGCTCAGCAGCCTGTGAATCATCCACCGACAGCTCAAGATAAAGTGCAATACGCGGATCACCCTGCCAGCTGGTCGATACCTGGTGAATATTCTTCAGCCCCACATACAGAACACCTGGCAGCGCCAGCGCAATCGCCAGTACCGCAATGGTCATCATGGTCGCTGCCGGACTGACCAGCAACCGCGCGAATGCGGTTTTGGCTGTCTGCCAGGGGTTGTCAGAATCATAGCGCAGCGCCGAGGCACGTTTCGCCGCCGGACGGCGACCGGTTGCACTGGCTCCCCTCTTTACCACCTGTCGTGGCGGCGGGGTTACTTTCTGGGCACCGCGGGGCGCTCCCTGACGGCGGTTATTGTTATCTTCGGCCATCGCTCAGCAATCTGCCCTGTCGCAGAGAAAGGGTACGCACCTGCATACGCTGAATCAGTCCCATATCATGGCTGGCAATCAGCACGGTGGTACCGTGAAGGTTAAATTCAAGGAACAACCGCATGATCTCTTCCGAGAGCTGCGGGTCCAGGTTACCGGTTGGCTCGTCCGCCAGTAGCAGTTGCGGCTTGTGTACGATAGCACGGGCGATCCCCACACGTTGCTGCTCACCGGTCGATAGCGCAATCGGATTGACACGCTCTTTACTCAGCAGGCCAACCTTGTCCAGTGCTGCCCGCGCCCGGCGTCCAGCATCACGGGCGGTAAAACCGCAGATCATCAGCGGCAGTACTACATTGTCAAACACCGTGCGATCAAACAGTAACTGGTGGTTCTGGAACACCACCCCGATACGACGACGATGGTACGGAATCTGACTGCGATCAAGTGTTGCCAGATTCTGCTCACCCACCAGCACCTGGCCACGGGTCGGGCGCTCCATCAGCATAATAAGTTTCAGCAGAGTACTCTTACCCGCACCTGAATGGCCGGTCAGAAACGCCATTTCGCCGCTGTTCAGCGCGAAGCTGATATTGGACAGCGCATCATGGCCGGTATCATAGCTTTTGCTGACATTATCAAACTGGATCACAGACAATTCCTCGCATCAGGTTCTCAGGCGTCCACCACGGGCTCAGCCTGGCTGGCCGTCCTGATCTTCGTTTTCATCAGTCTGCTCATCAAACAGTGCGTTGATAAACTCCTGTGCCTGGAACGGTCGCAGATCATCCACCTGCTCACCAACACCGATAAAGCGGATCGGCAAACCCAGCTGTTTGGCGATGGCGAAAATCACCCCACCCTTGGCGGTGCCGTCCAGTTTGGTCAGGGTAATCCCCGTTACGCCCACGGCGTCTTTGAAGGTTGCTGCCTGACTCATGGCGTTCTGACCGGTTCCGGCGTCCAGCACCAGCATCACCTCGTGCGGTGCTCCCGGAGCCAGCTTCTGCATTACCCGCACCACCTTTTCCAGCTCCTGCATCAGGTGGTCTTTATTCTGCAGACGGCCCGCAGTGTCAGCGATCAGTACATCCACGCCTTTGGCCTGAGCAGACTGTACCGCATCAAAAATAACCGACGCCGAATCAGCACCAGTATGCTGTGCAACCACCGGTACATCATTGCGCTGGCCCCAGACCTGCAACTGCTCGACTGCTGCGGCACGGAAAGTATCCCCCGCCGCCAGCATCACTGAACGGCCTTCCGCCTGGAAACGCTTGGTCAGCTTGCCAATGGTGGTCGTTTTACCGACACCATTCACACCCACCATCAGGATTACATACGGGCCATCACTGTTATCGATCTGCAACGGCTGTTCGGCCCCCTGCAACAGTTCACCCAGTTCCTCTTTCAGGGCTGCGTGCAGCGCCGGTGCATCAGCCAGCTGCTTACGCTCGACACGGGCGGTGAGGCGATCCAGAATCTCAGTGGTGGCCTCTACACCAACGTCCGCCATCAGCAGCAGGGTTTCAATCTCTTCAAGCAGCTCGTCATCAATCTCTTTCTTACCCAGAAACAGATCACTCAGCTGCTCGGTCAGATTTTCCTTGGTGCGGCTCAGACCCTGTTTGATGCGGCCAAACCAGCTTTTTTTCTCTTCACCCTGATTACCCTGCGGTTTTTCACGGGTTTCAACCGTACCGGAAACCGGGGTCGGCAGCGGGGCGTCCTGGGGTTTTACCTCGGCTTCTTCAGAGGAGCCGAACATAGACTTGAGCTTCTTGAACATGGTGGGTTCTCATTCACAGGTGCGAGTCTTCCGGGCCGGCCACCTGATTGCGGGTGAGGGACGCTGCGTCTGGCCTGAACAGGACAGGGGGAGACAGCAGCGGTATTCCGGCAACGCGGAAAAGCCCCACAGGGCTTCAATTCAAAGCCGGTTATTCTATCATAGAGTCCCCGCCAGACGGCATAGCCTGAACCTGCTGCCCGGTATCAATCTGACAGGTACCTGATTCCATGACTACAGAATACAAACCACTGTTCAACCGCACCTATCTGAAAATTCTGGCCGCTGGCTCAGCGCTGGCAATTTTCTGGCTCAGCTCCATGGACCAGCAGAACATGGCCGACCAGGGACGAGTCGGGAACAGTGCGGTCTACTGGATGCAGAACAGCAACCCTGATCCGGAATATGGCCTGTTACCCCGGTTACAGGTGATTCTGCCGACGGAAAGCGCTTTCAGCAGCGCAGAACTGAACCGCCAGCAATGGCGCGGCAGTATTCTGCGTGAGCGACTGCAACAGCAGCTTGGTCAGCAGTATGGCTTCAAGCTACAGGTGGCGGATGATTACATCAGCTTCAGTATCGCTGAAAATACCGATAGCGACACACCGCTGCCTGCAATCGCGCCGCTGATGGCGGCACTGGCACAACCGGTGGATGTCAGCCAGTGGCAGGCCCAGCTGGAGCAGGTAGAAGCACGCCAGTATCTGGCCCAGAAAGAGGATGCGGTACGCCTGCTGGCAAAACTGGCTGACCGACTGGGCCCGACACAGCGCCAGCCGCTGAACTGGTCACAGCTGTTTATTCAGCCACGCTATATTCTGGCCGCCGACAATGCTCAGCAGCGGGCCGAAACCCTGGCCAGCAGCCTGCCAGACAACGATAGCAATCGCAGCCTGCCTGCCCGCACACTGGCGCTGCATGGTCAGCACCAGGCTGAACTGAGCAGCCAGCAACCGCTATTGCTGCTGGCGGCGACCTTTCCGGCTCGCAACGACCGTGATTTTGTACGTCAGCGGCTGATCGTTACCACCAGTGAGCTGGCACTGAACCGCTACCCGGTGGCCAGTGGCAGTCAGTTCCGTATGCGCTGGAAAACCCTGCAACAGGGAGGTTATCAGGCGGTGGTTTTCAGCAGTGAGCAGCCTCTGAACGAGGGACAGCTAACGGCTTTGCGCAACCGGATTGATACCGAGCTGGTCGACGAGGCCCGTCAGCAGCTGTTGGCACGCTGGCAGAATGTCGATCAGACGCCGCGCTGGCAACTTAATACCCTGAACCTGATCGCCCGTTACCAGCTGCCACTGGACGCGCTGCAGGGCTATCGTCGCCTGCTTGGCGAGCTGGGCAGTGAAACCATTGCCCAGGCAACCCGGCAACTGTTTGACCCTGAACAGCAATTTACCTTACGGGTGGAATAAGGCCGCCAGGCCTGTTTTACCTGTTTTACCTGTTTTATTCACGGCTTTATCCAATTTTTTATTCACTTTATCCAGAAAAGCACCCGAGAATCGTTATGCCCCGTCAGAACCCGTCCCGCCAGCAACGTCCCGGCAACCGAAATACTCCTGTCTCTACTCTGCGTATTGTCGGTGGTCAGTGGCGTGGCCGGAAGATCCCGTTCCCGGCCATTGACGGCCTGCGCCCAACCCCTGACCGGGTGCGCGAAACACTGTTCAACTGGTTGCAGAGCCAGATTGCCGGCGCCCACTGCCTGGACCTCTATACCGGCAGCGGTGCACTGGGACTGGAAGCTCTGTCCCGTGGCGCAGCCAGCTGCACCTTTGTCGACCGTGACAGCCAGGTAATCCGTCAGCTGGGGGATAACCTCAAGCTGCTCGGCAGCGGTGATGCCGAGCTGGTACAGGCCGGGGCAGACCAGTGGCTGGCAATGCAGTCCGCTGCCAGCCGTCGGCCATTTGATATTGTTTTTATGGACCCGCCTTTTCGCCAGAACAGGGTGGCGGCTGATTGTGCGCTGCTGGCTGAAAAAGGTCTGCTGGCTGACAGTGCCATTGTCTATGTGGAAACCGAGTCCGATCTGACAGACCCGGGCGTACCGGTGACATGGCATGAACACCGCCACAAAAAGGCCGGTCAGGTCAGTTCACGGCTGTTTTTCACCGCCCGTAACTGAGTTTTCCTGCCCGGCTGAACTGCCCAGGCGGCACCCCCAGCACCCGGCGAAACGCCTTACGAAACGCCGGTTCACTGCTATAACCGACCTGTTCGGCGATAATCGCCACCGGTTTTTCATTCTGTTCCAGTAACAGGGCCGCCTGCTGCATACGCCAGTGCAGCAGGTAGTTCATCGGTGCATCCCCGGCCAGCAGCGTGAAACGGGCGCTGAATGCTGAACGAGACATCCCCACCGCCCGCGCCAGTGACTCCACCGTCCAGGGCTCAGCCAGCTGTTCATGCATAAGTGTCAGCGCCTGACAGATCAGACGGTCGTGAAACGCTGCCAGAAACGGCAGTTGCGGCGAATCTTCGATATAGAGTCGCAACAGCTGAATAATCAGCACTTCCGTCAGCCGGTCACGGATCAACGCCGCACCCTGGGGGTGCTGCTGTAACTCATGGGCCAGCCCGGAAATCAGATGCTGCAAACCCGCCAGCAAGATAGACCCTCCGGCCTGCAGGTGGATCAGCTCAGGTAACGCCTGCAGCAGTGGATGTATACGGCTGTTGTACTGGAAATTACCGCACAGCAACGTAGCAGCACTCTGTTCATTCATTGCACTATTCATCGCCCTGTCACCACTGGCAAAGCGGTTATGACCCTGCCGCAATTCTGCTACCAGCGTGGCACCGTCCACGGTTGTCAGCTCAGGCGCAGCGGCAATCCGGTGCGCACTGCCATGGGGCACCAGTATTATATCCCCGGCCCTGATCTGGCGCGGTGGGCTATCTGACAACATCACCCAGGCCTGACCATTCAGCAGAATATGAAACTCACCCTGCGGCAGCCCCCCCGAGCTGATTCCCCAGTCACCGCTAAACTCACTGCAGAAGTAACTACTGGCGCGAAAGCGCAGCCCGGACAGAATATCGCTGAGCAGATCAGACATAAGGTGAGGTGATTCCTGGACGATCGGATATAAATACTGGACATGGCAACATAGCTCATCCAGCACCGCTGATCAAAAATAGTCCCATCGACAGGTTAAACCAACCTGCCACTATCACCATGACGTTACAGGAACAGCGTCTATACAGACTTCCGGGAGATATGATCATGCTGAAGAAAGCATTGCTGACTGCAACACTGCTGGCTGCCAGTACACTGAGCTGGGCGGCACCCACCACCATTCATCTGGATGAGTACAATGGTTACTTTGCCGCCAAGGAAACCCTGGCCAGTCTGAAACCGGGTGAGTACAAGTTTGTGGTCACCAACAAAGCGCAGAAAGTGGTGGGCTTCCTGCTACAGGATGGTAAAACCCATGAGCGGCTGGATATGTTCCCGCTGGAACCAGGGGAAACCATTGAAACCACAGTAACCATCAGTGAAAACGGTTTCCGCTACCGCTGCCCGATCAACCCGACGCCATGGTACGACGTCAGCGTATCAAAATAACCTCGCCCCCCCTGACCACACCCGATCTTCCAGGGCATACCCAATCAGAGAGCAGAGGAAACCGGGCTCAGTCCAGCTCTTCCTCTGCTGACAGCACGATACTGACAGTCACCAGTGGTTTGCGCTCGATCAGCAGGCGAAGTCTGTCAGCGGTGATCGCCGTACCGACAAAGCTCAACCGGCGGTGCTGACTGACACTCAGTGACTGTCGGGTTAAAGGCTCCAGCGACAGATGTTCCGGCGCATCTTCAGTGTGCTGCACGACACAATCGTTGAGGCGGGTAATATCTTCGCGGCTGATGTCCCGTGCCAGTAGATGGGCATTGCGGGCCTGCTGCTCACCATGACGGGTGGTGCTATGCAGCAGAGTATCGCCACACAGAGAATCACAGATCAGATGCCAGCCTGCCACCTGAATCTTTGGCAGCACTTGCAGGCTGTCTTCGATATCCATCAGCAGAAAGGCTTCACTGAGCCGTAACGCCCAGCCAGAGGCAGGCATCTCCACCACAGACTGACAACGTTGCAGGCACTCCAGCAGATCAGCATGGCTCTGCTCCGGCTCCAGCCCGGTGGTTACATTCAGCGCCGGCAGACCATCAATTGACCAGAGTTCAGTCTGCGCCGCCGCCATCGCCTGTAACCATTCCAGCAGGGTTTCTGCCAGATCACATTGCACGATAATCGGGTATAGCTGTTCGGCACCAATCAGGCCAAACTGCTCATGCCGCCAGCCGATGGAAGCATGCACACCGGTAACAGAGCCGTCCAGCAGATGAATCTCCGGCTGATAACAGACTACAAGTTCATTGCGCTCCATCGCGTAGTAAAGGTCGTCCACCAGCTCATTCTGAATGCTGGTATCCAGCGCCATACGGTGCTGAAAGCGGGGGAAGTACTGCCCTTCACGACGCCGCGAATGCTTCAGCGCCAGCCGGGCATGGTTACAGAGCGTGGCCACATCCGCCGCATCATCAGGGTACACCGCGTAACCAGCGTTAAAGCTGATTGGCAAACTGTGCTGGTCGATAATGATCGGCGCATTAAAGGGTGCCAGCTGTTCGGTGATACGACGACGAATCTCGGCGTCGGCCCGCACCGCCCGCTCCAGTAAAACAAACTCATCCTGACCCAGCCAGGCCACCGCACCGCCATTGTGCCGCCAGAGCATCAGCATCTGCGCCACCTGGTAGAGTAATTCATCCAGTTCACGGGCACTGAGCTGGCCGGTCAGCTGCTGATAACCAGAGATGTTCAGGTAGATCAGGGAAAAGACCGGATTATTATCCAGCTGCATCAGCTGGCTGAGACCGGATTTCAAGCCACTTTCATCCAGCAACCCTTCGATACCCATGGCATATACCGATTCGGCCTCCTGAGAGACTCGGGTACTCAGCCGCAGCGTCCAGTGGTTACTGTCAGTGCGGGTAGATGACAGTTCAACAGGGCGTCCCTGCACGTTACGCAACGAGATACGGCTGCCATCAGGGTGCAGTAACAGTACCCGTTCCAGGTCTGTCATTGCTGGCAGCAGGCGGGTAATTGCTTCACCCCGAGCGTCCTCTGCACTCCAGCCACAGTGCTGGGCTGCCGCTTCGGTCAGATGCACTACCCGACCCTCACGATCAACATCAAACAGTGCCTCTTCAGCCCCCAATGCCAGCCGGGACAGCGCTTTCTGGTCCTGCTGGTCCTGCCAGTGGGCAAAGGCTTCTTCCAGCTGTTTCAGCAGAAAGTCATTTTCCCAGGGTTTGACCAGAAACTTGAAGATCGCCCCATCGTTAAGAGAGTTCATTACCGTATCCATATCGGCAAAGCCGCTGAGGATCATGCGTACTGTATCGGGGTAGCGTTTTTTCACCTCCCGCAACAGTTCATCGCCGGTCATGCCCGGCATACGGAAATCCGACAGCACCACAGCAATATCATGATCGGCCAGCAGCATCATCGCTTCGACGCCACCCTCAGCGGTGTATACGGTGTAACCAGCACGACGGAAGAGCCGTGTCAGCGCTTTGAGAACGGAAACTTCATCATCAACCAGTAACAGCGTCTTTTCCATGGTGCCTCCTGGCAAAAACGGATGGTCAGCAGGACGTTCAGTCTAGCGCTTTTACCAGGCGATATAACAGAGTCTAAGCGCAGAGATTAGCGGAAGGTCTAGCGAGGCACAGGAGAACCGCGCAACAGCCAGCAGTGATACGGTTGCCAGGACAAGAAGGAAGGAAAGCATGGAGGCCATAACAACCTCCATGCAAATCACCAGGCTGTAACAGACAGCCGGTAACTGACAGATACTTACTGCGCCGCAACAACCGTCAGCTCAACCAGAATTTCCGGGCGAGCCATACGGGCTTCGACACAAGCACGGGCCGGTTTTGGCTTATCTGCCACCCAGGCATCCCACACAGCGTTCATGCCGGCGAAGTCTTTCATATCACGCACGTAGATAGTCACAGACAGCAGCTTATCGGTAGAAGAGCCCGCTTCTTCCAGCAATGCTTCAACTTTTTTCAGACACTCCTGTGTCTGCTTGCCAATATCCCAGTCCGCTTCACCGGCAGTCTGGCCGCACAGGTAAACCGTGTTGTTGTGCTTAACGATTCTGCTCATACGGTCAGTAGAACCAATACGTTCGATAGACATTACTTCTAACTCCTGATGTCGAGCGCTGCCATCTGGCATCAACACCTGGCAGCGCGATAATTAAGGGTATTACAGCACCTTGCGGTCATACCGGTTAATACGGAACGGTGCCAGATCAAAACCGGTTTTGCCGCTGGTAACCAGGTCCGCCATGATTTCACCGATAACAGGCCCCAACTGGAAGCCATGAGCAGAGAACGCGAAGGCATGCCAGGCATTTTCGCTGCGGGCACTGGGGCCAATGACGGGCAGATTATCCGGCATATAGGCTTCCAGCCCCGACCACATGCGGTTGATGGAGGCGGTTTTCATGATCGGGAAAAATTCGATTGCGTTCCGTGCGCCATTCGCCATCAGGCTGTAATCAAGCCGGGTGCGATTATGGGCACGGTCGGCAAAGCCTTTCGCCCCGCCGCCCAGCAATACCGTGCCATTTTCAAACTGCTTGAATGATAACGGACGGCTGACAGCACCAACTACCGGATGGGCAAAATGCGGCATACGGGTGGTAATACCCAGCATCGGTGCACTGTAAGACATGGGCACATTATCGCCAATCATTACCGAAATAAGATCGGCCCAGGCCCCGGCACAGTTAACAATTTTCAACGCTTCAAAATCGGTACTGTCGCTGCTGACCAGCCAGTCCGAACCAACCCGGCGCACATGCCTGACCTTATGTCCTTCATAAAAACGGGCGCCATTAAGTTCTGCCGCCCGACGGAACGCATGGGTAGCTTTGAACGGAATGGCATAACCATCCTGTTCGGACACCACCCCTCCTGCACAGTGATGGGCAACATGGGGCAGGCGTTCGCGAAGCTCTCTGGCGTCCAGCATCTGCTCATGGAAATAACCATGGCTGTGCATCATCTGCTGACGTGCCAGCAGGGTTTCAATATCTTTCTCATCCGCCGCGATATTGATAAGGCTGCGACGGCGAAAACCGGTGTCGCCCCCAGCTCCTCATCCAGGGTCTGCCAGCGCTGCATCGCCACCTCACTGAGCGGCACTTCAGCGATATGTCGACCCAGCAGGCGCACCCCGCCAGCATTAACACCCGAGGCATGCCGCGATGCAGTGTCCTTTTCAATCACCACGACCTCGACGCCACGTTTCGCCAGTTGATAGGCGGTGGAACAGCCCTGAATACCGCCACCGATAACCACCACATCCGCCTTGATTGAACGCTTCATACGTCGGCCTCCTGCTGCTGTGCCGCGTCGCCACGGACTTCATACGCCAGGCTGTCGATCAGCGCTTCGCGGGCTGACAGCTCGGTAAACTGACTCATCTCCTGCAATGTCAGCAGACGCATGGGAGAGCGCAACCGGTAGTAGCCCACCTGTGCCACCGGTTCGTCACGAGTGATGCAGGAGGTGGGAGATCTGCAGCAGGGACGGCTGCGTATCGCCTGTTTACCGGCGGCTTCCAACCATATGATTCCCCGACTGGTGAGCGTTGTCCACGACAAGCCGAAGGTTTCAGTGGCATTGATGATGCGCTCATCCGCCACCATTGAGGAGTGGATCGCCTCCCAGCAGTATGACATCGGGCTGGCTGAAACACCGCTGCCAAACCGGGCACTGGAGCAGACCAATTTCCGTATGCAGTGTGTCTGCGCGATCCCCGAGCATGACCCGCTGGCAGCGCTTGCGGTGATTGAGCCCAGACATCTGAGTGGTCAGCCACTGGCAACCCTGCAGGAGGAACACCCGACCTGTATCGCCACCCGCCAGGCATTTCGGCAACAGAAAGCCAGGTATATACCGCGTTTTGAACTACATACATTTCAGCCCGCGCTGGAGCTGGTTGAGCAGGGTCTGTGCTACACCATCAGTGAACCCTTCAGTGTGCAGAATTATCAGGCATTAAAGGGTGATGGCAGCAAACTGGTATTCCGTCCGTTCAGGCCCGACGTTAACTTTGCTGTGTCGATTCTGCAGCCCGCACACCGGCCAGCCTCGCTGCTGGCGTCAGCGTTTCGGGACATGCTGGTTGAAGCAATTGAAGCGTTGCAGCAGCAGTTTCAGCCCTGAACAGGTACTCAGCAGCACTGAGCATCAGTCCGGCTGAGAGCGACGTATTTCAGGCCGGGTTGAGCCGGGCTTCACGCACCATTTTCAGTGGCTGATCTGCCAGCAGTGAGCGAAACGCACTGGCTGAAACCGGCGGGCTGAACAGGAAACCCTGCAATTCATCACAGCCCATCTGTTGCAGCATCGCCAGCTGGGCTTCATTTTCCACCCCTTCAGCAACAACTTTCATCCCTAGGCTATGTGCCATTTCGATCATCCGGCCCACCAGGGCAACGGTGTCCTGTTCATCAGGCAGTTTACGGATAAACGAAATATCCAGTTTCAGAGTGTCGGCAGGCATCCGGTCCAGATAGGCCAGCGAAGAGTAACCGGTACCAAAGTCATCAATAGCCAGTTTGATACCCAGTTTTTTGAGTTTGGCCAGCAATGCCAGGCTTTCTTCAATGTCTTCCATCAGGAAGGTTTCGGTAATCTCCAGCTCCAGATTATGGGCAGGCATACCGGTCTGCTTGAGAATATCGCGCACCTGCGCCACCAGCTTGTCCTGCTGGTGCAGCTGCCGACCCGACAGGTTAACAGCGATGGTAAAGGTTGCCATCCCCTCCTGCTGCCAGAAACGGCTCTGGGTAACCGCGGTACAGAGCACCCATTCCCCAATCGGGTCGATCAGACCATTCGCTTCAGCCAGCGGGATAAATACCGCCGGGGAGATCTTGCCCCGCTCACTATGCTGCCAGCGCACCAGCGCCTCACCACCCAGAATACGGCCATTCAGGGCATCCAGCTTGGGCTGAAATTCTACGTAGAGTTCATTGCGCTCCAGCGCCCGGTAGAGATCATTCTGCAACTCAAGCTGATCACTGCTACCACGCTGCATACTGTCGCGATAACGGGGGTAGAAGTAACGGCCACGATAACGGGCGTGACGGGCTGCGGTGCTGGCTTTACGGGCCAGTTCTTCAGCATTGATGCCATCTTCAGGGGCCAGGGTATAGCCACCGTAGAAGGTGAGGAAAGCTTCCCGCCCGGCAAAGGCAACCGGGTGGTCAAAATCGGAGAGTGCGGCCTCAATCAGGCCGTGGGTCTGCGCTTCGGTAATGCTGTCAGCCAGCATAAGAAATTCGCCTTCTCCCATCAGCGTCAGCGAGCGACAGCCGGGACGAGCTTTCAGCTGGGTAGCGACCTGACAGAGCAACTGATCCAGCTGGCTGAAATCGAGATTTTCACGAAAACTGTCATAACGCTCCAGTTTCAGACAGATCAGCGCCAGTGCCTGTTCACCCAGTTGCTGCTGTATCGCCTGCAGGCCCGCATCACGCTCATGGAGGCCCGTCAGCCCCAGCGCCCAGCCCGGCATCTGTTCAACCACCAGACTCTGCACCTGCAAGGTGTAGTGGCCGGTGCTACTCTGGCTGCAACACAGTTGCAGCTGTTCATCCCCCTGTTGCAATTGCAGCGTGGTTTCAACGCCCTCCAGTAACTGACGCAACTGTAAAGGATCAAGACCCGGCAGTAGTTCATTCAGACAGCAGCCCACTGCGCGCAGGGTATCTGTACCGCATAGCTGTGCCGCCAGCGGTGTCAGTTGCAGTACGGTGCCACCACTATCAAGCTCAAAGATGCGTTCCTGACTGCTATCCATCAACCGACTGGCAGCAATTTCACGTTGCAACGTCGCCCAGTACTGGAAGGCCTCATCAATACGCTGCAACAGCTCGTCATTATCCCAGGGCTTGACCAGAAATTTGTAGACAGCCCCGTCATTCAGCGCCGCCATCACTGCATTGATGTCGGCATAACCGCTGAGGATCATCCGTACCGTGCCCGGATAGCGCTGTTTCACTTCACGTAGCAGCTGATCACCGGTCATTTTGGGCATACGAAAGTCACTGAGCACCACATGTACCGGCTGCTTTGCCATCAGTTCCAGTGCTTCAGTGCCACTCTGGGCGGTGAGAATCTGGTAACCCGCCGGTCGAAACAGGCGTCGTAATGCTCTCAGTACAGGCAGCTCATCATCCACCAGCAACAGTGTTCTGGCCATTGCATCTCCCTCGCATCAGGTTCTGATGTCTGTCAGCTCTGCACATATAGCGGCGCAGGAAACTGACGCTCACTGACAGACTGCTACCTATGAGTGTAACCGGGCATTACGTATCAGCAAACTGCTACCGCCTGCTCATTGTCCACAGATAAATGTCACGCGCCGCTTTACCCGGCAGGAAAAACTGATTTTTGCCGCAATAACTGAACTGACACAGTACGTGTCTGTTATTTCCATGTTATACCGTCTCCTCACACAGAAATTACGGCAAGGCCCGTCACCGGCAACAGGACAAGCGGCCGGAACTGGTCTATATACCCAATCTGACCCCTGTTTTTGCACGGAGCAATACAGATGCTTTTCCAGACCAAAGATATTTTCTTTCTGGTGACCTGCAGTTTCCTGGTCATGTTCATGCAGGCTGGCTTTCTGCTGCTGGAATCCGGCCTGGTACGGGCCAAAAACAGCATCAACGTGGCCGCAAAAAATCTGCTGGATCTGATCCTGGTCTTTATCGCTTTCTGGATCATCGGCTTCGGGCTGATGTTTGGCGACAGCGTAGCCGGACTCTGGGGTAGCTCGCTGTTCGTTGTTGATAAACATGACGTGCCGCTGGCCGCGTTTTTTATTCTCCATGCCATGTTCTGCGCCACTGCCACTACCATTATTTCTGGCGCGGTCTCCGAGCGCGCCCGACTCAGCGCCTACGCCTTTATCGTGGTACTGGTGGCGATTGTAATCTATCCCCTGTTTGGCCACTGGGCCTGGGGTGGGCTTTATATTGGCCGCCCGGAGGGCTGGTTACAACAACTGGGGTTTGTTGATTTTGCCGGTGCCACGGTTGTACATACACTGGGCGGCGCCGTTGCACTGGCAGCGGTACTGATTCTGGGGCCACGCCATGGCCGCTTTGATAACCCGGATGCCCAGGCAGCTTTCAAAGGGCAGAATCTGGTGATCAGTACCGGAGGGGTCATTTTTCTGTGGATTGGCTGGTTCGGCTTTAATGGCGGTGCCAACCTGAAACTGGATAACAGCGTAATCGGTATCATGCTCAATACAGCGGTCAGCGGGGCAGCTGGAGGAGCTGCCGCATTACTGTACAGCCATCTGAAGCTGAAGGTGGTTGATGTGCCTCTGGTGGCCAATGGCACCCTGGCCGGACTGGTATCGGTTACCGCCTGCGCCCATGCCATCGACAGTGACATGGCCTTTCTGATCGCAGTAATCGGCACCGGCTTTATGATCGCCACCGAACAGCTGTTGCTACGCTGGAAGATTGATGATGCCGTTGGTGCTATTCCAGTGCATCTGGGCGCAGGCATCTGGGGCACTCTGGCCGTGGCGCTGCTGGCCAACCCGGCAGAACTGGGTACGGGCCTGGGCACGGTTCAGCAACTGGCGATACAACTGCTGGGGCTGGTGGTCTGTATCGGCTGGGCATTCTGTGTAGCCTGGGGCGCATTCTGGCTGTTTAACCGCCATCACCCGATACGGGTCAGTGATCACCATGAATATATCGGCCTGAACAAGGCGGAACACAACGCCACTACGGAACTGAACGACCTGGTGTTCGAAATGCAGCATCAGGCACGCAGCGGTAATTTCTCACAGCATGTCCATGTTGAACCCTTCACGGATATTGGTCAGATCGCCCGTCAGTACAACCGTGTTATCGACAAATTCAACGCCGCCACCGAAGAGATCCGCCAGAAACATCAGCAGCTCAGCGAAGCACATTACGAAATCAAACAGACCCAGGCCCACCTGGTACAGTCAGAGAAAATGGCCGGGCTGGGTGAAGTTGCCGCTGGTATCGCCCATGAGATTAATAACCCGGTCGGGTTTGTGCTGAGCAATATTCAGACGCTGGATCAGTACATGTCTTTCTTTAACACCCTGATTCATGAATATAAAACCCTGGTGGTGGCCCGTAATGATGAAAATGCAGCCCGTGAAATACTCGAACGCATTGACCAGATCTGCCAGCAGGAAGACCTTGAATTCGTACTGGATGACACCCGTGACCTGATCACCGAGTCAATCGATGGCGTTAATCGGGTGAAAGACATTGTGCTGAATATGAAAACCTTCTCTCACCCGGGCGGGGAACAACGTCAGCGTACCGATATTGCCCAGCTGATGGACGCCACCCTCAATATCATCTGGCATGAGCTGAAGTACAAAGTCACGGTTGAGCGCGATTACGCCGCTGATTTACCAGCAGTACTATGCAGTCCGGGCCAGCTCAGTCAGGTATTTATGAATCTGATGGTTAACGCCGGTCAGGCAATTGAGGACAAAGGCGTTATCCGGCTCGCCACCCGCCAGCAGAACGACCGCCTGATTGCCACGGTCAGCGATACCGGCTGCGGTATCAGCGCCGCGCAGCTGGAACAGATATTCCAGCCTTTCTTTACCACCAAGGAAGCGGGCAAAGGCACCGGGCTGGGGCTATCACTGTCAACGGGCATCGTTGAGCAGCACGGTGGCCAGCTGCGTGCAGAAAGCACTCCCGGCGAAGGCACCACCTTCACTGTGGAACTGCCTTTTACCACCGAAACCAGGGCTCATTCAGCAACACAGAGCTCAGCAGTACAGAGTAACGACACCCCCTGTAATACAACCCCCTGATCAGAGCACACCCTGATCAGAACGTTCTGATACAAGAGCATCCCTGGTACACCACCTGCTTAGCACCACCAGGCTCTCTTCCCCACGGCACGTAGCGGGATGCTCTGCATTACACACACCAGACCACAACGAGTATGACATTTCCGTCATCCTGAATTGTCATGTTAAGCGCCACATATGACATCTCCAGACCGACCTGCTTCCCCGCTAAAATACAAAAAACTTAATTAAATGTTAAAAAACAAATAGTTATATCGTTTTCTATAAACCTGGCACAGCCTTCGCTATATACAGATCAGAACACTGGAGATTCACGGTATCAGAACGATACCGACAAGCTGATTGAGTGAGGTAAGTGAAATGTCACATACAGAACACGAAGAAGGCGTTGAAGTTATCGGTATGGTTCCGTCTGCCATCATGGTACTGACAGGACTGGCGATTGCCATTCTGCCGGTGATTCTGCAACTGATTCTGAACGCTCAGGTATAAGCAACCCGACGTTTGAGATCTGACTGCGCAGGCCGAGCTTTACAGAACCCGCTCCTGTACAGCGTTGCTGGTAACACTCTGGCCATGGCGCTTGAAGGCCCTTCCCCTTCACCCGACTGAATATTCGTTTTTTCCTACCCGCCGTAACTTCGGTTACGACAACTTTTCCGCCTCCTTGCACAGGCGTTCCCGGGGCATCTTTGATGCCCCGTTTTTTTATGCCCGCTTATCACCGGGTTATACCAGACTTATACACAGATAAACCCACAGTTCATACCATATCAGTGCAGATTGCAACGCCAAAACCAGCACCAGCCAGATAGTTACGCACAATCCATCTCAGCACCACCCTGAAATCCACAGGTTCAGGCTTTCGCCCTGGAGATCTCACGCAACCGTTTGACGGCTTTATGATTCATACTACGTTGTGGATAACTTCCATCCTCACGGCGCTCACCGGCCTTTACGCCGGTCAGCAGGCTCAAGCACTGATCAACTGTCGCCACAGCATGTATCTCAAACTCGCCCACTGCCACCGCTTTTACCACATCCGCCTTGAGCATCAGATTACGCACATTAGCCTGTGGAATAATGACTCCCTGGTTGCCCGTCAAACCACGGCGCTGGCAGAGCTGGAAAAAGCCCTCGATCTTTTCATTAACACCGCCAATGGCCTGTACCTCCCCATACTGGTTGATTGAACCGGTTACCGCATACTGCTGCAGAATCGGCACATCGGTCAGCGCAGAAATCAGTGTGCAGACCTCCGCCAGTGATGCGCTGTCACCATCGACATAACCATACGACTGCTCAAGTGCGATGCTGGCCGACAGGGTCATCGGGAAGTCTCGGGCATAGGTGTTGCCCAGGTAGCCACTGAGAATCAGCACCCCTTTGGAGTGAATCGGCTGGCCCAGCGCCACCTCACGCTCAATATCTACCACCCCGCGATCACCAGGGTGTACCGTTGCCGTAATGCGTGCCGGAGTACCAAAGGCTACATCCCCCACCTGCAACACAGTCAGGCCGTTGGTTTTGCCCACCGCCCGACCATCGGTATCAATCAGCACCGTTTCGTTCATGATACTGTCCATGATCTTCTCGGACAGCCGTCCGGTACGCGCTTCTTTCGCTGCCAGCGCTGCTTCAACATGGTCAACACCAATCAGTTCACTGGCCTGCTGACGACGTTTGTAATCTGCCTCACAGAGCAGATCGACCAGTTCACCAACATGGCAGGACAACCGTTCCTGATCGCCGGCCAGCCTGGAGCTGTGCTCTACCAGCCGCGCCGCAGCCTGACGGCTCAGCGGTGCCAGATTTTCCTCATCAGTGAGAGTTTTCATCAGCCGGGCATAATGACGAATGGCACTGTCATCACGGGACAGATCTTCATCAAAGTCGACCACCACCCGGAACATCTTCTCGAAGTCATGATCCATCTCCTGCAACAGGTAGTAGATCTCCCGCGAACCGATCAGTACCACTTTAACGTCGAGTGGCACCGGCTGCGGATTCAGTGTGATGGTACTGACACCGGTATAGTCACTGGCCGGATTTTCGATACGAATTTCTCGCGCCTTGAGTGCTCGCTTCAATGCCCCGTATACAAATGGCTGTTCCAGCAGCTTTTCCGCTTCCAGCACCAGATAGCCACCGTTCGCACGGTGCAGCGCACCTGGCCGGATCAGCCGGTAACTGGTAACCAGCGAGCCCATCTCGGTACCGTACTCGATTCGACCAAACAGATTTTCATAGCTGGGGTGTGCCTCGTGAATCACCGGCGCACCCTTGGTTTTGTCATGATCGACAAACAGATTGACGCTGAAATTTTCCTCCAGCCAGCTGCGGCGGCTGCTATCACTGGGGGCTTCAGCAAGACGTTCATCACTGACCAGCTCATCGTGGCGCTTCACCAGCGTAGTCTCAAGCTTTGCCAGGTAATCCGGCACTCCAGCCACATTGGCATAACGCTCTTTCAGCGGCTGAATCAGCGGGGACAGGGCGGCACGGGCGGTATCACGGTTCAGCTGTTTGACCTTATCTGCCGCATCCCGTCGCCAGGTGGGCATCTCGGTCAGACATTCATTGAGATACTCCTCCAGCGCAGAGATCGCCTGGTTAAAGGCATCACGTACCTCTTCAGGTAACTGGCTGAACGCTGCTTCATCCAGCGCCTGACCATCAGCAACCGGCATAAAACCGATAGTACCTCCCTCACGGTAGACCGCCACACTGTATTCTCGGGCGGCCCGTTCAACCTTCTCGATTGCCTGATCATTGAGACGGTTGAATACCCGCTCGATCTTGCCTTTCTGGCGTTGATAACCAGGCGTTTCATAGGCAGCGGGCAGCTCACTGAGAATGGCATCCAGCAGATGACGAATATCACGGGCAAATTGATGAGCACGCCCCGCAGGCAGGCTCAGCACCACCGGAGCACGGTTATCATCCAGGTTATTGAGGTAGACCCGATCTGCCGGTTTGCGTGCCTTGCGAGCATGCTCACGCAGATTGTCCATGGCAAATGAAAAACGCCCGGTATGGGGGTTGCCCATAACGAATATATTGTAGCCGGGGCGCTGCATGCCAATCCCGAACTGCATCGCTTCCACAGCACGGTGCTGACCAAAAAAGCCGGTAAACGGCTCCAGCGTGGCCGTGGTTTTGAATGGCAGCTGCGCCGGTTCACAGACCCGATACAATGCAGACGGGTCGAGACGGGTTCCCTTATCCATAGGCCTGGCCTCCCAGATAACGTGCGGCCCTGCAGTCGCGAAATACGGCCTGCGGCTGACCGGACTGCTTTCATTTATACGCGCCCGTTGTGGGGGGTGCAAGCATTCAGCAATTGCTGGCCCGGTCAGAAAAGGGTGGGGATATTACTGAAAAATCAGAAGGTTACAGAGGTGTGGAAAAAGAGAGGAGAGATAAAGCAGGAGGATAACTGGCAGCGCGACCGGCGCTGCCAGTACAGAAGTCAGGCACTCAGTGCAGCCCGTAACTGTGCAATCACCGGTGCGGTATCCGGCCGTACGCCACGCCAGATGGCGAAAGACTCGGCAGCCTGTTCAACCAGCATACCCAGCCCATCCAGTGCCGCTGCAGCACCATGCTGCTGTGCCCACTGGCAGAAAGCGGTCTGCTCGCTGCCATACATCATATCGTAGCACCAGGCACCTGCGCTGAGCAGATCATCCGGCAACGGTGGTACTTCACCCTGCAGACTGGCAGCGGTACCGTTGATTACCAGCCCAAACTGCTGCCCGGCCAGCTGATCAAAGCCCAGCGCCTGCAACGGTACATCGGTATGAGGCTGGAACAGCTCCACCAGTGCTTCAGCGCGAGCCAGGGTACGGTTGGCAATCACCAGTCGTGACGGCTGCTGCGTCAGCACCGGTTGCAGTACACCACGCACGGCACCACCGGCACCGAGAATCAGTACCGTCTTGCCCTGCACACTACCACCGTGGTTTTCGACAATGTCACGTACCATGCCAACGCCATCGGTGTTATCACCACACAGTTCACCAGCATCGTTCAGGTACAAGGTATTGACCGCACCGGCCAGCTCTGCCCGCGCTGAGCGTTGCTGCGCGGCCTGCCAGGCCTGTTCCTTGAACGGAATCGTGATATTCAGCCCTTTGCCATCACCCTGCAGAAACTGCTGCCAGGCTGCATCAAAACCATCTTCCGCGACATGGATCGCACTGTATTGCAGATTCTGAGTAGTCTGCTGAGCAAACGCGGTGTGGATCTGCGGTGATTTACTATGGCTGATCGGGTTACCAAAAACGGCGTACTGGTCGGTCATGGTCGGCTCCTGTTCCCTGTCGGATATCTACTCTGGCAGCGTCGGGCTGCTTGTCAGGCTGCTTTAATGATCTGCCAGCCAGTCCTGTGGCTGCAGGTAATGATCGTAAAGGCGCGCTTCCTCTGTGCCTGGCTCTGGCTGCCAGTCATAGCTCCAGCGCACTTCCGGCGGCAATGACATCAGAATGGATTCGGTACGGCCACCCGACTGCAAACCAAACAGGGTGCCACGATCAAATACCAGGTTGAATTCAACGTAACGGCCACGGCGGTGCAGCTGGAAATCACGCTGATGCTCGCCGTATTCGGTATTCTTGCGACGCTCGACAATCGGGGTATAAGCCGGTGCATAGGCGTTACCGATTGACCGCATCAGCGCGAAGCTGTGTTCGAAGCCACCTTGATTGAGGTCATCAAAGAACAGACCACCGATACCACGGGGTTCGTTACGGTGTTTCAGGAAGAAGTAATCATCACACCACTGTTTGAAGTGCGGGTAGACTTCTGCGCCAAACGGGTCACAGGCATCTTTTGCTGCCTGGTGCCAGCTGCGGCAGTCTTCGTCGTTACCGTAGTAGGGGGTCAGATCGAAACCACCACCGAACCACCAGATAGGCTCTTCGCCTTCTTTCTCGGCGATAAAGAAGCGTACATTGGCGTGTGATGTTGGTACATAAGGGTTGTGCGGATGGATCACCAGCGAGACACCCATCGCTTCAAAACTGCGCCCGGCCAGTTCAGGACGGCTGGCGCTGGCACTTGGTGGCAGCTTGTCACCGTACACATGGGAGAAATTAACTCCGCCTTTTTCAAACACCGCACCGTCGCTGATAACGCGGGTACGGCCACCACCACCCTGTTCACGCTCCCAGGCATCTTCAACAAAAACGGCTTTGCCATCGGCAGCTTCCAGCGCCTGACAGATGTTGTCCTGCAGACTGAGCAGGTACTGTTTTACGGCAGCAATATCCGGTGCGGACATGGGGTGTTCCTCCAGAACAGGGGTAAGAAGGGCAGAGGTTAGTGTGCACGATCAGGATAACTTCAACCGCGCAGCACCTTGCCGCTACACAGGTCGATAATCCGGCTGGGCTGGCTCTGTTTGCCCAGCTCACCAGCGGTGATAGTGTCTACTTCGCCATTAAAGTAAAGATTAACTTGCAGGCGATCCCGCGCAGGCGTCCGGCCCGCCGGGTTGGCCGAGGTTGAGACCACAGGGCCGCCGAAGCTTTCGCTAACCTGACGGATAAGCGGATGCTCACTGATGCGAACAGCCACTGACCTGTGTTTTCCCTTGACCCAGACCGGGATCTGCTCATGTAGATCAGGGATCAGAAAGGTAACCGGGCCCGGCCAGTGCCGGGCCAGGGTGGCGCGCTGGTCGGCAGACAACGGGCGCAGCAGAAAATCGATCTGCGCCATATCACCTGCGACCAGAATCAGACCTTTATGCATCGGCCGCCGTTTGATCTCGAGGATTCTTTCCACGGCGGCCTGATCAAACGGATCACAGCCCAGCCCCCACACCGCTTCAGTTGGATAGGCGATAACCCCACCGGACCGAAGAGTGTTCAGCGTCTTATGCAGCTGCCACCCGTTGAGCATAATCAGATCTCGCCGTTTGCCAGCTGAGCCTGCAGTGCAGCGTCTTTGGCAACAACCGCTTCGGTGTTAGCCAGGCGCTCATCACGCAGACGCTGTGCCAGGTCTTCGTCTTTAACAGCCATAATCTGAGACGCCAGGTAAGCAGCGTTTTTGGCACCGGCTTTACCGATAGCAACGGTCGCTACCGGAATACCGCCAGGCATCTGTACGGTAGACAGCAGTGCATCCAGGCCGTCCAGGGAAGAGTTGATTGGCACACCAATAACCGGCTTGGTCGTGTTCGCAGCAACAGCACCCGCCAGGTGAGCAGCCATGCCAGCTGCACAGATGAATGCTACCGCGCCACGCGCATCAGCATCTTTTACGTAGTCGTGCGTCTGTACCGGGGTACGGTGTGCAGAGCTGACTTTCATTTCGAACTCTACGTTCAGGGAACGCAGAACATCAGCAGCAGCTTTCATTACAGGCAGGTCGGAATCGGAACCCATCAGGATAGCGACAAACGGCTTGGACATGATCAATCACCTAACTTTGTATTGTCATTGTTCAGAGAGAGGAGGAGAGAAGCCGGCCAGGCAGGCCGCTTCTACAGCCACGCACAGTTTTTCAGTGCGTCTTTCAGCATAGTGCTTTAACTGGCCGAAACAGTAATCAAAGCCGCTGCCGGTTGCAACCATAACTATTCTGTGGATTCCCGCCGCCTCCCTTACAATCATTCAAGAAACAGAAACCGGGTAACCAGCCATCAGAGGTTTGCAGATACTAACTTTGTAGCATTACACTGATCTATAAGGAAAAACAGCTCAGTACAACATCAGACAATACGCTGCCAGCTCCCTCCCATAGAGGCTACCAGCCCTTTCAGCTCCAGCCCCATCAACAGCTGCAGCAGCTGTGGCACCGCCAGTCCACTGAGGCTGCAGAGATAATCCAGTGACAGTAACTCTGTTTCCATCAGCGTCAGCAGACGCTCCTCTGCTTCGCTAAGCACACACTCGGGCGGTTGAAACTCAACCCCAATGTCACTGTTCTGTGGTACAGACTCCATCTGCAACGCGCCCAGCATACTGCCGAGCTGCTCAACGATATGTGCGGTTGTCTGTACCAGCGTAGCGCCATTGCGGATCAGTTGATTGCAGCCCTGGCTGAGTGGGCTGTCCAGTGCACCGGGCAGGGCAAACACTTCCCTGTCGTACTCAAGTGCCAGCCGGGCGGTGATCAGCGAACCACTACGCGGTGCCGCTTCAACCACCAGCACACCACTGCACAACCCACTTATAATGCGATTACGGCGGGGGAAATGGCCTCCACGCGGCGGCGTTCCGGGCCAGAATTCCGATACCAGCGCACCGTTGTTATCCAGAATCTGCTGTGCCAGCTGCCGATGGCGGGCGGGATAGGTGACATCCGGGCCGGTGCCCAGTACAGCAATTGTTGATTGCCCGGTATTCACCACCGCCTGATGAGCAGCACCATCTATGCCCAGCGCCATACCGCTGGTGACAACGAAACCATTGTCAGCCAGTTCAGCCGCGAAGGTCGCCGCATGGCGCAACCCCTGACGGCTGGCATGACGGCTACCGACAATCCCCACCTGCGGCATATTCAGTGCCGCCGGATTACCACAGACCAGCAGAAAGGGTGGCGGGTCAGGAATCTGACGTAGCAGCAACGGATAGTCATCACTGTCCCAGCACAGCACATGGTGTAAATGCGGGTCTCGCTGCAACCAGGCGCTCACCTGATCTGCCCGCTGTTGCAGCGGGCCCTGACCCAGCTGCCAACCCTGTATCGCTTCACGGGCTTTCTGCCCCAGCCCCAGGCTCTGCAAAGTGCTGCCAGCGGCAGCCAGCAGACGCTGGGGTGTCCAGCCCTGCTGCCATAACAGGCAAAGTGTGGCGGCATTAACCCGTGGCAGCGCGGTAACAGCCACCCAGTTCCGATAGGCATCGGTCATCAGATACTCCCTCCCTGGACGCTCAGAGACTGATTTTATCACGCGCATCTTGTTGCAAGACCGCACCAGCACTGACCAGTATAAGCTACCTGGCCTTTGAATCCGCTACCTACACAAGGGGAACTCACGCTCGATTGACAATCGTTCATCCCTGCACAGATATTCAGCAACGCCGTACTAACCGCTATAATGGCCACCATCGGCCCCAACCCGCCGGGGCCTGGCTTTTACCAAAACAGGATACCTTCTGACACCATGGCTATTCGTACCATTCTGGAATTTCCTGACCCACGGCTGCGCACTGTTGCCGAACCGGTCGCTACTGTAGATGACGACGTACGTACACTGATTGACGATATGTTCGAAACCATGTACGACGCCTCCGGCATCGGCCTGGCCGCAACACAGATCAACGTCCACCAGCGTATCGTGACGATGGACCTGTCCGAGGAAAACAACCAGCCGATGGTATTTATTAACCCGGACGTTGAAGTACTGGACGAGCAACCACACAGCTATCAGGAAGGCTGCCTGTCAGTACCGGGTTTCTATGAAGAGGTCACCCGCCCACAGCAGGTGCGCATTCGTGCGCTGAACCGTGATGGCGAAGCCTTTGAGCTGGTGGCAGATGAACTGCTGGCTGTCTGTATTCAGCACGAAATCGACCACCTGGATGGCAAACTGTTTGTTGACCATATATCTCCGCTCAAGCGTAACCGCATCCGCAGCAAGCTGGAGAAAAAACATAAACAGGAAGCAGCCCACCGCTGATTCATACCGCTGATTCATGTTGTAGCAGTCAGCGGCCTTTGCTGCTGACTGCTACCCCTCACACGCAACAGGCCTGCCGTGGCAGGCCTGTTTTTATTTTCACTTTCCGTCCCTCCCGGAGCCCTCATCATGCGCATCGTATTCGCCGGAACACCGGACTTCGCCGCCGCCAGTCTACAGGCCCTGCTCGACACCGATCACGACATTGTTGCCGTCTATACCCAGCCTGACCGTCAGGGCAAACGCAAAAACCAGCTTGCGCCACGCCCGGTCAAAGACCTGGCCCTCGCCCATGACATTCCGGTATTTCAGCCTCACAGCCTGAAAGATGAGCACGAACAGGCACAGCTGACAGCACTGAACGCTGACCTGATGGTGGTGGTCGCCTACGGTATGCTGCTGCCTGAAGCGGTGCTGGATACGCCTCGACTGGGCTGTATCAATGTACATGGCTCTATTCTGCCGCGCTGGCGCGGTGCAGCCCCGGTCGAGCGAGCAATGCTGGCTGGAGATGCCGAGACCGGTGTGACCATCATGCAGATGGATGTGGGGCTGGATACTGGCGATATGCTACATAAGGTATTTACACCCATTGAAGACAGCGACACCGCTGCAAGCCTGTTTGAACGGCTGACCACACTGGGCGCTCAGGCACTGGTAGCAACACTGCCGGGGCTGGAAGATGGCTCGATCAAACCGGAAGTGCAGGACGATGCGCTGGCCACCTACGCCAGCAAACTGAGCAAACAGGAAGGCCGTATCGACTGGAGCGCCAGCGCCCGCGAGATCGATCTGAAAGTACGCACTCTGAGCCCTCGCGTTGCCGTTACCTTCGAGCTGGACGGCGATATGGTGAAACTGCTGGGTGGTGAACCGGTTGAGCAGAGCGGCCCGGCGGGTGAGATTCTGCCATCGGACAAGAAAAGCATTGTGGTCGGTTGTGGCGAAGGCGCACTGAAACTGACTCAGTTGCAGCTACCCGGCAAGAAAGCGATGGCCGCCAGCGATGTTCTCAACGCCCGTCGTGACCGCCTCAGTGCCGGTCAGACCCTGAGCTGAAGGCATTATTCCCATGGCATCCATCGACACAAACCGTAACGCTGCTCAGTCCACTGAAACGCTAACTAATATCCGGGCGCTGGCTGCCCAGTCACTGGCCCCGCTGATCCGCCATCAGGGCTCGCTGAAAACCCTGCTGCCCGGCGCACTGGCACGCTGTCCGGAACGTGACCGGGCGCTACTGCAACAGCTGTGCTACGGCGTAATGCGTTATCATCCGCAGTTGTCACTGCTGTCACGCAAACTGCTGAAAAAGCCCTTTGCCAGCAAGGACTATGACCTGCTGGTGCTGCTATGGAGCGGCCTCTACCAGCTGGAACATATGCGCATCGCCCCCCATGCAGCGATCAGCGAAACCGTAGCCGGGGCACGGGTACTGGGCAAGGAATGGGCCACCGGCCTGCTCAATGCAGTGCTGCGCCGCTATCAGCGTGAGCATGAAACCCTGAAAGCTGCGCTGGCGGAAAAACCGGCCTTCCGTTACAACCACCCGGACTGGTTTGTGCAGAAGCTGCAACATAACTGGCCCGAGCACTGGCAGCAGATTCTGAACGAAAACAACGCCAGCGCGCCGATGACGCTGCGGGTTAATGCCCGCCAGCACAGTCGCGAACGCTACCTGCAACAGCTGCACGACGCCGGTATCGAGGCTCATGCCTGTCAGTTTGCTGCTGAGGGTATTCAGCTGGCACAGCCCTGCGATGTCGGCACACTACCAGGCTTTGCCGATGGCACCGTCTCGGTACAGGATGAAGCGGCGCAGCTCAGTGCTGAACTGCTGGCACTGCAACCAGACCAGCGACTGCTGGATGCCTGCGCAGCGCCTGGCGGCAAACTGTGCCATGCGCTGGAGCAACAACCGGACCTTGAAGCCATTGCCATTGAGCTGGAGCAGAGCAGAGCAGGGCGTATTCGTGACAACCTTGCCCGGCTGCAGCTGGACGCCGAGGTAAAGATTGCCGACGCAGCCTTACAGGACTGGTGGGACGGCCGTCCATTCGAACGTATTCTGGTAGACGCGCCCTGTTCCGCAACCGGCGTAATCCGGCGTAATCCGGATATCTGTTTCCTGCGCAAAGGCGAAGATATTGCCACCCTCAGCGACATTCAACTGGCAGTACTGAGTAACTGCTGGCAGATGCTGGCACCGGGTGGACGGCTGGTATACGCCACCTGCTCAATCTTCCCGCAGGAGAATGAACGTCTGATCGCCCGCTTCCTGAAACAGGTGGGCGATGCCAGCCACCAGCCCATCGTCGCTGACTGGGGTATCGAACGTCCTCTGGGGCGTCAACTGATGCCACAACCGGATGGCCATGATGGTTTCTACTACTGTGTTCTGACGAAAAACATGTGTTCTGACGAAAAGCATGTGTTCTGACGAAAAACACGTGCTCTGAGTAAAAAATGTACGGGTTAAACGCACAAGCGCTGGTTAACAAGGTGAACTGAAAAGCAGGTTATGAAGATAATTATTCTGGGCGCCGGTCAGGTCGGCGGTACGCTGGCCGAGAACCTGGCCAGCGAAGCAAACGACATCACCATTGTCGACACTGATAGCGCTCGCCTGCGAGAATTGCAGGATCGTATGGACATCCGCACCATAGAAGGTAAAGCCTCCTACCCATCCGTGCTGGTGCAGGCAGGTGCCCAGGATGCCGATATGCTGATTGCGGTAACCAACCTGGACGAGGTCAATATGATCGCCTGTCAGGTGGCCCAGACACTGTTCAATACCCCTACCAAAATCGCCCGTGTCCGCGAACATGACTACTTGAAACAGAAGGCGATTTTTGCCGACAAGGCAATTCCGATTGATGTACTGATTTCACCGGAGGAGCTGGTTACCCGCCATGTCAAACGACTGATCCAGCACCCGGGTGCGCTTCAGGTACTGGACTTCGCTGATGGTAAAGCCCAGCTGGTGGCGGTACGGGCCTATTATGGCGGCCCGCTGGTGGGCCGGGAAATCTCCTATCTGCGCGCTCATATGCCGTCAGTTGATACCCGCGTAGCGGCGATCTTCCGCCGTGGCAGCCCGATTATCCCCAAGGGCGATACGGTGATTGAAGCCGATGATGAGGTGTTCTTTATCGCCGCCACCCGCGATATCCGCGCAGTGATGAGCGAGCTGCGCCGCCTCGACCGGCCCTATAAACGCATCATGATTGCTGGCGGCGGTAATATCGGCGCCCGACTGGCCACCACCATCGAAGATGATTACCAGGTCAAGATTATTGAGCGCAGCATGAGTCGCTGTGACCAGCTGGCCCGCCGTCTCAACAACAGCATCGTGCTGCATGGCAGTGCTTCTGACAAAGACCTGCTGCTGGAAGAGAACATCGAAGATACCGATGTTTTCTGTGCCCTGACCAACGACGACGAAGCCAATATCATGGCGTCGATGCTGGCCAAACGCCTCGGTGCCCGCACGGTGATGACGCTGATTAACAACCCGGCCTATGTCGATCTGGTACAGGGCGGCGTGATCGACATCGCCATCTCGCCACAGCAGACCACCATCGGCGCACTGCTGACCCATGTCCGCCGTGGCGACGTTGCCGCCGTGCATTCATTGCGCCGTGGCGCGGCTGAAGCACTGGAGGCCGTTGCCCATGGTGATACCCGCAGCTCCAAGGTGGTGGGCCGTACCATCGAACAGATCGCCCTGCCACCGGGCTGTACCATCGGTGCCATCGTGCGTAACGACGAAGTGCTTATCGCCCATGACGATGTGATGGTGGAAAACGGTGACCATGTGATTCTGTTCCTGGTCGACAAGAAACGGATTGCCGAGGTGGAACGACTGTTCCAGGTCGGTCTGGCGTTTTTCTGAGGCAGGAGCAACCACATGCACTACCGGGTCATACTGCGCATTCTCGGCATCCTGCTGATGATCTTCAGCGTCACCATGCTGCCGCCACTGGCGATCTCCCACTACTATCAGGATGGCGCGCATCTGGCGTTTATCACCGGCTTCAGTATCACCCTGCTGACCGGTTTTATCCTCTGGCTTCCGGTATACCGGGTGCGACAGGACCTGCGCACCCGTGACGGTTTTCTGATTACCGTACTGTTCTGGGCGGTACTGGGACTGTTCGGGGCCTTCCCGCTGGCCTTGTCCGAAAACCCGCATCTGAGCGTGGTGGATGCCGTGTTTGAATCACTGTCGGCCCTGACCACCACCGGGGCGACAGTGATTACCGGCATCGACTACCTGCCACAGTCAATTCTGTTCTATCGCCAGCAGCTGCAATGGCTCGGTGGTATGGGGATTATCGTGCTGGCGGTGGCCATTCTGCCGATGCTGGGCATCGGTGGTATGCAGCTGTACCGCGCTGAAACACCCGGGCCGGTGAAAGATTCCAAGCTGACCCCGCGTATTACCGAAACCGCCAAAGCACTGTGGTATATCTACCTGTCGCTGACCATCGCCTGCGCGGTTGGCTACAAACTGGCGGGCATGACATGGTTTGATGCCGTCAGCCACAGTTTCTCCACCGTGGCGATTGGTGGCTTCTCCACCCACGACGCTAGTATCGGTTACTTTGACTCAGCCCTGATCGAAGCGATCTGTATCTTCTTTATGGTGATTTCAGCGGTCAATTTCGGCCTGCATTTTTTCGCCTGGCGCCAGCGCTCTATCAGCCATTACCTGCAAGACCCGGAATTTCGTTTCTACCTGATCGGGCTGGCCGGAATTACCCTGATCTCGCTGCTTGCGCTGGTCGCCACCGCCACCTATGAACCACAGGAAGCATTGCGCAAGTCTGCTTTTATGGTGGTTTCCATCGCTACCACTACCGGCTTTGCCACCGCTGATTTTTCCGGCTGGCCCGTTATGCTGCCGTTTCTGCTGTTTGTCGCCGCTTTTGCCGGTGGCTGTGCCGGTTCAACCGGCGGGGGGATGAAAGTCATCCGCGTACTGCTGATCCTCAAACAGGGCTACCGTGAAATTCAGCGACTGATCCACCCTAATGCGGTGATTCCGGTCAAACTGGGTGATAAACCTATCAGCGACCGGGTACTGGAAGCAGTCTGGGGGTTCTTTTCGGTCTATCTGATCGTCTTTGTGGTAATGCTGATTATCCTGCTGGCCACCGGACTGGATCAGGTTACGGCCTGGTCGGCAGTGGGTGCCACCCTGAACAACCTGGGCCCGGGCCTGGGCGAGGTGGCCGCCCACTATGGCAACCTGAACGATACCGCCAAATGGGTGCTGTGCTTTGCCATGCTGCTGGGCCGCCTTGAGGTATTCACCCTGCTGGTACTGTTTACCCCTGCCTTCTGGCGACGCTGATCACAGGCCGGGGCTGACTAACAGCGCCCGGCGATTTCTCCACCTTCTCGCCCTCGTCACCGACGCATCGTTCACCGATTGTCAACGCTTTTGGTGTATACTCCGGCCCTTATTTTTCGGGCCAATATTGATTGAGTAATGGTGAATTCCGTGACTGACAAGGTTTCCCCAGACGTAAGTACATTTCAGGGGCTGATCCTTGCACTGCAGGAGTACTGGGCAGAGCAGGGCTGCGTCATCGTTCAACCGCTGGATATGGAAGTGGGCGCAGGTACCTTCCACCCGGCTACTTTCCTGCGGGCCATCGGCCCGGAGACATGGCGCTCTGCTTACGTGCAGCCAAGCCGCCGTCCAACTGATGGCCGTTACGGTGAAAACCCTAACCGTCTGCAGCACTACTACCAGTTCCAGGTGGTGATGAAGCCATCACCGGACAACATTCAGGAGCTGTACCTGGGCTCGCTCAAGCGTATGGGCCTGGACCTGAACATCCACGATGTGCGTTTCGTAGAAGATAACTGGGAATCGCCAACACTGGGCGCATGGGGTCTGGGCTGGGAAGTCTGGCTCAACGGTATGGAAGTCACCCAGTTCACCTACTTCCAGCAGGCCGGTGGTCTGGAATGTTACCCGGTAACCGGTGAGATCACCTACGGTCTGGAACGTATCGCCATGTACCTGCAGAACGTAGATTCCGTCTACGATCTGATCTGGACCCGCACCCCGGACGGCGGTGTAGTGACCTACGGCGATGTGTTCCACCAGAATGAGGTGGAACAGTCCACCTACAACTTCGAACATGCCGATGTACCGCAGCTGTTTGCCAACTTCGACCATTACGAAGCGGAATGTAACAAGCTGCTGGCGCTGGAAACACCGCTGCCACTGCCTGCCTACGAGCTGGTACTGAAAGCCTCCCACACCTTCAACCTGCTGGATGCACGTCACGCGATCTCCGTGACCGAGCGTCAGCGCTACATTCTGCGCGTACGCACCCTGGCCCGTGAAGTGGCTCACGCCTACTTCAACAGCCGTAAGGCACTGGGTTTCCCACTGGCTGAAGAGTCTATCCGTCAGGAAGTGCTGGCGGCCTGCGAGGAGAGCAACTGATGAGCACCCGCGATTTTCTGGTTGAACTGGGTACCGAAGAGCTGCCACCCAAGGCGCTGAAAACCCTGTCCACTGCCTTTGAAGGCGAGATTGTAAAAGGCATCCGCGATGCGCTGGGCAAAGACGCTGCCGAGCTGATGGGCAAAACGGTGGTCAAGCCCTACGCGGCACCGCGTCGTCTGGCGGTACTGATCGAAAACCTGACCGAAGAAGTTCCGGCTTCCACCACTCAGGTACTGGGCCCGCCAACAAAGATCTGTTACGACGCCGACGGTAACCCGACCAAAGCACTGGAAGGTTTCGCCAGAAAGAACGGCACCACGGTTGATCAGCTGGGCGAAGTAAACGGCAAGGTCTCCTTTGAGCAGACCACACCGGCTAAACCACTGACCAACCTGCTGCCGGGCATCGTTGAGCACGCGCTGGCCAAACTGCCGATCCCCAAGCGTATGCGCTGGGGTGCCTCCCGCGTTGAATTCGTGCGCCCGGTACAGTGGCTGGTGATGCTGTTTGGTGAGCAGGTCATCGACTGCGAAATCCTGAGCGTCAAAGCGGGCCGAACCACCCGTGGCCACCGTTTCCACCACAACCAGCCAATCGAGCTGGGTGCACCGGGTGATTACGCTGATGCACTGCTCAACACCGGTAAGGTAATGGCAGACTACAACCTGCGTCTGGAAACTATCCGCAGTCAGGTGGTTGCAGAGGGTGAAAAGCTGGGCGGGGTCGCACAGATTGATGATGACCTGCTGCATGAAGTCAGCTCCCTGAACGAGTGGCCTGTGGCCCTGACCGGTCGCTTTGAAGAACGCTTCCTGGATGTACCGGCGCAGGCGCTGATCTCCTCCATGGCGGAGCACCAGAAATACTTCCACGTTACCGATGCTGACGGCAAGCTGATGCCAAACTTCATCACCATCGCCAATATCGAGTCGAAAGACCCGCAGCAGGTGATTGAAGGTAACGAGAAGGTTATCCGCCCTCGTCTGGCCGACGCTGCTTTCTTCTTTGAAACCGACAAGAAGAAGACGCTGGAAAGCCGTATCGAACAGCTGAAAACCATCGTGTTCCAGAAAGATCTGGGCACCCTGCATGACAAGGCTGTACGGATCGCCACTCTGGCGGAGCGTATCGCGGCAGATATGGGTGAAGATCAGGCCAAAGCCAGCCGCGCTGCGATGCTGGCCAAAACTGACCTGATGACCGATATGGTGTACGAATTCACCGATCTGCAGGGCCTGATGGGTTACCACTACGCACTGAACGACGGTGAAGACAAAGACGTTGCGCTGGCGCAGAACGAACAGTACATGCCACGTTTCGCGGGCGATGAACTGCCGCAGACTGCACCGGGTATCGCGGTAGCCATCGCCGATCGTCTGGACACTCTGACCGGCCTGTTCGGTATTAACCAGCCACCTACTGGCTCCAAAGATCCGTTCGCCCTGCGCCGTGCGGCACTGGGTGTACTGCGCATCATCGTTGAGCGCAACCTGAACCTGGACCTGCGTGAACTGCTCAGCGTTGCCGCAGACAGCCACAACAATCTGAAAGCCCGTGAAGGGCTGGAAGATACCGTGCTGGACTTTATGCTGGAGCGTTTCCGCGCCTGGTATGAAGAGGAAGGCATCCCGGCGGAAGTATTCCTGTCGGTACTGGCGGTTCGCCCGACCCGTCCACTGGACTTCGATCAGCGTGTGAAAGCGGTAAGCCACTTCCGCAGCCTGGCTGAAGCCGATGCACTGGCCGCCGCCAACAAGCGTGTATCCAACATCCTCACCAAGCAGGGCGCTGACAGCAACGCTGCCGTCAATGAAGGCGTACTACAGGAAGATGCCGAGAAAGCCCTGTACAGTGCCCTGAACGGCCTGCAGAGCACTCTGGACGCGGCGACAGCGGAAGGTAACTACCGTCAGGTACTGGAATCTCTGGCCAGCCTGCGCGGTGACGTTGACCGCTTCTTCGATGATGTCATGGTGATGGCAGAAGACGAGGCGGTACGTAACAACCGTCTGGCACTGCTGGCTCAGCTGCGTAACCGCTTCCTGGCGGTTGCCGATATATCTGTACTGGGCGGCTGATCGCTGCCAGAACCGAGAGAAACAAAAAACCGGATCATCGCAGG